>DXDT01000208.1 GCA_019115335.1 Candidatus Brachybacterium merdigallinarum
CCCGAGGGGATCATCGCCGCCTGCGCCGTCAAGGCCACCGGCGGCATGATCCAGGGCCGCCTGGCCCCCACGGACGACGACGAGCGCCAGCACGCGATCGACGCCGGGCACGACCTGGACCGCGTGCTGACCACGGATGACCTGGTCACCTCCGACAACTGCTACTTCGCGGCGACCGGCATCACCGACGGCGACCTGCTGCGAGGGGTCCGCTACGACGTGGACCGGATCCACACCGAGTCCATCGTGATGCGCTCGACCTCCGGGACCGTGCGCATCGTGGACGCCGAGCACCGGGCCGAGAAATGGGGCCGCTGGCTCGACGTCTGAGCCCGCCACCCGTCATGACCGCCGTCCCCGAACCGGTGTTGCTCGCCGTCGACCTGGTGATCCTCACCCTGCGCGAGGGCCGGCTGAACGTACTGCTGATCGAACGCCAGGAGGATCCCTACGGCGGGTCCTGGGCGCTGCCGGGCGGATTCGTCGGCCACGACGAGGACATCGCCGACGCCGCCCACCGGGTCCTCGCCGAGGAGGCCGATCTCGGCTCGCAGGCCGTTCACCTCGAACAGGTGCAGGTCTTCGCCGCGCCCGGCCGCGACCCCCGCGGCCGGGTCGTCTCGGTGACGTCGATGGCGCTCGGCGCGGACCTCCCGGACCCGCGGCGCGGCAGCGAGGTCGCCGACGCCCGCTGGTGGCCGGTCGCCGACCACGCCGGGATCCGCCTCGCCTTCGACCACGAGCACATGCTCGAGGTCGCCGTCGAGCAGGCCCGCACCCAGCTCGAGCACTCGGCGCTGGCCCTCAGCTTCCTGCCCGAGAAGTTCACGATCTCCCAGCTGCGAGGGGTCTACGAGAGCGTGTGGGGGACCATGCTGGATCCCGGGAACTTCCACCGCAAGGTCACCCGGACCACCGACTTCGTGATCGAGCTCGACGAGCACGCCGCCCCCACCGGCGGCCGCCCCGCCCGCCTGTACCGCGCCGGGGACGGCTCTGCGCTGTTCCCCCCGCTGCTGCGCTCGGAGTGAGGGCGGTCTGCGCCGTCACGGTCCAGCGCCATGAGGGATCCTGTCCGGTGAGGGGTTCTTCGGGCAGCCGCCGCCCGGCGCCACGATCCGTGCCAAGATCGCAGGGTGAACGACGACGCCACCACACCCGCCGATCTTGACGCGACAGCCACCTCCGCGGGCTCGGCTGCCCGGGACGCGGCCGAGTTCGCCCGGATCGCGGCTGGCTACGCCTCCCACCGTGAGCGGATCCACGAGACCGCCCGCACGATCCACGCCCACCCCGAGCTCGCCTTCGAGGAGCACCGTGCCCATGCGCTGTGCACAGACCTGCTGGGGGAGGCCGGGTTCACGGTCGAGCGCGGCGTCTGCGGGCTGCCCACCGCCTTCCGGGCCACCCTCGGCACGGGCAGCCTGGTGGCCTCCCTGTGCGTCGAGTACGACGCCCTGCCCGAGATCGGCCACGGCTGCGGCCACCACCTGATCGCCGGCGCCTCCCTCGGCGCGGCGCTCGCGATCGCGGAGCAGGTCCCGGAGCTGGACATCACCCTGCAGGTGATCGGCACCCCGGCTGAGGAGCACGGCGGCGGCAAGGCTCTGCTGATCGAGCACGGCGTCTTCGACGGGGTGGACCTGTCCCTGATGGTCCACCCCACCCCGCACACCGACTCCTACGACGTCGCCGGCTCGACCAGCCAGGCCGTCGGCCGCTGGCGCGCGACCTACACCGGGCGCGGCGCCCACGCGGCGGCCAACCCGGCTGACGGCGTCAACGCCAACGACGCCGCGGTCATCGCCCAGGTCGCCGCCGGGCTCTTGCGCCAGCGGGTCACGGACGGCCAGCGCCTGGCCCTGGTCCCTCAGCAGAGCGGTGTCACCAACATCATTCCCGAGACCGCCGTGATCGACCTCGAGTGCCGGGCCCTGACTATGCCGGAGTTCGAGGTGCTGCGCGACCGGCTGCTGGAGTGCGTGCGCGCCGGCGCCGTCGCCACCGGCTGCACCGTGGAGATCCTCGCCACCGAGCCGGTGTACGAGCCCGTCCAACAGGACGAGGTGCTCGCCGCCTCCTGGGCCGATGCGATGGCCCGGCTGGGTCGGCCGCTGGCAGGATCGGTGGGGATCATGGCCGCCTCGACCGACATGGGCAACGTCTCCCAGCGCGTCCCCTCCCTGCATCCCTTCGTCGGCATCACGGGCTCCGCCAGCTCCCTGCACACCCGCGAGTTCGCCGCCGACGCCGCCTCCCCGGAGGGATACCGCCTCATGGACGACGGCGCCCGCGCGATGGCCTGGATCATCCGCGACGTCGCCACCGATCCCGCCAAGCGCGAGCAGGTCCGGGCCCGCGCCGCCGCCCTGCGGGGAGCTCACGCGGAGCAGCTGCGGGATGTTCGTGCCCGGCAGCTGCCGGATTCCCCCGTGCAGGGAGAGCGCTGATGCGCGGCCTTCATCCGCCCCGTCGAACCCTGCTGTGGCGACTGGCGACGTCTCCGCAGCGGCCCCTGCCCGTGCGACGGACCCGGCCTGCGCGGCAGCTCCTGCCCTCGCGACGGCTCCTGCTGACCGGTATGGCCACCGCTGTGGCCGGCGGAGGCCTGGTCGCCTGCACCGGCTGGGAGGAGGCGCCCGCCGGCCCGACTCCGGTCAGCGAGCTCGGCCAGGAGGTGCCGGCGCCCTCCGGCACGGTCAGCGCAGTGCTGGACCAGGCTGGTGAGGAGATCGGTGTGATGCTGCGCGATGCCGAGGGCAACGACATCTGGGCTGATGACTTCCCCTACGTGAAGCGCTTGATGCCGAGCCTGATCTGGGAGCAGCAGAACGAGGACGGCGCGGATGTGCTGTGGGTGCTCTCCAGCGATATCGGCACCTCCCGCATCTCCCAGACCCCGGAGGGCGGCTGGGCCAAGGAGTTCACCGTCGAGATGCCCGAGGAGATCGAGGACTGGGTCCGGGACTGAGGTGGCACGTGCCCCGGTGCACGACCGAGAGGGGGAGTGGGACAGCGCGTGGGCATGCGAGTCGAGCAGCGGTGAACAATCGTCGTTGCGCCCCTGCACCTCCACCGCGCTGCCTACGGCGGCGAGCCGGAGCCGGTGCCGGAGGGCTCGGGCTCAGAGCGTGTCGCACAGCGTGGGCTGCGGGTAGGCCGCGGTGATGTTCCACCGTCGATGCTGGAAACGAGGATCGCGGGCTTCGACCGCCCGGTCTCGTGCGCCCCAGTGCCCACGATCACGATCCGGCCCTCGCCCCTGCTCCTCCACCCCTCGGCGAAGCGGCGGACCGTTGCACTGGGCCATAGGTCCCGAAGCGGACAGGGCTGGCCTCCCTAGGCTTGGGGTGCCCTCTCCACCGGAGACGGTTCCCGCTGCAGGGCGGGTTCTGCAGCGCACTGAGCGGAGAGGGCCGATGCGCGAGAGCGGTCATGTCCGCGACGTCGTGACCAGGGCACCGGGTCGGCAGGGGAGAGCGGGCCCGGCGAAGAGGGCGGTGAGCAGAGCTCACCGCCCTCTGTTCGGCCACGTCCACCCGCAGGTGGCCGATGTGGACATCGCCCGTCTCCCGGGGGCAGTACCGGGTCGCTCATCTCGCGGGGCCGGTAGTGGAGCGCCCGTCTCCCGGAGCAGCACCGGGTCGCCCGCCCTTCCGAGTATTGGCGCTGGGCCGGGTGCTGTGCCTATATAGGCACAGCACCCGGCCCTGGTCCAGTTCTCGGCGGGACTCGGTGAGCTCAGGCGCAGACGCCGTCCGTCGAGCAGCTCGTGCCCTCGAAGGCGCCGTCGAACAGTGAGTTCAGCGAGGTCAGCGTCCCCAGGGGGTGGGCCTGTTCGGCGTCCGAGGCCCGACCCGAGCCCCGCCGGGCACCTGCTCCTCTCCTGCCCTCCATGCCCGCGACACCTCGATGACACCTGCGCCTGTCACGGTGAGGGGGACTCGTCCGGGAGTGGCCGTGGCCGCCAGTGGGAGGGAAGCGCGATGATCGTCTCCGTCATCGGTGTGGGATACCTGGGAGCGGTGCACGCCGCCGCGATGGCCGAGCTGGGCCACGACGTGATCGGCCTGGATGTGGACTCAGGCCGCGTCGCCGCCATGCAGGCCGGCCGCGCCCCCTTCCACGAGCCCGGTTTCGAGGGGATCCTCCGCGGCGGTCTGGCTGCCGGTCGTCTCCGTTTCACCACCGACTACGCCGAGATCGCTCACGCCGACGTGCACTTCCTGGGCCTCGGCACCCCGCAGCGGGCCGACGGCTTCGGCGCCGACCTTCGCTCGCTCGAATCTGCCGTCGCCTCCCTCGTCGAGGTGCTGCCCGCCCGCAGCGGCGCGCCGACCCTGGTGGTTGGCAAGTCCACCGTCCCCGCCGGCACCGCCCGCCGCCTGCGCGCCCAGCTCACCGCGGTGCCCGGTGCGGACCTGATGTGGAACCCCGAGTTCCTGCGTGAGGGCTTCGCCGTCCAGGACACCCTCGCCCCCGACCGTCTCGTCTACGGCGTGGCCGCGCCCGGTACCCCCGCGGCCGACGCGCAGATCGCGCTGCTGGACGCGGTCTACGCCCGACTGATCGCCGCCGAGGTGCCGCGCCTGGTGATGGGCTTCGAGACCGCGGAGCTGGTGAAGGTCTCCGCCAACGCCTTCCTCGCCACCAAGATCTCCTTCATCAACGCGATCGCGGAGCTGTGCGAGGCCACCGGCGGTGACGTCACCGACGTCGCCCGCGCGATCGGCATGGACGACCGCATCGGCGGGAAGTTCCTGCGCGCCGGTATCGGCTTCGGCGGCGGCTGCCTGCCCAAGGACATCCGCGCCTTCATCGCCTCGGCGGAGGATCTCGGCGTGGGCGAGGCGCTCGGCTTCCTCCGCGAGGTCGATGCTGTCAACCAGCGCCGACGGGTGCGCGTGGTCGAGCTCGCCCGCGAGCTGCTCGGCGACCTCGCCGGCCGACACATCACCGTGCTCGGCGCCGCGTTCAAGCCCGACAGCGACGATGTGCGCGATTCCCCGGCCCTCGAGGTCGTCTCCCGCCTGATGTCCGCGGGCGCTCATGTCACGGTCACCGACCCCGAGGCCCTGGACAACGCCGCGAAGCGCGTCCCCGGTCTGGTCGGCCAGGCCGACACGGAACAGGCGCTCGCCGGCGCCGAGCTGGTTCTGCTGCTGACCGAGTGGCGCGAGTACAAGGGTCTGGACCCGGTGCGCGTGCGGAACCTCGTCGCCGCTCCGCGCATGATCGACGGCCGCAACGTCCTGGACCCTGGGGCGTGGCGGGACGCGGGCTGGGAGATCCGCTCGCTGGGCCGCGGGACGGGCCCTGCGACCGAGACCTCCGCCGTCGGTGGCCCCGTCGCCCGTCCGGACCTGCCGATCCTCGCCTGACCCGCCGCGTCCGGCCTGGCCTGTCGGTCCTCCTCTGATCCACCGCGCCCGGGGTGTCTGACCTGAGGAGGGTGGACGGGGACGGGCGTGCAGCGTGCCGCTATGCCTATGTAGGCATAGCGGTACGCCCTGCGCCAGCACCTGACCATGCCCCGCCCCGGCTCCGGGCGTCCCGGCGTCGGGGTGCCGGCGACTCAGGCGCGGGCGGCGGAGCCCGTGGCGGGCTCGGGCTCCGCCGCGTCCGTGCCTTCCTGTCCGGACCCGTCCGCGCCGAGCTGGCGCAGGGTGCGGCGGCGCTGGACGACCGCGCCGAGCAGCCCCAGCACCACGCCGACCACCAGCCAGCCTGACAGCCAGGCGAGGTCCCCGGTCGGATCGATCCAGCCGCCGCCGATCGCGCCGCGGAAGGCGTCGACCGCATGGGTCATCGGCAGGTATGGGTGGAGCATCTGGAAGAAGCCCGGCAGGGTCGGGACCGGGTAGGTGCCGCCCGCCCCGGAGATCTGCAGCGCGATCAGCACCAGGGCGACGAACTTCCCGACCGGCCCGAACAGGGCGCCGAAGCCGTGGTTCAGGGCGACGAA
>DXDT01000209.1 GCA_019115335.1 Candidatus Brachybacterium merdigallinarum
GCTGCCGGTGCACAGGTCCACCACGCGGGCAGGCGGTGTCCCGGCCTGCGCCGCGTGCTGGTGCAGCAGGTCCACGGCGAGCTCGGTCTCGGGGCGCGGGATGAAGACTCCGGGGCGCATGCGCAGCTCGACGCGGCGGAAGCCGGTGCGCCCGAGGATCAGCTGCAGTGGCTCCCGGCTCTCACGGCGCCGCAGCAGCTGCTCGAGCTCGGCGTCGAAGTCCACCGGCAGCTCGTCCAGCATCACCAGCGGTCGCTCGGTCCGGGCCGCGGCGGTGATCAGCGCCCGCGCGTCGACGCTGGGTGAGGGGACGCCGGCCCGGCCCAGCCGCTCGGTGGCCGCGGCGAGGGCGTCACGCAGGCGCTGCCGCACCGGTGCGCTCATGCCGGGCCCGGGGCGTCGGCGCCCTCGGCGGCATCGGCCAGTCGGGCCTCCCGCTCCGCGGTGCGGCTGGAGGCGATCAGCTCCTCGAGATCGCCGCCGAGCACGGCGGCGAGGTTCCCGGCCTTGTATCCGGTGCGGTGATCGGCCACCCGGGACTCGGGGAAGTTGTAGGTGCGGATGCGCTCGGAGCGGTCCACGGTGCGCACCTGCGAGCGGCGCACGGCGCTGGCCTCGGCATCCTGCTGCGCGCGCTGCACGTCCAGGATGCGGGTGCGCAGGATCCGCAGAGCCTGCTCCTTGTTCTGCAGCTGGCTCTTCTGGTCCTGGCAGGAGGCGATGATGCCGGTGGGCACGTGGGTGATGCGCACGGCGGAGTCGGTGGTGTTCACGCTCTGGCCGCCGGGGCCGGAGGAGCGGTACACGTCGATCCGCAGGTTGGCCGGGGCCATCGCCTCGGCCAGCAGCTCGTCCTCATCGGTCTCGTCCGCCTCGGGCAGCACCAGCACGCCCACGGCGGAGGTGTGGACCCGGCCGGCGGACTCGGTCACCGGGACCCGCTGCACGCGGTGTACCCCGGCCTCGTGCTTGAGATGTGCGAAGACGCCGTCGGCCGCGCTGGCGGCGGAGCGGGAGGTGATGGCGAGGGTCGCATCGCGCACCCCGCCGAGCTCGGACTCGGAGGCGGTGAGCACCTCGGTGCGCCAGCCACGGGAGTCGGCGTAGGCGCGGTACATCCGCATCAGCTCGGCGGCGAAGAGTGCGGATTCCTCTCCCCCGGCGCCGGCCTTGATCTCCATGATCACGTCTCGGGCGTCATCGGGGTCGCGGGGGGCCAGGAGGTCCTCGAGCCGTTCCGCGGCCCGCTCGGCCTGTACGCGCAGGGCATCGGCCTCGGCGGCGAACTCGGGATCCTCTCCGCCCAGCTCCTCGGCGGCGGCGAGGTCGGCGCGGAGGCCGCGCAGCTCATCAGCGGCGCCGATCACGGCCTCGAGCTCGGCGTAGCGGCGACCGACCCGCCGGGCCCGGGAGGCGTTCTCGTGCAGGGCGGGGTCCGCCATCTCCCGCTGGAGACGAGCATGCTCCGCCCGCAGCGGGGCCAGGCGCTCCTCGTCGATGCTGCTCACTGCACTCCCTCAGGGTCGGAACGACGATGCCGGTGCACGCCGTGGGGCGTGCACCGGCATCGGAAGGGGCGGGGAGGGCAGGGCCGATGGGCGCCCTCTGCCCGCGCTCGCCTCGGGTCAGGCCTTCTTCTTGCCGTAGCGGGCCTCGAAGCGGGCCACACGGCCGCCGGTGTCGAGGATCTTCTGCTTGCCGGTGTAGAAGGGGTGGCAGGCGGAGCAGACCTCGGCGCGGATGACGCCGTCGCTCTTGGTGCTGCGGGTGGTGAAGGTGTTGCCGCAGGTGCAGCTCACCTCGGTCACGTTGTATGCGGGATGGATATCGGCCTTCATGTCTCTCTCCTTCTCGGGTCGCTGGGTCGGCGCCCGGCGGGCGCCGTGAACCAGAACCGGCGGCCCATTCTGTCATGGCCCGCTCCTCACGGCGAGGGGGAACCGGTGCGGCGTGCGTAACATCCCGCCCGGGGCTCGCACCGGGCTGCGCCTCACTCCGTCCCGTGCCCGGGGCAGGGCTCGGAGCGGAACCGTGCACGGGGCGAGCTCGTGCTCAGGCGGATTCGCGCCGCAGGAGCTCGAAGGGCACGATGCGGTGCGCCTCGGGCCCGGTCAGGGGGATCGTCCCCTCGAGCATTCCCGCCACCAGTTCGACGGTCTGCTCGGCGACCTCCATGAGGTCGATCGCGAGCGTGGTCAGCGTCGGGGAGACGAGGCTGGAGATCTCCAGGCCGTCGATGCCCACCACCCGGATCCTGCCCGGCACGTCGATGCCGCGGCCGCGCAGGGTGCGCAGCAGTCGCACCGCGAGCTCGTCGTTGAAGGCGATCAGCGCATCGGCCTGCTCGGCGAGGACTCGATCGACGAGATCCCCGTGCCCGGTCCGGGCCCGGGCCGGGAGGCAGGGCACGGAGCCGTCAGCGCTGAGCGGGGCGAGGGCGTTGACCAGTCGCCGGGCGCGATGGGCCGGCGCGTGATCGGCAGCGGTGACGGCGGTGCTCCCGGTATCGATCTCGGCATCGCGAGTGCCCTCGGTCTCGCCATCGATCTCACCCTCGACCAGATCGACGACCACGGGGCGCTGCACCCCGGCGTCGCGGAGGTGGGTCACCAGCGCATCCAGGGCGGGGGCGGTGGCGAGCTCCACCACTCCGCGGTCCCTGCCGATGTCGTCGCTGTCGCCGAGCTCCACCACGGGCATGCCGACCGCGCCCCGCAGCTGTCCGGTGGCGACGCCGTAGCCGACCAGTGCGTCGACCTTCCGCGCCAGCTCCCTGGCCGCGTGCTCGGGATCCGGGGCGTGATCGGTCTCGGTGAGGACCACGTTCCATCCCCGGGGAGCGGCGGCACGCACCAGCGCGGCACCGAGCTCGGCGAAGTAGGTGTTGGACAGGTCGCGGACGGCGACCCCCAGGGCGGTGGGACCCTGCTCGACGAGCCCGCGACCGAAGTGCGAGGGCCGATAGTTCAGCTGCTGGGCGGCGTCCAGCACCCGCTGCCGGGTGCTGGAGCTGATGCCCGGCATGTCGTTGACCGCCCGGGTCACCGTCTGCCGGGAGACCCCGGCGAGCTGGGCGACGTCGATGATCGTCGCACGGCGACCCGGTGCGGCCATCCCTCAGCTCCTCTCGCCGCGCAGGTCGAGCCAGGCCACATCGGCCTCGCTGAGCTGGACGGACAGCCCCAGTGTGGAGGAGCGCATCTCCTCGATGGTGCGGGGTCCGAACAGCGGGAAGGTCGGGAAGGGCTGGGCGAGCACGTAGGCGAGGGCCACGGCGGTGGCGGGCACGCCCTGCTCGGCGGCGATGGTCCGCGCGCGCTCGAGGCGCTCGAAGTTGTCATCGCTGTAGTAGCAGCGCACCAGCTCGGCATCCGAGCGGTCCTCGGGGTGGGCGCGGCCGGTGAAGAATCCTCGCGCCTGCGAGGACCACGGCAGCAGGGCGATCTGGCGCTCGGTCAGCCACTGGCGGGACTCGGGGTCGGTGACGTGGACGCAGCCCTCCCAGGGGACGTCCAGGGCGCGGGCGAGCCCGAAGTGGTTGGACAGGATCGTGAAGCCGACCTTGCCGGTGCGCTGGGCGTACTCGTTGGCGGCGTCGACCCGCTCCGGGGTCCAGTTGGAGCCGCCGACGGCCCGGATCCGGCCGGCGCGCACCAGCTCGTCGAGGACGTCGACGAACTCGTCCACCCCGATCTCGGGATTGTCGCGGTGCATCATGTACAGGTCCGCGTAGTCGGTGCCCTGACGGTCCAGCGACTCCTCGAGCTGCCGCACCAGGGATTCCGGATCGCAGTAGGGGGTGTGGGCTCCCTTCATGATCACCACGACGTCCTCGCGGACCCCGCGGTTCTGGACCCACCTGCCCAGGAGCTTCTCGTGCTCGCCGCCGCCGTAGATGTATGCGGAGTCGAAGGTGGTGCCGCCCATCTCGAAGAACGCATCGAACATCGCCGAGGCGTGCGCAAGATCGGGCTGGTTGTCGCATCCCATGACCAGGCGCGAGACGGGCTTGTCGAGCCCGGGCAGGTGCGCGGCCGGCATCGCGATCGAGGGCGGTCCCGGCACCGCGGGCACCGACCCCGCCTGCAGGGGCCTGCCGGTCAGGCTGGGGATGTTCGCGTCGTCGGCCTCGAAGGGGTAGCGCAGGCCCAGCTCGCCGCGCCAGGCATCGAGCCAGCGGGCCAGCCCCAGGGAGTTGCGCCCGGTCAGCTCCGGGACCTCGGTGCCGGCCGCAGCCGCGGCGGCGAGAGCATCGGCCTCCCGCGCATAGGCGTGGGCGGCAGGGATCTCCAGGCGCTGAGGCTCCTCCCCCACCACGTCCAGCTCGATGACGGTCGCCTGGTCCAGTCCCCACGGGTCCGCCAGGCGGATCACGCCGCGGGTGCCGGTGATGGTCGCGGACTGCGGATCAGCCACCCGCACTCCGGTGCGGAGGGTCGCGGTCATGCCGCTGGGGAAGGTGAGGTGGGCGGTGGCCCATTCGTCGACCCCGGTCTCGCCGAGGGTGCCGCTGCCGCGCAGGGAGACCGGATCGACGAAGGGTTCGCCCTGGGCGGCACCGGCGACGAAACGAGCGAAGGACAGCGGGTACCCGCCGACGTCGAGGATCCCGCCGCCGGCGAGCTGCGGGTCGAACAGGCGGCCGCTCCGGCCGCCGGTGTCGAAGGAGAAGGAGGCGTCCACGTGGGTGATCTCCCCGATCGCGCCCTCGCCGATCAGCTCCAGCAGTCGCACGGTCTGCGGGTGGAAGCGGTACATGTACGCCTCCAGCAGCGTCGGGCCGGAGCGGGCCGCGAGGTCGAGCAGCGCCATGGTGGTGCCGGCGTTCGGAGTCAGCGGCTTCTCGCACAGCACGTGCTTGCCGGCCTCGAGCGCGGCGACGGCCAGGTCGGCGTGCCCGGTGTGGACGGTGGAGATGTAGACGGCGTCGACCTCCGGGTGGCCGAGCACCTGGGCGTAGTCCCCCACGAGGGCGGGACCCTGGAGCGGGAACTCGTCGGCGAACTCCTGGGCGCGCTGCGGTGAGGAGCTGCCGACGGCGACCAGCGTGCCGGTCTCGGAGTGCGGCAGCTGGCCGGCGAAACGACGGGCGATGGTGCCGGGGCCGAGGACGGCCCAGCGAAAGGTGCTGCTCATGAAGACCTCACTGTCTGCTGGAGGGGTGTCGAGGGGGGCGGGATGACTGCCCGCTCGGGGCTGACCGCTGGAGCGCAGCGGGTGGGCGCCTCATGCTTCCTGCGACCCATCACCCCGTGAACGTTCACCGTACCGGTGTGTCCCCGAGCCCTGCAAGGCGGCCCGCCCCCTGGGACGAGAACAGGCCGCAGCGGTCCCGACCGGCATCTCCGGTCAGGGCCGCTGCGGCCTGCGTGAGGGGCCCGGGTCGGGGCTCGCCGCGCTCGCCGGTCAGTCGGAGGAGCGCCCGTTCACACTCGGCGTGTTCTTCTGCACCGTCATCAGGAACTCGGTGTTGGACTGCGTCTTCTTGATCCGCTCCATGAGCAGCTCGAGCGCCTGCTGCTGCTCGAGCGCGCCGAGCACGCGGCGCAGCTTCCACATGATCGCGAGCTCGTCGCGCGCCATCAGCTCCTCCTCGCGGCGGGTGCCGGAGGCGTTGACGTCCACGGCCGGGAAGATGCGCTTGTCCGCGAGGTTGCGGGAGAGGCGCAGCTCCATGTTGCCGGTGCCCTTGAACTCCTCGAAGATCACCTCGTCCATCTTCGACCCCGTCTCCACCAGGGCGGAGGCGAGGATGGTCAGGGAGCCGCCGTGCTCGATGTTGCGCGCGGCACCGAAGAAGCGCTTGGGCGGGTACAGCGCCGAGGCGTCCACACCGCCGGAGAGGATCCGGCCCGAGGCGGGGGCGGCGAGGTTGTAGGCCCGCGAGAGCCGGGTGAGGGAGTCCAGCAGCACCACGACGTCCTTGCCCATCTCGACCAGGCGCTTGGCACGCTCGATCGCGAGCTCGGCGACGATGGTGTGATCCGAGGCGGGCCGGTCGAAGGTCGAGGCGATGACCTCGCCCTTGACCGTGCGCTGCATGTCGGTGACCTCCTCGGGGCGCTCGTCCACGAGCACGACCATGAGGTGGACCTCGGGGTTGTTGGTGGTGATCGCGTTGGCGATCTGCTGCATGATGATC
>DXDT01000029.1 GCA_019115335.1 Candidatus Brachybacterium merdigallinarum
CGGTGCGTTCGGTGAGCTCACTGACCTCCGGGGCGGAGTACAGGCCGGTGTACACACGCACCCGGTCGCGGACCTGCCCGCCGAGCAGCTGGTAGACCGGCAGCCCGGCCGCCTTCGCGGCGACGTCCCACAGTGCATGGTCGATCGCCGCGATCACAGCCAGTCCCAGAGCACCGGGAGGGAAGCGCCCGGATTGGAGCAGCAGCTGGTTGACGTAGGAGATGCGGGTGGCCTCGATGCCGGCGATCTGTGCGGCGAAGTACTCCATGATCGCCGGGTAGGAGAGGTCCGGGCCGTGGTTGTAGAGCTCGGCCCACCCTTCGATGCCGTCGTCCGTGGTGAGCTTCAGCAGGACCCGGGGGCGGTCCCCGACTCTCTGCAGGAATGTCTCCAGGCGTTCGATCCTCATGCTGTGAGCCCCCATTCGTTGATCATCCTCGAGATCCCCGCCCGTTCCGCGTCGGAGAGCACGGCGCTGGGCGGCCGCACGGAGCGGTCGCAGAGCCCCAGCTGGTGCATGGCCTCCTTGACGACCGAGACGTTGTTCGCGCTGCCGTTGTGTGCTCGCATCGCCTCGAATTCGCTGATCGCATCCTGCAGCTGCGTGACACGAGGAAGGTTCGCATCGCGCAGCGCGTCGAGCAGGTCGAGGGAGAGGCGGGGGAAGACGTTCACGAGACCGGAGGTGAAGGCGCGGGCCCCGGACTGCCACGCCGAGGCCGCATAGTTCTCCGCGAGCCCGGCGATCCAGACCAGCGCGGCCTCGGACTCCCGGACGGTCCGCGCGAAATCGACGGGGTCGGGCACGGAATACTTCAGCCCGACGACGTTCGGGCAGCGGCGCACGAGCTCGCTCACCTGGGCCCCGCCGATCTTCGCAGAGCTCACGTAGGGGAGCACGGCGAGGTCGGGCACGGCGGAGGCGACCGTTGCGACGTAGTCGACCCAGCCGCTCGGCGAGAGGTAGGGCAGCACGGGCTGATGCACCATGATGCCGTTCACGCCGGCCTCCGCCGCGGCCCTCGCCTCGGTGGTCGCGGTGTGGAGGTCGAGCCCGACCCCGGTGATGATCGTGGCGTGGTCGCCCACCGCCTCGAGCAGGGCATCGCGGGCGGTGCGGCGCTCAGCGGGGGAGAGCGCATAGAACTCCCCGGTGTTCCCGTTCGCGGTGAGGACGCTCAGCCCGCTGTCGACGAGTCGGGTGGCCAGCCGGCGCGAGGTGCGCACATCGATGGAGCCATCGGATTGGTAGGGGAGGGCGGGGATGCCGACGACGGTCTCGAGGTCGCGGGCGATGTGATGGGGGGAGGTCATGATGCTCCGTTGCTGATCGGTGTGTCGGTGGAGGGCAGGGTCTCGACGGGCTTGATGCGCACCCAGAGTCCGTAGATCGCGGCGCTGATCAGGCAGCTGAGAGCGGCGAACACCAGGGGGCCCACGTACGAGCCGCCGGAGAAGGTGAGGAACAGGCCGATGCCGATGGGGCTGATGAGGTTGCCGAGCTGTGAACCGAAGTTCTGGAATCCGGCGAGCGAGCCGACCTGGTCGGGGGACTCCGCGACCTCGGCGGGCAGGCTGAGGATCGCGGCGCCTGCGAACGAGTGGGCCGCGCTGGAGACGGTCAGCACGACCATCAGCAGCACGTTGCTGTCGATGAACGGGCTGAAGCCGATGCTCGCGCTGATCACGAGCCCGCTGATGATCGGGATCTTCCGGCTCAGGTTCGGTGAGAGGCCGGAGGCCAGCATCCGGTCCGAGACCACGCCGCCGAGCACCGTGGAGCCGATGCCGATCAGGGCCGGCAGTGCCCCGACCATCCCGAACTCCGCCTCGGTGAAGCCGCGGTCATTGAGGAGATAGCTCGGGTACCAGGTGAGGAAGAAGGCTCCGGCGAGGGAGCGGAACACGTATCCGGAGGTAAGCGCCCAGGTCTGGTGATTGGTGAACAGGTCGCGCCAGCGCGGGTTGCCCGCTTCCACCGGCGCCATCTCGGCCTGGTCGGAACGGATATGCCGCAGCTCTGCCGCATTGACGCGCGGGTGCTTGTCGGGGGAGCGGTAGATGGCCAACCAGCCGATGATCCACAGCAGCCCCACCAGCCCGATGATCACGAAGGCCCAGCGCCATCCGGCGAACACGGCGATCCCGGTCACGACCGGGATCGAGAGCGCCTGGCCGATCTGCTGGCCCATGTCGAACAGGCTCGATGCCAGCGCGCGCTCTCGCCGCGGGAACCATTGCGAGACCACCTTGATGTTTGCGGGCTGCACCGGTGCTTCGCCGATGCCGAGGCCCATGCGGAACACGATGGCGCTGGTGACCCCGGTGGACAGCGCGGTCAGAGCAGTCCAGACCGACCACCAACCCACGGCGATCGGATAGATGACGCGGGGCCCGAACTTGTCGAGGATCCAGCCGGAGGGGATCTGGAAGAGGGCGTAGGTCCAGAAGAAGGAGGACAGCAGGACGCCCTGGATGGCAGGGCTGATGTGGAAGTCCTCTGCCATGAAGGGGAGCGCGACGCTGAGCGCGGCGCGGTCGAGGTAGGCGATGGTCAGGCCGAGTGCGGAGAAGGCGACGATCATCCAGCGCATGTGGCTTCTCTGCGCGCTCGCGGCGTCGGGTGAGGTGGACGGGGGTTGAGTACGATGAAGCAACGTTGCTCCTTGAGTGGCGTGAGTACTCCGGTTGGAGTACGGATTCAGAGATGCGGCCCCGGATCTTGGCGGTGAACGGGCCGCATCTCGCTGTCAGATGTCGCCTCCCTTCGTGCGCATCCGGTCGAGGAAGCCGGCGATGTGCGCTCGCGTGAGGGCGGAGGCCTCATCGGCGTCCCCGGCCTCCGCCGCCTGGAGGATCCCTGCGTGCTCCTGGGCCTCCAGCTCCCAGCTGGGCCGACGGGCCCAGGTCGCGACGGCGACCAGCGCTGTGCGATCACGCAGGTTCTCGAGGGTCTCGAGCAGCTCGGGGTTGCCGGCTGCGGCCCAGAGCGCCGCGTGGAACGCGCGGTTCTCGAGACTGCGGACAGGGGCGTCCTCGACGCCGCGCGCCCGCTCCAGGGAGTCCCTCGCGGGATCGAGTGCGAGCCCGTTGGCCACGCTGCGACGCACGGCCTCCGGTTCGAGGAGGAGGCGGAGGTCGTAGATCGCCACGGCGTCCTCCATCGTCAGCTGGCGGACCCGGGTCCCCGAGTAGGGGCGCATGACCACCAGCCCGCTCATCTCCAGCGTCTTCAGCGCTTCCCGCACCGGAGTCTTGGACACCCCGAGCTCCTTCGCGATCTCCGACTCGACCAGCGCCTGGCCCGGAGCGTACCGACCGCTCAGGATGCCCTGCTTGATCGTGGTGAGCGCGAACTCGGTGCGGGACGGGAAGACCTGGGGAGGGGGATCTGCGAGCGACACGTCGTACATCGTA
>DXDT01000210.1 GCA_019115335.1 Candidatus Brachybacterium merdigallinarum
GGGTCGGTGACCTCGCGGGCGCCCTGGGCGTCGGGGGCTGCCACGGCCTCGGCGTCGGTCTCCTGGGTGCCGTCGGCCGTGATGCCGCCGCCGGCGTTGGCGCCGAACAGGCGGTGCGGGGCCTGCTCCTCGAACATCCGGGCGGCGCGCAGCGAGTCGACCTCGCCCACCACGGGGTTCGGCTGGTGGGTGGCGCGGTTGCCGCCGTACAGGGAGATCAGGTTCATGGCGACAGCGCGCTGGTTGCGGTGGCCGAGCATCTTGGTGACGTGCACGCCCAGCCAGGAGAGCCAGCCGATGGTGCCGGTCATGCCCACCGAGCCGATCACGGGCGCCTCGGGCAGCTCGGTGATCGCGGCGCGGCGGCCGATCGTGGCCATCGTGCCGAGGTTGGTGTAGCGGAAGGGCTTCGGGCGGCGACCGCGCACCACGGCGTCGATCGAGCGGGCGACGGCCTGACCGGTCTGGATCGCGGGCTGGGCGAGCTGGGGCAGGGCGATGTCACCGCCGGCCATGTCGCCGGCGGCGTACACCCCTGGGAAGCCCTTGACCTGCAGGGTCTCGTCCACGTCGAGGCGGTTGCGCTTGTCCTGCGGCAGGCCCCACTCGGAGACGCGGTCGGGGATGGCGACGCCAGCGGCCCAGATGGTGATGTCGGATTCGAGCACGGAGTCGTCATCGAGGGTGACGTGGTCGTAGCCGACCGACTGCACGCCGCTGCCCATGCACAGCCGCACTCCGCGGTCCCGCAGCTCCTCGGCGGCGTACTCGCGGTGCTCGGGGCGGAACTCCTTGAGCAGCTCGTCGCCGCGCTGGATGAGGCGGATCCGCAGCGTGCCGGGGTCGATCTCCGGGTAGAGGATGTCCAACTCCTGCTGGCGGAAGTCGGCGAGGGCGCCGGCGATCTCCACGCCCGTCGGCCCGCCGCCCACGATCGAGACGTGCAGCAGGTCGCCGTCGCGCACGCGGCTGGCCCGCTCGAGCTCGGAGAAGATCCGGTCGCGGATGGCCAGGGCCTGCGACCGGGTGTACATCGGCATCGCGTGCTCCTCGGCGCCGGGGGTGCCGAAGTAGGTGGTGGTCGCGCCGCCGGCGAGCACGAGGTAGTCGTAGGGGAGGGACTGCACGCCCTTCTGCCCCTCGTCGAGCTGGACGACCTTCGCCTGGGGATCCACTCCGACGACCTCGCCCTGCTGGTAGCGGAGGTTCGGGACCTTCAGGGACAGGCCGCGCAGGAACATGGTCACGTCGCCCGGGTTCAGCCCGGCGGTCGCGACCTGGTACAGCAGCGGCTGAAAGGTCTTGTAGACGTTGCGGTCGATCAGGGTGACGCGCACCCGGGTGTTGCGCAGGAAGAGCGCCGCATTGGCACCCGCGAAGCCGCCGCCGACGATCACGACGTGCGGCCAGCTGCTGCCGTCCGCGGCGGGGACGGTGGGGCGGCGGCTGAGGAATGGCAACACCATGAGTGACTCCTTGCGGGAAACGGCGGTCGGGCTCCGGGGGTCCTCCCGGGCGGGTCACGCCGTCGAGGGGGAGAGCGGACGTCGGCAGGGCGCTCCTCGCGGCTGGGGTGGGGCCGCGCGGAGCGGGCGGGCGGCGGTGCACCGTGCGCGGCGGGTGGCGCTGCGGCGGTGGGCACCATCGGACGCCGACATCGAGCCTACCCATTGCGGGACTTCGGTCCCAGGGGGGAGCGGCTCGAATGTGGTCGACCAGACCGTGCGGCGCGGCAACCGACGGAAAATGCGTGAGGGCCGAGGGGCAGGATGCGGCGCCGACGGGCCGCGACCGGCGCCGACGGGCCGCGGCCTCGACCGGGCCGCGACCTGCGCCGGCGGGCCGCGGCCAGCGCCGACGGGGCAGGGTGTCACGCCCCCGGCGCCGACGACGGGCGGAATGTCCGATCAGCGGGGGAGAGCAGGGGGAGGTTGGGCCTCGGTTCACCGTCCGGACCTCTGCAGGTCATGCGCGCAGGCTTCACTGACCTCGAGCAGCTGAGCCGCGGCCGCGAAGCAGTCGCACGGCAGCCGTTCAGCTTCGTCCGCCCCCCCTCGCGCCATCCGCCCCTCCGCGTCATCCGTCTCCCTCCTCGTTCGCCCCCTCACTCCAGCCTGCCCCTTCATCTCCCCGCCGCGGAGACCGGTGCTTCCGGCCGCCGCGCGCACCGTGCCCGCACCCCTCAGGAAGTAGCCCCGTGAGATCTCGCCGCCCGCTCCACGCCGTCCACCGCCGCATCGCTGCGGCCGCCACCCTGGTCCTCGCCGCCGGCAGCGTCGGCACCGTCGGCTCCGTCGCCCATGCGGACCCGACCCCCGAGGAGACGACCACCACCGACGCCCCCGCGGCTGATGCGCCTGCGACCGACGCCCCCACCGCCGACGCCCCCGCGACCGAGGTCCCCGCGGTCGACGAGGTCGAGCCGGCCGCGGTGGCCCCGCGCACCGTCGCCACCGCCGCGGACCCGGGCACCCTCCCCGAGGGGTCGCCCGACACCAGCGCCGAGCCCGGCAGCGTCGTCGGCGGTCATGGCTACCTCGACCTGACCATGGGCGGCGCAGCCGTCGTCACCGAGCAGACCGAGACGATCATCGGCCCCGGCGTGATCCTCACCGAGTGGGAGCGCCTGGAGCCGGGCGGATGGCAGCGCGGCGCCGTGCTGGACATCGACCTCTCCCACGAGGCGGTCTCCATGGACTACCTCTACACCGGGGACGTGGCGGACACCGGCACCCTCACCGAGCTGACCGAGGCGAGCGAGGGCGTGGCCGCCGCGGTCAACGGCGACTTCTTCGACATCAATGATTCCGGTGCCCCCATCGGCATCGCGATCGACGAGGAGGACGGCCTGATCAAGTCCAGCGACGGCGGCACCAGCGCGCTGCTGATCAACAAGGACAACGTCGCCTCCATCACCGAGGCCATCACCGAGGGCTCGGTGACCGCCGGCGAGGAGGTCCTCACCCTGGGCGGCGTGAACCCGCTGGCGATCGAGACCGACGAGGTCGCACTGTTCACCGAGCACTGGGGCGAGCACCAGCGGCTGACCCGCAACGCCGATGCGGCCGAGAGCGGCATCGAGGTGTGGATCGACGCCCACGGCACCGTGCTGAAGTCCCAGGCCGTCGGCGCCGAGCGGATCCCGGAGGGCCAGCGCGTGATCGCGGCCCGCCCCGGCCCTGCCGCCGATGTGCTCGCCACCCTCGCCGAGGGCACCGCCGTGCAGGTCGACTACTCGGTGCTGACGGACCTGGCCAACCCCGTGGTGGGCCTCGGTTCCGGCGCCTATCTGGTCCAGGACGGCACCGCCCTGGTCAGCAGCGACCCCAACGCCCATCCCCGCACCGCCGCCGGTGTGAACGAGGCGGGCTCCCGCCTGCTGCTGGCCGTGGTGGACGGTCGCTCCGCCGATTCCCGCGGCATGACCCTCACCGAGCTCGGCGCCCTGATGCAGCAGCTCGGCTCCCACACCGCGATCAACATGGACGGCGGCGGCTCGACCACCCTGACCGCTCGCGAGCCCGGCGATGAGGACCCGACCGTCCGCAACGACCCCTCCGACGGGCGCGAGCGCAGCGACGCC
The DNA here is from genome assembly GCA_019115335.1 of Candidatus Brachybacterium merdigallinarum. GTDB lineage: Bacteria > Actinomycetota > Actinomycetes > Actinomycetales > Dermabacteraceae > Brachybacterium > Brachybacterium merdigallinarum. Next base: position 3,584 of record DXDT01000210.1, read on the forward strand.
AACGGCATCGGCATCGGCATCGCCCCGGGCAGCGGCGAGATCGTCGAGTTCCAGGTGCGGCCCGGCACCAGCGCCGACGCCGCCACCCGCGTCTTCCCGGGCCTCAGCCGGTCCCTGATCGCCCGGGGAGTGGACGAGAACCTCACCGCTGTCGAGGGGGAGCCGGAGACCTGGACCACCTCCGACCAGGCGCTGGCGACCGTGGACGGCGAGGGCCGCGTCACCGGCATCGCCCGCGGCGACGTCGACGTCACCGCCGCCACCGGGGACGGCGCCGATCAGGTCAGCGGCACCGCTCGGATCGAGGTGCTCGGCGACCTGGTGCGCCTGACCGGTTCGAGCCTCACCGTGAGCCTCGAGGACTCCTCCCGGACCGGCACCCTGTCCCTGACCGGGTACGACGCCGATGGCTACGCCGCCCCGATCGACGTCACCGACATCGAGGTGGAGGCCGCCGAGGGCTTCACCGTGAGCACGCTGGATGACCACACCCTGGAGATCAGCGCGGACATCGATTCCGGATCGACCGTGATGACTCTGCGCGTCGGCGACGCGCAGCTGCAGGTGCCGGTGACCGTGGGCTCCTCCACCACCCCGATCACCGATCTCGCCGACGCCGCGGACTGGACCTTCGCCCAGGACCGCGCCTCCGGCTCGATCGCCGTCACCGAGGATCCCGAGGGCGACCCCGCCATCGAGCTGACCCACGACTTCACGCTCTCCACCGGGACCCGCGGCTCCTACGCCGTGGCCCCGGGCGGCGGGCTCGCGATCGAGGGACAGCCCACCGCGATCACCATGCAGATCCGCGGCGACGGCACCGGGGCGTGGCCGCGCCTGCAGATGCGCGCCGGCGACGGCACCACCATCCAGGTCAACGCCTCCAGCCCGCAGTACGTGACCTTCGAGGGCTGGCAGACCGTCACCTTCTCGATCCCGGCCGGCACCGCCTACCCGCTGACCCTGCAGCGCGTGCGCTTCATGGAGACCGGCTCCGGTGACCAGTACCAGGGCTCCGTGGCCTTCAGCGACCTGGTCGCCCACGGCGCCCCCGAGGTGGACCTGCCCACCGGCACGATCTATCACGACCCGGCCGTCAGCCCGGCCGGCGCGGTCGACGACAAGCCGCTGCGCATCGCCGTGGTCTCGGACCTGCAGTTCGTGGCCGAGAACCCGGACTCCGCGCAGGTGGAGGCGGCCCGCTCGGCCTTCCGCGAGATCGTCGCCGAGGCGCCGGACCGGATCATCATCCTGGGCGACCTGGTCGACGAGGGCGAGGTGGAGGACATCGCCCTGGCCGAGCAGATCATCGCGGAGGAGCTGACCCCCTCCGGGATCCCGTGGCAGTACGTGCCCGGCAACCACGAGGCGATGCTCGCCGAGGACCTCGCTCCCTGGCAGGAGACCTTCGGTGACCTCTACACCGTCACCGACGTGGACGGCACCCGGATCATCACCCTGAACTCGGCGCCGTACATCATCTCCCACATGCCCGAGCAGGTGCAGTTCCTGCGCGAGCAGCTGGACGGCGCGATCGCCGACGAGTCCATCACCGGGGTGGTCCTGGCGATGCACCACCCCACCCGGGACGCGATCCTGGACCAGTCCCAGCTGCGCGACCCGCAGGATGTCGCCCTGGTCGAGGACTGGATGGCGGAGGTGCAGGCCGCCGGGAAGTCCACCCTCGTGCTCGGTGCGGGCACGGGTGCGTTCGACGTGTACCAGGTCGACGGCGTCACCCACGTCGTCAACGGCAACGCCGGCAAGTCCCCGAACTCCACCCCCGACCGCGGCGGCTTCTCCGGCTGGACCATGATCGGCATCGACCCCGCCCAGGGCCTGTGGGAGCACACCCAGGACTCCTGGCTGGACGTCGAGATCAACCCCTTCACCGAGGACATCAAGATCCTGGGACCGTGGGCGCTCTCCAGCGGCCAGGTCGCCCAGCTTCAGGCCTACGCGCTGCAGGATTCCCGCTCGGTGCCGCTGAACTGGCCGGTCTCCTCCCGGTGGTACGGCGCCGACGGCGTCTTCGCGGGGGACCCGGCCGACGCCGCCGGTTCCGACCTGCTCGCCCTGGACACCGCCACCGGCACCGTCACCGTGCTGGACCGCGCGATCCAGGACGGGAAGGTGGTGCCGCTGACCGACGACCTCGAGCTCACCGGCGCCTTCCGGTCCCAGCGCGTGACCGTCACCGCCACCGCCAACGACATCACCAAGCAGCGCGTGCTGCAGGTGACCCTGCCCGTGGCCGCCGCCCCGCCCGTCCAGTCCCCGTTCTCGGATGTGGCGGTGGGTCAGGAGCATTCCGAGGCGATCTTCTGGGCGCATGAGTCGGGGATCTCGACCGGGTGGGCTGATGGGACGTTCCGTCCGCTGCAGCCGGTGAACCGCGATGCGATGGCCGCGTTCCTGTACCGGATGGCGGGTTCGCCGGAGGTGGTGCTGCCGGAGTCCTCGCCGTTCTCGGATGTGCGGGAGGGGCAGGAGCATTACGAGGCGATCGTGTGGGCTCATCAGGAGGGCATCACGACGGGCTGGTCGGATGGGACGTTCCGTCCGGTCGAGCCGATCGCCCGGGATGCAATGGCGGCGTTCCTGTTCCGCTATGCCGGTGAACCGGAGGTGACCGATCCGGTGGAGGATCCGTTCTCGGATGTGGAGGCGGGCTCGCTGTATGCGGCGGAGATCGCGTGGATGAAGGATTCCGGGATCACGACGGGCTGGGCGGATGGCACCTATCGGCCGCTGCAGCCGGTGAACCGTGACGCGATGGCCGCGTTCCTGTACCGCGTCGATGTCGAGGCGGGCATCGACTACCAGGGCTGAGCCCAGCGGCCGGGGCGGGCGCTCCACCACCCGCCCCGGCCGCCCCTTCCCGCCCTTGACCACGCACTGACCAGCACTCACCTCCCCAGGAGCATCCTCATGTCCCAGGTCCACCCCTACGCTTCCCGCACCGCGCGTCGGCTGCCGATCCTCGCCGCCGCCGGCGCCGCCCTGGCGCTGACGCTCTCCCCGCTGCCCGCCCTCGGCGCCGGCACCGAGCCGACCGTCGTGCCCGACCGCATCACCCTGAACCCCACCGAGGACAACACCACCACGGTCACCGTCACCTGGCGGACCGCCCCGGGCGTCGAGACCCCGCACGCCCAGATCAGCGCCGACACCTCGAACCCCTGGGGCTTCTCACCCACCACGGTGGAGGCCGAGGAGTCGATCACCAGCGCCACCACCGCCGGCTACGAGCACACCCACCACTCGGTGACCTTCACCGGCCTCGAACCGGGCACCACCTACCTGTACCGGGTGGGGGACGGCACCACCTACTCCGGATGGATGCCGGTGACCACCTCGGACCCGGACGCCGAGCGCACCAGCCTGATCGCGATGGGTGACATCCAGACCGGCCACACCGAGCACTGGACCCGCGTGGCCCTCGCCGCCCAGAACGACCGCCCCGACGCCCGCGCACTGATCACCGCCGGCGACCAGGTCAACACCTTCGACTCCGAACCGGAATGGGACGCCCTGAACGAGGCCGCGGGCACCATCCCCCGGACCATGATCTGGAACCCGGTGGTGGGCAACCACGAGTACCGCTCCACCGACTCCGGGGAGCTCTCCCGGCAGTACCTCGACCAGTTCGACCTGCCGCTGAACGGCCCCGACGACTTCGAGCACTTCGAGGAGACGGTGTACTACCACGACGTCGACGACGTCCGCGTGGTCACCATGAACACCTACTACCGGATCCCGCTGAGCACGGCCGACGAGCTGCGCTGGCTCGAGGCCCAGGCCGCCTGGCTCGACGAGATCCTCACCGACAACCCCCGCGAGTTCACCATCGTCACCATGCACTACCCGGTGTACTCCTCCTCCCCGGATCGCGCGAACCCCGAGCTGCGCGCCGTGATCGAGCCGATCCTGGAGGAGCACGGCGTGGACCTGGTCCTGGCCGGCCACGACCACGCCTACGTCTCCGGGCAGCGCGAGATGCCGGGGGAGGACACCGGCCCCGTGTTCGTCACCTCGTCCTCCTCGAACCGCCAGTACCCCCTCCAGGTCACCGACTGGTACGACAACGGTGCTGTCCCGAGGACGGCCTTCCACTCCACCTCGACCTATCAGCTGATCGACGCCGAGGGGGAGACCCTCACCTACACCGCGAAGGACTCCACCGGGAAGGTGGTGGACCAGTGGGAGATCAGCCATGCCGGGCAGGACCGCACCGTCACCCACCTCGGTGGCCTGGGCGTCCCCGAGGAGCACCTGCCCGAGGATCCTGAGGACCCCACCGAGCCGGAGCCCCCGGTCCAGTCGCCGTTCTCGGATGTGGCGGTGGGTCAGGAGCATTCCGAGGCGATCTTCTGGGCGCATGAGTCGGGTGTCTCGACCGGGTGGGCTGATGGGACGTTCCGTCCGCTGCAGCCGGTGAACC
>DXDT01000211.1 GCA_019115335.1 Candidatus Brachybacterium merdigallinarum
CCGGTCGAGGGTGTCGCCGACGTACCAGGCCTGCCCCGCGGGGACCCCCAGCGCGTCGGCGGCGAGGTGGATCATGCCGGGGTGCGGCTTGCGGATGCCGACCTCGTCGGAGTACACCTGCACGCCGAAGAAGTCGTCGATCCCTTCGGCGCGCAGGATCTCGCGGTGGGCGCGGCCGGAGTGGGCGTTGGAGACGATGCCGAGCACGATCCCGCGCTCGCGCGCCGCGACCAGCAGCTCCCGGATCCCGGGCCGCACCCGGTGGTCGGAGACCGCGTACGCCTTCGCCACGAGGATGCGGTGGGCGTCCAGGGCCAGGGTGGAGCGCGCGGCGTCGGGCAGGTCGGCCAGCAGGAAGTCCTCGACGATCTCCCGCGGGGCGAGCTCCCGCGGGGCCCGACGGCGCGAGGCCGCGTTCTTCCACATCGACAGCGCGGAGCGGCCCGCCCGCAGTGAAGCCTCGACCTCGTCGCGATCCAGGCGGTGCCCGGCGGCGGCCGCCAGCTCGAGCACGGTGGTGGCGAGGGTGTGCACCCAGTCGGCGCGGGCGGTGGTGGTGACGACCACGCCGCCGAAGTCGAGCAGCAGCGCGCGCGGGGCGAGGACCGGCGCCGACGGGTCGGCGAGGGGCGCAGCGGTGAGCGACGCGGTGGGCTCCGAGCGGTCGGTGGCGGGCGCGGCGGGCCCCGGGTGGGCGGCGGCGCGGGTCGGGGCCCCGGGGGCGGGCTGTGCGGTGGTCATGGGCTCGACCGTACGGAGGCCCTGACGCCACCGGATGAACGGTCGGTGAACCGGTCGCCACGGGACGGCCAACCCTGCTGCAGATCTGCATTCTCGCTGGAGAGAAGGGAGTTCGCGTGCTATCCAGGGGGCATGGGGGCACCTTCCGGACGCGCGACGCTGGCCGATGTGGCCCGCGCGGCAGGGGTATCGGCGTCGGCCGCCTCGATGGTGCTGAACGGTCGGGGCGGGGTGCGGCAGGAGACGCGGCTGCGGGTCCTCGCGGCCGCGCGTGCCGTCGGCTATCGGGCGCGGCGCGGCGCGGTGCGGGATGCGACGGTGCTCGGGGTGATCCCCACCGACCTCGGGAACCCGTACCACACAGATGTCATCACCGGCATCGAGAAGTTCGCCGAGTCCGTCGGTCACGCGGTGGTGATCGGGCACGGCCGGCGCGACAGCGCCCACCTGGAGCGACAGCTCGAGCGGATGCTCGGCTTCGGGGTGGACGGGGTGATCGCGGTGTCGACCTGGTTGAGCCCCTCGACCCTCGCCGCGGCCGCCTCGGTGCTGCCGGTCGCGGTGATCGGGCGGATGCAGGACCCGGTGCCGGGCACCGATGCGGTGCGCTGCGACGACGAGACGGGGGCCGCCCAGGCGGTGCGCCATCTGGTCCAGCTGGGGCATCGGCGGCTCGCGCACGTGACGATGTCCAGCCGCCCCGGGCCGGCCTCGCGCCGCGCGGGCTTCACCGCTGAGGCCGCCCGGCAGGGGCTGGTCGGTTCCGTCGAGGTGATCGGGCCCGCCGCGGACTGGGCGGCGATGGACGCCCTGATCGACGAGCTCATGCGACGCGTACGGTCCGGGAGCGCGGGAGCGCCCACAGCCGTGTTCGCCGCCAATGACATCGTGGCCGTGCGGGTGCTGCACCGGGCCGCGGACCTCGGCGTGGCGGTGCCCGGGCAGCTGAGCGTGGTCGGCTACGACTCCTCGACCGTGGCGCTGACCGTCCAACCCCATCTGACCAGCGTGAACCAGCCGCGCGAGGAGATGGGGCGGCTCGCCGCACAGATGATCCGAGAGCGCCTCGCCGGTCGCGCGCACGACGCCGACCTGCTGGTCCAGCCCGTTCTGCGCGAGCGCGACTCCACCGGTCCCGCCGCGGAGGAGCTGGGCGCACCGGTCCCCTCCCTCCCCGACAGGGTGTGACCTGCGCCCGGTCGGTTCGCGTGGCCCCGGGGTCTCGGGTAGGCTGTGGCGTGCTCTTGTTGAGCGCTGGAGGATTCGCCTAGCGGCCTATGGCGCACGCCTGGAACGCGTGTTGGGTTCACGCCCTCGGGGGTTCAAATCCCCCATCCTCCGCCCTCCAGAAGGCCTCTGACCTGCAGAAATACTCACCGGTCAGGGGCCTTCTGCCATGCCCGCCGCCGCGCGTCGGCGGGGCGGTGACCGACGGCGCGCGACGGCGTGACCGCATCGGGATCTGCGCCGAGCGCCGGGGGCGCTTCTGTGCCGATATCCTGCCGGGGTATCGGCGGAGCAGGGGATGGGGGATCGATCACGTGTCGAATCCGGGGACGGGCGGGAACTGGCAGTCACCCCAGGGCGGCCAGGGCGGCTGGGACCAGGGCTACGGGAACCAGGGCGGCAGCGGCTGGGACCAGGGCGGCCACGGTGGCTGGGACCAGGGTGGCCACGGTGGTCATACCGGCTACGGCGCCCCGCAGCAGCCGCAGTTCCCGCAGCAGGGCCACCCACAGCAGTACCAGCACCCGCAGCAGCACCAGTTTCCGCAGCAGGGGTCGCCGCAGCCGGGCGGCCCGCCGCCGCAGGGCCCGAGGCGCCCCTGGGGGATGATCGCGGTGGCCTTCGGCTGCGTCGCCGTGCTGGTCCTGACCGTCGTGGTGGGGATCGGCATCTTCGCGCTGACCCGAAACGACGGTGCCGATACCGTCGCCACCCCCACCGAGGGCACCTCCGAAGACCCCACCGATGCCTCGACGGGCAGCGACCCCGCCACCGAGGATCCCTCCCCGACCGAGACCGCGGACCCGACCCCCACCGAGGAGGCCCCGCAGTGGGAGGTGCACTCGCCCATCAACAAGCCTCCGCCCGATCCGGAGCGGATCCTGTCCATCTTCGAGACCGGCCCGCTGACCCAGGGCTCGATGTTCTCCCGCACCGACTGCACCCTGCCGGAGACCCCGGTCGATCCGACGGTCGAGCAGCTGCAGGCCTCGCTGGACGCCGCCGCCGGATGCCTGAACCAGGTCTGGGCCTCGACCAGCTCGGACCGCGGACTGCCCTGGGCCAGTCCCACGATCGTCGTGTTCACCTGGCCGGACATCCCCAGCAGCGCCTGCGAGCACGACACCTTCGACGAGGGCAACCCGCGCATGTGCAACCTCGACAACACCCTGTACTGGCCGCTGGAGACGGTGGGCACCTCCTCGCTCGTCGACGATCCCGCGAACATGAACAGCGCCCTCGTGTGGGACCTCTCCTTCATCTACATGAGCGCGGTGTGGTGGAACAGCGGGGCGGGCGTCTACATGCAGTCGCTGCGCGACGGGCTCGAGGGCCACGACGAGGACCTCGCTGCCGCCGAGCGCCGCAACTCCCTGCAGCGGGAGTGCCTGGCGACCATGGTGACCGTGAGCCTGCCGGCCGAGCTCCACCCCACCGAGGCGTACCGCACCTATCTCACCTCCGAGGACTCCTGGTCCCAGGACGACGACGAGACGAACCCCTCGGCCGCCGCACGCGCGCAGTGGCTGGCCGCCGGCCTGGATTCCGGCGGTGACATGGCCTCGTGCAACACCTGGGCCGCCGCGGACGACCTGGTCGCCGCGGCGTGAGCACGGCACCGAGCACTGACGAGGCAGGGGAATGACCAGCAGAGACGACGAGACCCGGCGCCCGGAGGCGGAGCCGGATGTCGCCGACACCGTGCTGCGCCCGGCAGCCGCCCCGGGTCCCGATCCGGACCCCGACGACGAGCAGACGGTGCGGCGGCCGCGCTCCTCGAGCGGTTTCGCTCCCGAACCCGATGACGAGCCGACCCTGCTGCGCCCGCGCTCCTCGGGCGGTTTCGCTCCGAGCCCCGACCCGGACGAGGAGCCGACGGTCCAGCGCTCGGCCCCCGTCCCGGCGCCCGCGCCCGAGGGGTTCGTCGACGAGGTGCCGCTGCACCGCACCCCGCTGCCGGACGATGCCCCGATCCAGCGGTTCGACCAGCGGCCGCGCTTCGACCTGGCTCCGCCGCCGCCCGCCGCCCCTGCTGACGCACCGCAGGCCGGCGTGCCGCAGTTCTCCGCCCCCGCCTACGCGCCCGGGCAGACCTCCTACGGTCCGGCCTGGAACACCCAGGACCCTGCCGTGGCCGCCACCAGCTCGCCCGCGGTCTCCTCGGCGCCGAGCGCGGATCCACGCAGCGCCCACTCCCCCGCCTCCGCCGGCGTCCCCGCCTTCGGAGGGGCTGACGCTGCGTCTGCCGCTCCACCTGCGCCGCCGCGGCCGGCCGGCTCCGCGTCGTCGTCGGCCGGCTCCGCGCCGTCGTCCGCCGGCTCCGCGGCACCTCCACCGGGCGTCGATGCAACCGCCGGCAGACGGCACCGCTTCCTGCTGCCGGCGGTCGCGTTCGGCTGCGCCGTGCTGCTCGCACTCGGACTGGGCGGCGGCGCGACCATGCTCTGGTTCGCCCAGCGCTCGGAGCCCGCGGTCGAGGCCGAGGCTCCCACCAGCGCCCCGACCGGCGACTCCGCGGATCCGGCGGCGGAGGAGTCCGCCGCCGGCCAGTGGCAGCAGCTCGAGGCCGGGCAGACCCCCGCCGGCACCCCGGAGGAGCTGCAGCAGGTCCTGGCCGAGAACCCCCTGCTGGAGGCCCAGCTGCCGGTGCCCGTCCCCTGCGAGCCTCCGGCCACCGAGGGCGGCAAGGTCCCCGACGCCGAGCTGCAGGCCTATCTCGACATCGCGGCGGACTGCCTGGCCACCACCTGGGGTGATGCACTGGAACCGCAGGGCATCACCTTTGAGGCGCCGCGGGTGGTGGTGTACACGCTGGACGCTCTGCCGCCGGGCAGCGCCTGCGACCACTCCTCCTTCAGCGCCACCTCCCCCCGCACCTGCCTGGAGGACAACACCCTGTACTGGCCCGCCGAATGGGATCCGGGGTTCTCCAACACCTCCGCCTCGGAGACCTCCGGCCTGTACATGTGGCACCTGTCCTACTCCTACAGCGTGTTCGCCCTGGCCTCGGCATCGCTGGACCAGTACTACGCGGCACTGCTGGAGGGCGTGGCGGACTCCCGGGAGCTCTCCGACGAGATGCGCCGCCGCTACTCGCTGCAGCTGTCCTGCCTGGGCTCGGCCGCCGCGTTCCAGATGCCCACCGGAGCGCGGCCCACCGAGCGCGTGCAGGACTTCCTGCTCTCGGTCGATGCCCAGGGCGTGCCGCAGAGCGCAGCGGACCCCTCGCAGGAGTCCCGGGCCGACTGGGTGATCACCGGCGAGCAGGCCGGCGGGGACCTCAGCGCCTGCAACACCTGGGAATCCGCCGCCGGCGGAGTGTCCTGACCACTGCCTTCAGCCCGTCCCGGCCCGGACACGATCCGACCCCGGCGCTGCCGGCCGCGGGCGCGGGTACAGGCGCGGGCACGGGCACGGGCAGGAATCAGCACAGGCACAGGACTAGCCTGAGCGGTATGAGTTCCGCGTCCGCCGACCCCTCGCCTGCCGCGCCCCTGTACACCGCCCGCGTCGACAACCTGCGGGGCACCTCCGGGCACGTGCGGATCCATGACGGACCCGCCGCACTCGCCACCGAGGGCACCGGAGAGGTCTCGCTGCCCACCGGACCGCCTCGAGCACCCGGCGAGGGCCTCAACCCCGAGCAGTTCCTCGCCATGGCCTGGAGCACCTGCCTCGGGGAGACGCTGCGGGTGGTGCTGCGCGAACAGGGCGAGACCGTCGAATCCCGGGTCAGCGTCGAGGTGGAGCTGCACCGGGATCCCGCGGGCGGCTACCGCTTCCACCCCCGCGCCCTGCTGCACCTGCCCGGGATCGAGGCCCCACGAGCCCAGGAGCTGGCCGCGGCCGCACACGCCCGCTGCCCCGTTTCCCGACTGCTGACGGGGCAGGGCTCCGCGCAGCTCGAGGTCCGCACCACCATGTGAGCCGAAGCCCTCACCGCATTTTCGCGTGACGCATCACATAACGCACTGACCTGCACCGTCGGTACGCTGGTGGGACCCTTTCGGTCCGCACTCCGAGACTCCCACCCCTGCGGACCGGCCTCCCCAGATCGGTGCGCAGATGATCCAGTTCCGCGACGTCAGCAAGACGTTCCCGCGCGGCCGGGACACGGTCATCGCGCTGGACGGGGTCGACCTGCAGATCAGCGCCGGGGAGATGTTCGGGATCGTCGGGGAGAGCGGGTCGGGGAAGTCCACCCTGCTGCGACTGATCAACCACCTCGAGGCGCCCACCTCCGGGCAGGTGCTGATCGACGGCACCGACCTCGCCGCCCTGCCTGCCCGGCAGCAGCGTCATCGTCGGCGCGACATCGGGATGGTCTTCCAGCAATTCAACCTGCTGGCGAACTCCACGGTCGAGGCGAACGTGGCCACCCCGCTGCGCCTGGTCGGTCGCCGGGACCCCGCGGCCGTGCGCCGGATGCTCGAGTTCGTGCGCATGGACTCCCGCCGCGCCATGCACCCGGCGCAGCTCTCGGGCGGAGAGAAGCAGCGGGTCGCGATCGCGCGCGCCCTGGTGACCCGCCCGCAGATCCTGCTGTGCGATGAGCCGACCTCCGCCCTGGACGCCGGGCACACCGATGAGGTGATGTCGATCCTGCGCGAGGTGCGCGAGACGTTCGGCACCACGATCGTGCTGGTCAGCCACGAGCTGGAGGTCATCAAATCCGCCTGCGACCGGGCCGCGGTGCTGGAGTCCGGGCGTCTGGCCGCACTGACCGACGTGACCCCGCTGCCGCCGCAGGAGAGCGCCGGGACCTACGCCGAGCGGGCACGGAGGTACCTGGCATGACCATGGGAGCACCTCGCACGACGACGGCAGCACCTGGCATCGCTCAGAGGTGCGCCGCATGAACGAGCTGCTGGAGAGCCTGCGGGATCACCGCGTCGAGATCATCACCTCCATCGTCGAGACCGGCTACATGATCGGCAACTCGATGCTGTTCGCCATCGTGGTGGGGCTGCCGATGGGCACCGGGCTGTACCTGCTCCGCCCCGGCGGACCGTTCCCCCGCCCGGCCCTGCACCGGGCGCTGAACGTGTACGTCAACGTGGTCCGCTCGGTGCCGTTCCTGCTGTTCGTGGTGGCGCTGATCCCCTTCACCCGCTGGCTGGTGGGGACCTCCTTCGGCACCACCGCCGCCACGGTCCCGCTGGCCTTCGTGGCCGCTGCCCTCTACGCACGCTTCTCCGAGCAGACCCTCCTTGACGTGCCCGAGCAGACCGTCGAGCTGGCCCGCTCCCTCGGCGCGAGCCCGTTGCAGCTGATCACCCGGTTCCTGTACTCCGAGGCGCGCTCCGGGCTGGTGCTGAGCCTGACCACGGTGAGCATCTCGATGGTCTCCTACTCCACGATCATGGGCGTGGTCGGCGGCGGCGGCGTGGGCGACTTCGCGATCCGATACGGCTACCAGACCTACGAGTACGACCTCATGTACACCGTGATCGTGCTGATGGTGATCGGCGTGATGCTCCTGCAGGGCGCAGGCTCCCTGCTCGCCCGCGTCCTCGACCACCGCTCCCGTTAGCCCCGCTGCCACAGCCACCGCCTCTGCCCTGACAGCCACCCGTCGCCTCCGCCGTCCCCGACATCTCCGCCGTCCCCGACATCTCCACCGTCCCCGTCATCCCCGACATCTCCGTCGTCCCTGTCCCCCGGGCCCCGCCGACCGGCCGGCCCACCCTCCGCGAGAAACGAGAACACCCATGAAGCGCCGCTCCTTCGCCCTGACCGCCCTGGCCGGGACCACCGCCGCGACCCTCGCCGCCTGCGGGGTCGCAGGCTCCTCCGACGGCGGCGGAGAGGGTGCGGAGGACACGGTCATCAAGGTCGCCTCCCACCTGCCGCCGATGACCGACGTGGTCACCACCGCCGCGGCCGCCGCCGCTGAGGAGGG
>DXDT01000212.1 GCA_019115335.1 Candidatus Brachybacterium merdigallinarum
TCGGCGGCGGTGCGGTCCTCCGCGGAAGCGGCGCCCTGCCCGTCCAGCTCGGGACCCTCGGCAGCGTCGCCGACCACATCGAGGTCGATCACATAGGGGACCTCGAACAGCCTCTCGGCCGTGTAGCTCGAGGGCACCATGGCGAGCTGCAGATAGTAGTCGCCGGCCAGGAAGGAGGTGCGGGCCTCGGCGGCGCCGCCCTCACGATTGCGGAACTGCACCGGAGTGGCCTGATTCAGCTGCATCGTCAGCCCCGGGGCCGCGGGTTCGGAGAAGCCGTTCACCGTGGCATCGGTGTAGGGCGGGATCGCGGCATAGACGTCATCCCGCAGCGGGGAGACCATCCTCGCCTGCAGGGTCAGACCCATTCCCTCCGGGGTCTCGAACTCCCCGAGGCTCAGCGCGGCGCGGAGCTGCTGGCCGTACTCCACCGGGACCCGCAGGTACTGCACCTCCCCGGGGATGATCGTCCCCCGCAGCGGACCCGCACCGGCCTCGACGGCGCTGGCGAAGGAGAACGCCGGCTGGATCTGCTCACCGTCGGTCGGGATCGCGAGGCCCTCGCGCGGGGTCACGAAGTCGACCCCCGGCGGCATCCCGTCGGTGTCGACCTCCTGCTCGGCGAAGAACTGCAGCTCGACCGGGATCGCCTCCTCCTGGGAGGGGCTGCCGGTGCGCTCGACCTCGAGGATCACGGTGCCATCGGAGCTCGCCCCGAAGCAGGAGAGGTTCTCGGTCTCCCCCATCCGAGGGGTCTCGATGGTCACCGTGACCGGCCCCTGACCCAGGTCCGCCTCCGCGCGCGCATCGACCTCGCCGATGCGGCAGTCCTGACCGTCGGACGAGAAGGTGCGCAGCTGCAGCTGGGCCAGCTGGTTGGTGGCACCGTCCCCGCCCGGCAGCACCATGGTGGCGCTGAGGTGGGCGATCTCCCCGGGCGCCAGCTGCAGGCGGTAGTAGCGGGAGAACCCCTCGCCATCATCGATCGCGGCACTGCCGTGCTCGAGCACGTCCAGGTAGGAGCCGGGCGGCAAGTCCGTCGCCTCCTCCGCGCTGACGCCGCCGGTGATGGCCTGGCCATGGGAGGAGTAGCCCTGCAGTGCGCGGGTCATCTTCACCAGCAGCTCATCGCGCAGGGTCTCGGCGTCGGCGGCGTCGGCGAAGGTGCCGCCGGTGACGTCTGCGATGCAGGAGAGCTGGTCGCGGGCATCCTGCTCGGCCTTGAAACCGATGGTGTGGATGCGGATCTCGGGATGCTCGGCGACGATCTCGGAGGCCACGTCGCACGGAGGCGGTCCGCCGCACTCGTCGATCCCGTCGGAGACGAGCACGATCGAGCGCATCTCCGCCTCCGGCAGCTGCTCCGCCGCCATCTGCAGGGACTTCCCGATCGGGGTGAAGCCGGAGGGCTGGACCCCCTCGATCGCGGCCAGCAGGGCATCGCGGTCCAGGCCCTCGGCGGGGACCAGGGTCTTCACGTCCTCACAGCCCAGCGCCTGGCTGCCAGCGGTCGCGGCATCGGAGTTGCCGTAGGTCATCAGGCCCACCGTGGCGTCGTCCGGGAGCATCGGGACCAGGGAGGAGACCGCCTCCTTGGCCACGTCCATCCGGGAGCGACCGTCCACGTCGTCGGCGGCCATCGAGCCCGAGGCGTCGAACACCAGCATCGACGGGGCGGTGCGCCCGGTGTTGAACCCCTCCGCACGGGCCTGGGGCATCCCGGCCGGTGCGATCAGAGCGAGTCCCGCCAGCAGCAGCGACGTCACCACGAGGGCCAGGGGGCGGGAGAGCGCGCGGGTCGACACGGGATACATCATGCCGAAATCTCCCCGGCGGCGTCGCCCGCTGCCGCAGGATTGTCGGCGGGCCGTGCCACAGTGGAGCCATGGATCAGATGGACCCCGGCCCGCAGAGCGCCGGCGAGGGCGGCTCCGACGCCGGCACCGCCGCCGAGCGCCGCCCGCTCGCGCCCACGGCCGCGCAGACCACCGCGGAGAACCCGTGGCCGGTGCGGCAGCTGTCGGTGAAGGTGAACGAGTACATCGGGCGGATGTCTCCGCTGTGGGTCGAGGGGCAGATCGTCCAGTTCAACCGGCGCCCCGGTGCCGGGATGTCGTTCATGACCCTGCGGGACGTGGATGTGGACATGTCCTTCTCGGTGCCCGTGCGTGAATATGTGCTGAGGGGCATGGCGGTCGAGCCGACACCCGGGGCGAGGGTGGTCGTGCATGCCAAGCCGACCTTCTGGTCCAAGCGCGGCTCCCTGCAGCTGGAGGCCGACGACATCCGCCCGGTGGGTCTGGGCGAGCTGCTCGCGCAGCTCGAGCAGCTCAAGCGCGTGCTCACCGCGGAGGGGCTGTTCGACGCCTCCCGCAAGCAGCCGCTGCCCTTCCTGCCCCGCACGGTCGGCCTGATCTGCGGGCGCGAGTCCGCGGCGGAGCGGGACGTGGTGGTCAACGCCCAGCGCCGCTGGCCCGCAGTGCGCTTCGAGATCCGTGAGGTCGCCGTGCAGGGGGCGAAGGCGGTTCGGGAGGTCTCCGCGGCGCTGCGGGAGCTGGACGGGCTGGAGGAGGTCGACGTCATCATCATCTCCCGCGGCGGTGGCTCGATCGAGGATCTGCTGCCGTTCTCCGACGAGCAGCTGGTGCGGCTGGTCACCGGGGCCCGCACCCCGATCGTCTCCGCGATCGGTCACGAGGTCGACACCCCGCTGATCGACCTGGCCGCCGACGTGCGGGCCTCCACCCCCACCGATGCCGCCAAGCGCGTGGTCCCGGACATCCAGGCCGAGCTCGATCAGCTCACCCTGGGACGCACCCGTCTGCGCGCCGCGATCCGGGCCCGCCTGGAACGGGAGCAGTCCGCCCTGGATGCGCTGCGGTCCCGCCCGGTGCTGGAGAGCCCCGGCACGATCCTGTCCGGCCGGGCCGACGAGATCCGCTCGCACCTTTCCCTGGCGCGAACCCTGGTGGGCTCCCGGCTGGATCGCGCCCGCGACCAGGTCGATCACCTCGGGAGGCAGGTGCGGGCCCTGAGCCCTCTGGCCACCCTGGAGCGGGGCTATGCCGTGGTGCAGACCCCGGACGGCGCCCTGGTGCGCTCCCCCGAGCAGGCCCCTCCCGGCCAGCCGCTCTCGGTGCGGGTGGCAGGTGGCCGCTTCGGCGCCGAGCGCGCAGAGCACGATCCCTATCTCCCCCTGACCGCCCCCGATTATCCCGAGGAGTCCTGATGACCACCGACCCCGCCGACGCCACTGTGACCCCGACCGAGGATGCCCACCAGCAGCTCCCGGCGGACATCGCCGGCCTCTCCTACGAGACGGCCCGCGACCAGCTGGTCGAGGTGGTGCGCCGCCTCGAATCCGGGCAGGGCGGCCTCGAGGACTCGATCACCCTCTGGGAGCGCGGCGAGATGCTCGCCCGGCGCTGCCAGCAGTGGCTGGACGGTGCCCGGGAGCGCCTCGAAGAGGCCGTCGCCGAGCGACGGGACACCGAGGACTCCGAGCGCTGACCACCACCGAGCAGTGACGGGCCCCGAGGCGCGCCGGTCGATCCCGGCGCTCCTCGGGGCCCGTTCACCCCGGCAGGTCGTGGTCAGCTCTGTCCGAGCTCGACCCACACGATGTTCTGCTCGTGGGAGAGGCGGAACAGGAACGCGGCAGTCGCGTCGCGCTTCGTGGGCTGCAGCGGGCGGTAGCTGCCGTCGGCCCACCCGGTGGCCAGGCCGCGCTCGTGCATCCAGGCCACCTCGGTGTAGAAGAGGTCCGTGGTGGGCACGTCCGTGAAGGGGCTGATCGCCGGGGCGTCGAACTCCGGCTCGCCCGCGTAGCGGTAGACGAAGGCGGCCATCGCGTCACGACCGATCGGCTCGGTGGGGCGGAACGTGCCGTCCGACCAGCCGGTGGTGATCCCGCTCTGCGCCGCCCACACGATCGCCTCATAGTGCTCGTCGCCCGGGTCGACGTCCGTGAACGGCGACGCCTCCGGCAGGTCCACCTCGGGCTCTCCGGCCAGGCGGTGCAGGAACGCGGCCATCGCATCCCGGTGGACAGGCTGCAGGGGACGATAGGTGCCGTCGGCCCAGCCGGTCGAGATCCCGGTGTCCTTCATCCAGGCCATCGCCTCGTAGTGCTCGATGCCGAAGGGAACATCGGTGAAGGGTGGCTGCGGGGCCTGGTAGGCGGCGACCACCTCGAATCGCACCCGCTGCTCACGGGCACCGGCGGCCACCGTCAGCACCAGCTCGTCCCCGGCCATGTCCGGGACCACGAAGTCGAGCTCGGCACGCCCGTCGGCCAGGGAGACCTCACCGAACTCGTGCACCACCTCGTCGTCCTCGTCGCGAAGCTGCGCGGTGATCGACTCCGTGCCCTGCTCATGCACGTGCACCTGCACGGACTTCGAGGTGCCCTCGGCGATCTCCTCACCGTCCCGGGCGCCGGTGATCGAGACCAGCGCCGGCATCCGCTGCATGGACTCGTGGATGGTGTGGGCGATATCGATGTTGCGCAGGTAGTCGCCGCGCACCGGGTCGGTGCCGACCGTCGCCGCGGCGAGGTCCTCGGCCAGGGGACCGCGGGCGAACAGCGGCACCAGCTGGTGGGTGTGGTAGTGCGGAGCCTGCTCGGGATCCTCCGGATCCACGTCGGTGAAGTCGGTGAACTCGGCGGCCGGGACCTCTCCCTGCTCGCCGGTCAGCGGCTGGAACTGGCCGGACTCATCGGTGCCGGCGCCCCACAGGTTGCCGGTCTCGTGGTCAGCGGTCACGATCACCGTGGTCTCCTCCCAGGAGGAGTTGTCCTCGACCCACTGCGTGGTCGCCTCGACGGTGCGGTTCAGGGCGACGACGCCCTCGATGGCGCGGCCGATCTCGTCGTTGTGGCTCGCGCTGTCGATGGTGGCGGCCTCGACCATCGTGAAGAAGCCCGCCTCGGAGGAGTTGTCCAGGATGTTGTAGGTGGCCAGGGCCAGCTCATCCAGGCGCGCGATGTTCTCCGCCTGCGGCTCGGCGAACGGCACCTGCGTGTCGCCGGGACGATCGTGGAACAGGGCGCCGTCGGTCTGGGCGATCCCGAAGACCTTCTGCGGGGTCTCCTCGGCCGTGGCCAGGTCGATGAACTCCTGCCGGTCGTCGACGAGAGTCCAGTCGGGCAGGCCCTCGACCGGGGCGCCTCCGCTGAGCGCCTCCCATTCGGCCTGGGGGACGTTGCCGTAGTACGGGGTCTTCGCCTCACCGGTGTTGGTGTACGCCGGGTGGCCGCCGCCCATCACCACGTCGAGCTCGTCGTGGTACATGAGCTGGCGGATGATCGACTCCTCCTCGCCGTCGTCGGCGTGGACCGCGAAGCCGGCGGGGGTGTCCGCCCAGAAGCGGGCGTCGGTGACCACACCGGTGGCCATCCCGCGCTCGGACGCGTGATCGACCATGTCCTTGACCGGGTCCTCATCGCGGTCCCAGCCGAGGTAGCCGCCCCGGGTGCGCACTCCGGAGCTCAGCGCGGTCGCCGCCGCTCCGGAGTCGGTGACGTTGACCTGGCCCTGCGGGCTGTGTCGGGTGGCGTGCCGCGGGGACTCCCACGCGTTGATGGTGCTGTACTCGGGAGAGAAGACGTACCCGGTCTCATGGCCCAGCTGGACCGGGAACTCCTGGTACTCCTGCGAGGCGACGGCCGGCCCGCCGTCCGCTGCCAGGAACGGGTTGTCCTCGGCGGACTGGTATATCGACTCCCCGTGCTCCCACAGGGACGCGGCGTCGATGTGGTTGTACCCCATCCCGTCGCCGATGATCATGATGACGTTCTGGGAGGTGACGGCGGCGGGCTCCTCGGCGAGGGCCGGGGTGGCCAGCACCAGGCCGAGGGAGCCGACGGCGACGGTCAGCGCAGCGGCGCTGCAGCGGGTGACCGCTCTACGGGACAGCATCAGGGGAGCCCTTTCCACAGGAGGAGCCTGCGCGCGGAGTGCGCACGGCGACCTCTGGACGCTAGGGCTCGGACATGGCCGCAATACGTCCGGGACATGACACGGGATCGACTCCCCCGGGTCCTACCGGTGAGCAGCTCTCGAGCGCGCCCTGCGCTCAGCCGGCGGAGCGCACGGCCGCCGCGGCGAGCTCCTCGATCTCGGCGACGTCGCCGGAGCCGTGCGCGACGAAGCCCCAGCCATCGCCCTGGCAGGTGATGCCGCTGCGCTCCTGATCGGCGTCGGCGCTGTGCAGCACCTGGCACTCCGCGCCCTCGATCTGCTGTTCGGACTCGACCACGGCGCCGGGCACCGCCGCCGAGAGCATCGGGGCGCTCACCTCCTGCTGCTCCACGAGGGTGACGAGACTGCCCTGGGGGGAGGTGTATCGGATCTCCCAGCTGGCGCTCTCCCCACCGCTGAACCGCGCGTGCTGCCCGACCCAGTCCTCCCCCAGCTGCGGGACGATCACCGGGAAGTCCGCCTCGGCCTGTGCGCGCTCGGCGCTGGCGGCGACGTCCAGCTCGGAGTTCGGCAGCGTCTGGCGGGACTGGTCGCTGCCCACGCCGAAGAACGCGATCGCGACGATCACCACCACCCCGAGGGTCAGCGACAGGGCCCACAGCATGTTCCGCAGCGAGGTGTTCTTCTTCGTCGGCCGCTGATAGTTGGACTTCCGCGGCGGCGGACCGGTGGGCACCGCAGCCTCCGGTGTCGCCGCCGCCGTGTCATCGGCGGGCGGGCCGGCAGAGGTCGTGCCAGTCGACGAGGTGCCGGCAGGGGGTTCCTGCGTCGCGGGGGTCGACGGATCGTGAACGGACATGCGGCCCATTGTCCCCTGCTCCCCGGGCGCATCCTGCATTCGCCCTGCACCCGGAAACCTGCGATGATCGACCGGTGACTGGAAGATTCCTCATCGTCGGAGAAGTCCTCACCGACATCGTCGTCGACACCGCCGGTGTGCGCCGTGAGCACCCCGGCGGGTCCCCCATGAACGTGGCCGTCGCGCTCGGTCGCCTGAGCCATCAGGTCCACCTGCTCACACAGATCGGTGACGACGACCGCGGCGCCCTCGCCCGCTCCCATGTCGAGCAGTCCCATGTCGAGCTCACGCCCGGCTCGGTCGTCCCCGGGCCCACCTCGACCGCGCTCGCCACCCTCGATGCCACCGGCGCTGCGACCTACGAGTTCGATCTGGCCTGGGATCCGGACCCCTCCGGCCTGCCGGAGGCGGTCGACGCCGTGCACACCTCCTCGATCGCGGCAGTCCTGAACCCCGGTGCCGCGACGGTCGGCCGGACCCTGCGCCGGTACCGGGAGACCGCCACCATCAGCTACGACCCCAACGCCCGCCCCACTCTGATGGGCGAGCCGGCGCAGGTGCGCGAGCTGATCGAGGCGAACATCGCGCTCAGCGACGTGGTCAAGGCCTCCGACGAGGACATCGCCTGGCTCTACGGCACCGACGATGTCGAGGACGCCGCCGCCGCCTGGCTCGAGCACGGCCCCGCCCTGGCGGTCCTGACCCGCGGAGCCTCCGGGGCGGTGGCCTTCAGCGCCTCCGGCCGGGTCCAGGTCGCTCCCGCGTCGGTCGACGCCGTGGACACCGTCGGGGCCGGGGACACGTTCTCCGCCGGGATCCTCGACGCCCTGGCCGCCAAGCAGCTGCTCGGTGCGCAGCACCGCGAGCAGCTCGCCACGCTCCCGGCCGACGAGATCGCCACCGTGCTGCAGCGCGCCGCCCATCTCGCGGCGATCACCGTCTCCCGCGCCGGGGCGAACCCGCCCTGGAGCCACGAGCTGACCTGACCGACCACCCCGGCCACCGCATCACCGGCTGACCACATCACTGACGACCCACATCGCTGACGACCCGAATCACTGACGAGAGGGAACGATCCATGACCCAGTCCGCCCCCGCCACCCAGGGCGATTTCCGCATCGAGCACGACACCATGGGCGAGGTGCGCGTGCCCGCCTCGGCGCTGTACCGGGCGCAGACCCAGCGCGCGGTCGAGAACTTCCCGATCTCCGGGCAGGGCCTCGAGCCCGCCCACATCCACGCCCTCGCCCAGGTGAAGAAGGCCGCCGCGCGTGCGAACCAGGAGCTCGGGGTGCTCAGCGCGGAGATCGCCGGCGCGATCGTCACCGCGGCCGATGCGGTCATCGCGGGCGAGCACGACGACCAGTTCCCGGTGGACACCTACCAGACCGGCTCGGGCACCAGCTCGAACATGAACATGAACGAGGTCCTCGCGACCCTGGCCACCCGTGGCGGGGTGGAGGTCCATCCCAACGACCACGTCAACGCCTCGCAGTCCTCCAACGACGTGTTCCCCACCTCGGTGCACGTGGCCGTCACGGCGGGCGTGGTCGAGAAGCTGCTGCCCTCCCTCGCCCACCTCGCCGAGGCCCTCGAGAAGAAGGCCGAGCAGTGGAAGGACGTGGTCAAGGCCGGCCGCACCCACCTCATGGACGCCACCCCGGTCACGCTCGGCCAGGAGTTCGGCGGCTATGCGGCGGCGGTCCGCTACGGCATCGAGCGGGTCGAGGCGGCGCTGCCGCGCACCGCGGAGGTCCCCCAGGGCGGCACCGCCGTGGGCACCGGCATCAACACTCCGGCCGGCTTCCCCCAGAAGGTCATCGCGAACCTCGCCGAGCAGACCTCCCTGCCGCTGACCGAGGCTCGCAACCACTTCGAGGCGCAGTCCGCCCGCGACGGCCTGGTGGAGATGTCCGGGGCGCTGCGCACCATCGCCGTGTCCGTCACGAAGATCTGCAACGACCTGCGCTGGATGGGCTCCGGCCCGAAC
>DXDT01000213.1 GCA_019115335.1 Candidatus Brachybacterium merdigallinarum
GGTGCAGCCGGAACACGTGCACGTGCGCGTGCAGCCGGTCGAAGGCCTCGGTGAGGACCTCGTTCCCGCTCGCCTGCAGGATCTGCAGGTGGAAGCTGCGATCCAGCCCGGCGCGCCGGGCCTGGTCCTCCCGGGTCTCGCCGTGCACCGCGGCAAGTGCCGCCAGATCCTCCCGCAGCCCGGCGGCAGGATTGTGCAGGCGGGCAGTGGCGGCCTCCGCGGCCGCCCAGGGCTCCAGCAGCAGCCGCACCTCGAACAGGGACAGCAGCCGCTGGTGATCCACCAGCGGCGTGACCTGGTAGCCGCGGGAGGTGGTGCGCACCACCAGCCGGTCGCCCTCCAGCCGGTGCAGGGCCTCCCGGACCGGGGTCTGCGAGACCCCGAGCCGGGTGGCTTCCGCGGAGATCGAGATGCGGGCACCCGGTTCGAGGGAGTGCTCGACGATCCGCGTGCGCAGCGCCGCGTACACGCTCTCCTGCTCGGCGCTCTGCCCGGTGCTGTGACCGGCGCTGCGCCCGGGGCCGGTCGCCGTGGCCCGTCCCATCTCAGCCCCCGATGACGCTCGGCAGCCCGGTGCTGACAGCGGGGAAGAAGGTGATCACCAGCAGCACCAGCAGCATCGGGACGAAGAAGGGCAGCACGCCCTTGATCACCCGGGTGACCGGGATCTTCGTGACCGAGGAGAGGACGAACAGCACCAGCCCGACCGGCGGGGTGAGCAGCCCGATCATCAGGTTGAAGATCATCATCACGGCGAAGTGGGTGGGATCGATGCCGTAGATCGTGGCGATCGGTGCCAGCACCGGGACCAGGATCAGGATCGCCGCGGTGGGCTCGAGGACCGCGCCCACGATCAGCAGCAGGATGTTCACCAGGATCAGGAACACCAGCGGACGATCGGTGAGCTGGAGGATCAGCTCGCTCATCACCTGCGGGGCCTGCTCGCGGGCCAGCACCCAGCCGAACAGGGACGCGCTGGTGACGATGATCAGCACGCTGCCGGTGGTCTCCACCGTCGAGGCGGCCACCCGGCCCAGGGTCTTGCGGTTCAGGGTCCGGTAGCACAGCGCCAGGATCGCCACGTAGGCGACGCCCATCGCGGAGGCCTCGGTGGGGGTGACGATGCCGGAGAGGATGCCGCCCAGGATGATCACCGCGGCGCCCGCCACCGGCAGGGCCTTGGCGATATCCGTGACGCGCTTGCGCGTCGGCGGCTTCTCCAGGCGCAGGTCGTCGCGCTTGCGGGTCTGGATCCACACCATGATGCATAGGGCGACCACCAGCACCAGGGCCGGCACGATCCCCGCCATGAACAGGGAGCTGACCGAGAGCCCGGCGGTGACCGCGTAGATGATCGCGGGGATCGACGGCGGGATCATCGGGGCGATCAGCGAGGAGGCGCCGGTGATGCCGAGCGCGAAGCCCTCGGGGTAGCCGCGCTTGGTCATCGCCGGGACCTGGATGCGACCCATCGCCGCAGCGTCGGAGATCGCGGCGCCGCTCATCCAGGAGAACCCGAAGGAGGTGGCGATGTTGACGTAGCCCAGCGACCCCTTGACGTGACCGATGGCGCTGGTCGCGGCGTCGAACAGGCGGTCCGTCGCCCCGGAGACGTTCGCCAGGTTCCCCAGCAGGATGAACATCGGCACCGCGAGGATCGCGAAGTCGAACACCCCGGAGGCCGTCTGCTGGGCCGCGAGGCCGGCAGTGGCGGTGTCGTCGAGGATGATGTAGACGACCGAGGGGATCAGCAGCGCGATCCACACGGGCACGCGCAGGGCGAGCAGCACCAGCAGTGCTGCGAACATGATCAGCAGGACCACGGGATCACAGGCCTTCCATGGCGGCGGCCTTCTCGACCGCATCGGGGATCTCGGAGGGGTGGCGCAGGTACAGCACGATGTTCAGGAGCGTGTGCCCCAGGATCATCAGGTAGCCCACCAGCACGGCGCCGTACAGCAGGGGAGTGGGCCACCCGGTGGCGGTCAGGGTGATGCCGCTGGTGAGGATCACGAGGGAGATCGCGCCCCAGATCATGTAGGCCGAGGCCGCGACGACCGCGAGCATCGCGAAGATCTGGGTGGCGCTCGCGAGCTTCTTCGGCAGGTACACCGCGAGGATGTCCACCGCGATGTGCGCATTGCGCGAGGCGACGAAGCCGGCGCCCACGAAGGTCAGCCACACCACCATCAGGCGCGCCACCTCCTCGCTCCACGGCAGCGGCATGTTCAGCAGGTACCGGGTGAAGACCTGGAAGATGATCATCCCGAAGATGGCGATCAGCAGCGCGCCGGCGACGAAGCGCTCGGCGTCGATGAGCCACGCGTAGGGCTTGTACCTCTGCTCGTAGTGGTCACGCTCGATGTAGGTGTCCAGATCGGGCACCTGGCCGTCGCGCTCGCCCTCGATGGGCTGGGGGGACTGCATGCTCATCATTGGACCGACTCCTGGATCTCGAGGTACAGGTCGCCCCACGGCACCTGGTTCGGCAGCTCATCGGCGATCTGCTGCTGGAAGGCGTCGACGTCGACCTCGTCGTTGATGGTGATGGCGCCCTCGGCCTCCCATTCGGCGAGGATCGCCTCCTCCTGCTCCACGATGCAGTCGCGGGTGGCCACGCGCGCGTCCTCGAGGGCGGCCTCGAAGGCGGTGCGCTCCTCATCGCTCAGCGCCTCGTTGACGAACTGGTCCGAGGCGAGGATGTGGATCCCCTGCACCGAGTGGGCGGTGAGGTTGATGTACTCCTGGACCTCCTGGAAGTTCTGCGCGGCGATGGTGGGGATCGGGTTCTCCTGGGCGTCGATCGCGCCCTGCTGGAGCCCCAGGTAGGCCTCACTCAGCGCCATCGGGGTGGCGTTGCCGCCCATGATCGCGAAGTTGGTGAGGTACAGCGGGGCGTCCGGGGTGCGGATCTTCAGGCCCTGCAGGTCCTCCGGGGTGGTGATCGGCACGTTGGAGGTCATGTGGCGGGTGCCGTAGTACCAGGTGCTGGTCACCCGCAGGCCGGTCTCCTCGGCGACCTCGTCGTAGAGCTCGGCGAGGATCGGACCGGTGGTGGCCTCGTCGAACTGGTCCACGGAGGTGAAGATGTACGCGCCGTCGAGCACCTCGGCGTCCTTGTACCAGACCCCGAGGAAGGAGGGGCCGACGACCGCGAGCTCGAGGCCGCCGGTGGCGACCTGCTCGGTGGTCTCGGCCTCGGAGCCGATCTGGGCCGACGGGTAGCTCTCGATGACGATGCCGTCGTCCGCCAGCTCCTCGGTGAGGGTGGCGACGCCGCAGGTCTGCACCGGATGGGTGGGCTCGTAGGGGTGTGCGAAGCGGATTACGCGGGCGTCGGGATCGACCTCATTGGCCTCGATGGCGCTGGTGTCGACCGGTTCCATCAGTGCGCAGCCGGCCAGAGCGAGGACGGACAGCGCCGTGGTGAGCGCCCGGGCGGTGCGGCCGCGCCGTGGTGACCGGTCTGCAGGACGCAGTGGGACGGTGAGGGTCATCGCGGGCTCCTTTCGTGCGGTGAGTCGTGGGGAGGGTCGTGCGGTGGGGTCGGGATGTCGGGATCTGGTTCGGGGAGGGGGGAGGGGAAGGCGAGGCCGTACTGCTCGGCGAGCTCGCGGAGCTGCTGGACGGTCGCGGCGGGGATCTCGAGGGAGTCCGCGCGGTGGGTGCGGCGCTGGTGCTCGAGATCGCCGGGGGCGTGGACGGTGCCCGCGGGCCCGGCGTCGCGCACGGCCTGCTGCAGCTCCGAGACCTTGGCGAGGATCTGGCCGGCCTCCCCGAAGGCGGCGAGGTCCAGGGCGATCAGCAGGTGGCCGGTGTTCATGCGGCTGGAGGGGTCCTGCCAGATGTCCACTGTGTCCTTCGCATAGGAGCCACCGCTCAGCGCCGCGGAGAGCGCCTCCAGCATCACCGAGATCCCGGATCCCTTGTGGCCGCCGAAGGGCAGCAGGGCGCCGCCGTCCAGGACCGCGGCCGGATCGGTGGTGGGCTGGGCCGCGGAGTCCACGCCCCAGCCGGCGGGGATGTCGGTGCCCTCCTGGGCGGCGGCGACGATCTTGCCGTAGGCCCCGGCGGTGGTGGCCAGGTCCGCGACCAGTGCGGAGTCCTCCTGCGAGGGGAGGGAGAGGGTGAGCGGGTTGGTGCCCAGCAGCGGGGTGGAGCCGCCGAAGGGGGTGGCGACGGGCCCGGTGGTCGAGGTGAGGATCGCGGCGATGCCCTGCTCGGCGAGCTGGTCGGTCCAGAACCGCCCCGCCCCGAAGTGGCTGGATCCCTGCACGGCGACGGCGGCGATGCCCTGGCTGCGGGCGGACTCGGCGGCGATCTCGACGGCGCGCACCATGGCCACCTGGCCGAAGGCGGCGGCTGCGTCGAGCACGGTCACGGCGCCGCTGCGATGCACCACGCGCGGCACAGAGGTCGGATCAATCCCGCCCTGCTCGACGACGCGGAGGTAGAGCGGCAGGCGCAGCAGCCCGTGGGAGTAGATCCCGGCGCTGTCCGCGGCGATCAGGGAGCGGGTGATCAGATCAGCGTCCGCCGGGCGCACTCCGACCTTCTCGAACAGTGAGGTCGCCAGGTCGTGCACAGCGGTGGGGGAGAACTGGGGTGACGGCATCGTCACGGCCTTTCTATACGAAGTCGCCTCAAGATATAGAACTTCGGGTCCGAGCACAAGACCTAAGTCCCGGAGGAGGTCGGATGTTTGCAGAACGTGATGTGCGAGGCGGTCTGCTCAGGCGGGGCCGGGTCGTCGGATCGTCGGCGCGTGGTCACGAACAGGCCGATCGCCGCGGCGAGCATCAGCAGTGCCATGGAGGAGAAGGCGATCCGATAGTCCACCAGCTCAGCAGGACGATCGGAGGCGATCAGGTCCAGGACCACGCCGATCAGCAGCACCGCGAGCAGGGAGCTCGAGTAGCCGCCGATGTTCACCATCCCGGTGGCGGTGCCGATCGCGCGGCGCGGCACCCCGGTGCGGGCGAGATCGAAGCCCACCGTGCAGGTCGCCGAGCCGGCCGCCAGGCCGATGATCAGGGGCAGCAGCTGCCAGGCGGTCAGGGGCCCCGGAGCCAGCAGCGTGCCCGTCCAGGCGAGGGTGAGCACGCCGCCGGCGATCCAGCCCAGCCGGGCCCGATGCTCGGGGAAGCGCCCGGTGAGCAGGCCGATCAGCGGACCGATCGCCACCATGATCACCACGTTGACCGTGAGCAGTGCACCCACCTCGGCGGCGCCCAGGCCGTGCCCCTGGGTCATGTACGGCACGCCCCACATGAACAGGAAGGAGTTCACCGTCAGCAGGCTCAGCGCGTGCAGGAAGAACCCGGACCAGGCGGCGCGGGAGGTGAACACGTCCCGCAGTGCCTGGCCGGGACGGGCCTGGGCAGGGGGCGGATCGGCCGGGTCCCCGGGCGGTTCGTCCTGCACCACCGCGATCACCAGGACCACGCTGACCAGCAGGATGCCGGCCAGAGAGCCCCACGCCGCGCTCCAGCCGACGTTCACCAGCAGGGCGAGGAAGGGCACTGCGGCCACCGCCTGCCCGAACTGGCCGATCATTGTCGCGAGCTGAGTGAACACCGGCACCTGGGGACTCGGGAACCAGGCCGCTATCAGCCGCACCGTGCTGATCAGCGTCGCGGCGTCCCCGACCCCGGTCAGCAGCCGGGCCAGGAGCGCAGTGGGCACATCGGTGGCGATCGCGAGCAGCATCTGCCCCACCGCCATGGTCAGGGCGCCCAGCACCAGCATCCGTCGGGCCCCGATCCGGTCCAGCAGCAGCCCGGCGGGGATCTGCGCCGCCGCATAGGTCCCCAGCTGCACCACGCCGAACAGGCTCAGCACCGCGCCGTCCACCCCGAAGCGCGCGGACGCCTCGACGCTCGCGACCCCGAAGGAGGCGCGGCCCGAGACGGCGCACAGGTAGGCGAGGACGCCGACGGCCCAGATCAGATGGGCACGGCGGAGCTGGGGACGAGCGGGGGACACAGCGGGGGACTCCTCTCAGGAGGTGGCGGTGGTGGCGCCGCCGGAAGGTGTCGCGATCGGTTCGCCGCGCTGGTCCAGGCCGTCCTCGTCCGGGTTGGACAGGGTGCCG
>DXDT01000214.1 GCA_019115335.1 Candidatus Brachybacterium merdigallinarum
GCGTTTTCCTTCGCTTGCTTGAACAGGTCGCGCACACGGGAGGCACCGACACCGACGAACATCTCCACGAAGTCCGAGCCGGAGATCGAATAGAACGGCACGTTCGCCTCGCCCGCCACGGCGCGAGCGAGCAGGGTCTTGCCCGTGCCGGGGGGACCGTAGAGCAGCACGCCCTTGGGGATCTTCGCGCCGACGGCCTGGTAGCGGCCCGGGTCCACCAGGAACTGCTTGATCTCGTCGAGCTCCTCGACGGCCTCGTCCGCACCGGCGACGTCCGCGAAGGTGACCTTGGGGGCCTCCTTGTTGAACAGCTTGGCCTTGGACTTGCCGAACTGCATGGCCCGGCCGCCGCCCTGGGCGTTCATGATCAGGAACCAGAACAGGCCGATGAAGATCAGCAGCGGCAGGAAGGAGATCAGCAGCGTCGACCACCAGGAGCTGGTCGCGATCTCGTCGGTGTACCCCTGCTCGGGGGCGGCGTCCTCGACGGCCTGGATGATCGCGTCACCACGGGCGTCGACGTAGGCGAAGCGCACCTGGGTGCCCTTGTCCTCCTCGCCGTCGACGAAGGGCTCGGTCAGCACCAGGTCCACGCGCTGCTGGTTGCCGCCGATGATCTTGGCCTGTTCGACGGTGTCGCCCTCGAGCAGCTCGAGGCCCTGCTCGGTGTCGATCTCCTGGAAGCCGTCACGGCCCAGGAGGGAGAACAGCGCCAAGCCCATCAGCAGGGCGACGATGATCCAGATCGCGATCCCGGTGAAGGGACGGCGCTTCTTGGTCTTGCCCGAGCGTCCGGAGGAGTCGGGGTTCTTCGATGCGTCTGCCATGTCAGCTCTCGTAGACGGAGCGCTTGAGCACGCCCACGTAGGGAAGGTTGCGGTACGCCTCGGCGTAGTCCAGGCCGTAGCCGATCACGAACTCGTTCGGGATGTCGAAGCCGACGTACTTGACATCGATCTCCACGCGCGCCGCCTCGGGCTTGCGCAGCAGGGTGGCGATCTCGACGCTCTGGGGGCCGCGGGAGCGCAGGTTCGACAGCAGCCACTTCAGGGTCAGGCCCGAGTCGATGATGTCCTCGACGATCAGGACGTTGCGGCCCGAGATGTCGGCGGAGAGGTCCTTGAGGATCCGCACCACGCCGGAGGACTTCGTGCCCGAGCCGTAGGAGGAGACGGCCATCCAGTCCATCTCGACCTTGAGGTCGATCTGGCGGGCGAGGTCCGCCATCACCATCACCGCGCCCTTGAGCACGCCCACCAGGATAGGGGGCTCCTCCGCATAGTCCGCAGAGATGGCCTCGCCGAGCTCGGCGAGCCGGTCCGCGATCTGCTGCTGGTCCAGCAGGACGCGTTCGACGTCGGGATGGGGGTGCGACTGGGGCACGCGGTTCTCCTCCGTGAGGGGTAGGTCTCCGGGCCGCGCACATCCTCCGGGACGATGCCGTTGCTCCACGAGCCCGGGGATGACCGGCGGTCGTGGAGACCGGAGGTCCTCAGGGGTCCGTGCGGCGCCATACCAGAAGGCCGTCGCGGCGAGCGACCTCGATCCTACCCGGTAGGGGCACCGCTGCCTGACCGTGCCATGTGACGATCAGGGCATCCACGGCCAGCACGTGACGGCGCAGCAGGGACTTGGTCGTCCCCGGCCGGGCCAGGCGCCGGCAGGTGTCCCGGATCAGTCGGGTGCGCAGCGGCGAGGGCGCTGTGGCCAGGGCATGGACGTCCAGCAGCTCGAGGTCACCGGGTTCGCGCAGTTCTCCCCCCTCGCGGCGCAGGGACTGCACGAGGATCGCCGCCTCGGCATCGAGATGCTCGCTGTCGGGCCGCACCAGATCCGCGGTGCGGGCGAGATTCTCGTCGATCTGTTCGCCCAGGGCGTCACGCAGCAGCGGCAGCACGTGGTGCCGAACACGGGCGCGCAGCTGCGTCCGGTCTGCGTTCATCGGGTCCTCCCACCACTCCAGGTCGTGCAGGCGGCAGATCTCCTCGGTGTCCGCGCGGCGCAGAGCGGTGGTCTCGTCCCGGCCGCTGCCCAGGAAGGGGCGCAGCAGCGCACCGCGGCGGCGGGGGATGCCGGCCAATGCTCGCGGCCCGGCGCCGCGTGCGAGGCCCATCAGCACCTGCTCCGCCTGGTCATCGAGGGTGTGGGCGAGCAGCACGGCCAGGGCGCCGCGCTCTTCCAGCAGCGTCTCGAACGCCCCGTGCCGGGCGTCCCGTGCGGAGTTCTCGACCCCTCCGGGGGCGTCGCGGACCACCCCGACGGTCAGCACGTGGGGCTCGGCCCCCAGCCGTTCGGCCTGGACCGCGGCGCGCTCGGCGACCTGGTCGGAACCGTCCTGGAGGCCGTGGTCGATGATGGCCGCCTCGGTCTGCAGGCCCATGCGGGATGCCACCCAGGCGGTGGTCGCGAGCAGGGCCAGGGAGTCCGCTCCCCCGCTGAGGCCCACCAGCAGTCGAGGCTGCAGACGCCCGGCAGCGGTGTCGTCGGCGAGCTGCTCGAGGCGGTCGGTCAGGGCGGCCCGCACTGCGGTGCGGGCCCGGGCGATCACCGGCGGGGGTCCGGCCATGGCTGCGATCCTCAGTCCTTCTGCACGAGCTCGGCGGCGACCTGGTCGACGGCTTCGCGGGCTGCGGCGGCGTCCGCTCCGTCGAAGCCGTGGACGACGATCGAGTACCCGACGGTGCGGCCATCGGGCAGCACGGCCACCCCGGCCAGCGTCGCCGCTCCCCCGAGGTAGCCGGTCTTGCCGCGCACCTGGCCGCGGGCGTCGACGGTGTCACCCTCGTCGAAGCGCTCGGCGAGGGTGCCGGAGAGCCCGGCGATGGGGACGTCGTAGAGGATCTGCTCGAGGCGGGGGACGTCCCCGGAGGCGGTCTCGGCCAGGACGGCGGCCAGCAGGGCCGGGGGCACCCGGTTCTGGCGGGACAGCCCCGAGCCGTCGTGGATCTGCAGGTTCTCGAGGTCCGTCGAGGGCACGCCCAGCTCGATGCCCAGGTCCTCGATCTCCGCCTGGACGGCCTGGGCGGCGCCCTCGGGGGTGGCCGACTCCCCGCGCGCGATGGCGACCAGGTGGGCGAGCAGCTCTGCGGTGGTGTTGTCGGAGATCAGCAGGGTGTGGCGGACCAGGTCGCCGAGCGGCGCGGAGTGGATCTCCACCTGGGGCGCACCGTCGGGAGCCTGGCCGCTGGTGATCTCGCCGGTCACGGCCAGCCCCTCCTCTTCGAGGAGGTCGGCGAAGCGGCGGGCGGCGTCCCCGGCGGGGTCGGTGGACTTGGGGCCGTACTGCTGGCCATCCAGCATGCCCCCGTTCAGGGCGAGGGCCGCGGTGGGGGTGACCCAGCCGCCGGCGGTGCCGTTGTCGCCCCAGGCCGGGTTCTGCCCGCCCTCGAGGAAGGAGGCGTCCAGGGTCAGCGCCGCCTCGCTGAGCCCCTGCTCGGTGGCCAGGGTCACGGTCTGGCGGGCGAGGTCGCGGAGGTCCTCGTCCTGGAGCATCATGTCCCCGCCGCCGATCAGGGTGACGATGCCGTCCTGCACGCTCGCGGCGGTGGTCAGCACCTCCTCGCCCGTGTAGGTGCGGAGCACGGCGGCTGCGGTCAGCAACTTCTGGGTGGAGGCGGGGATCAGCGGGGCGGCGGCCTCCCGCTCGGCCAGGACCGTGCCGGTCTCCGCATCGACCACGGAGAAGGCGAGGTTCCCGGCGACGACGGGCAGGTCCGCGTGGGCGGCCATGCGGGCGGCGAGGTCGGTGGCGGCCGGGGCGGTGCCGGTCGGCGTCATCGGGGTCTCGCTGCCGCGGGGGGCGCGGGGGGCGGTGCGCTCCCAGTCCTCGGCGGCCGCGGCCGGGCCCGCCGCGGGTCCCTGCTCCTCGCGCTGGGTGGTGAGCACGCCGGGGAACGCGTCGGCGATGTCACCGAGAGCGTAGAAGCTCACGGGGACCGCGGCGCACAGCACGATGGCCGCGCCGCGCCAGAGGCGTTCGGAGTCCATGGCTTCACGATAAGGTGTCGGAATCAGTACGAGCGCCCGGTGGGTGTGCAGAACTATTGCCCGAGCAGGGCGGAAGCAATGGAGCGGCTGACGTGGAATTCGACGTGACCATCGAGATCCCCCGTGGAAATCGCAACAAATATGAGGTGGATCACCACAACGGGCGCATCCGTCTGGACCGGATGCTCTTCACCGCGACCCGGTACCCGGACGACTACGGCTTTATCGAGGGCACCCTCGGCGAGGACGGCGACCCGCTGGACTGCCTGGTGCTGCTGGAGGAGCCGACCTTCCCCGGCTGCCTGATCCGGTGCCGTGCGCTGGGGATGTTCCGGATGCGGGACGAGGCCGGCGGCGACGACAAGATCGTCGCAGTCCCGGTCGGGGATCGCCGCCAGGTGCGCCGCCAGGAGCTGACGGACGTCTCCGAGTTCCATCGCCTGGAGATCCAGCACTTCTTCGAGGTCTACAAGGACCTCGAGCCCGGCAAGAGCGTGGAGGGCGCCCACTGGGAGGGCCGCTCGGACGCGGAGGCGGAGATCCGCCGCTCCTACCAGCGTGCGATCGGCACCGAGCACGCCAACGAGTTCACCCAGGACATCTGAGCTCCGCCCGCCGGGGAGCGCCGTCCGATCTCCCCCAGCGCGCCGTCGGGGCGTCCCGGGGTGGCGTTCGGGCATCCCCGGGGTGGCGTTCGGGTCAGGTTCTCAGCCGCTTTCGGCCGGAAAGCGGCTGAGAACCTGACCCGGATCCGGAGCACCGGGTCCGGGCGCGGGGCAGCGGCCCCGAATCCGGAGCACCAGGTGCGGACGCGGCGCGCAGAGCGCGACGTCGCCGCCGGGCTCGATGCGGGCAGACTCGGCGAGCTCCACGTCCGCAGGGCCGCTGCATTCGGCGCGAGCGGATCAGGCCTCGAGGCCGCCGGCGCGAGGCTCGGTGATGAGCCCGCCGTCCCGGAGCAGAGACTCGTCGAAGATCTCGCGCAGCGCCGCGGAGACGGTGCGGGCGATGCCGCGGGCACCGAGCCCGCCCAGGATCGCGCCCAGGCCGAAGGGCAGCAGGCGCAGCAGCCAGAGCCGGCCGGTGCGGGAGACGACGCGCCGGCGGATGTATCGCCCCGCCTGACGCGTGACGAATCCGGGGATCATGCCGCCGGAGCCGAGCACCGAGCTCCACTGGGCTCCCTGCTTCCCCAGCGCGCGGGCCATGATCTCCTCACCCCGCTCACCACCGAGCACGGCCATCAGCACGATGCGGCGGGCCTGCGGGTCGGTCATGTCCACGCCGTGGATGTGGGCGATGGCGAGGGTGAGGAAGGCGGTGGTCTCCGCGAAGGAGACCCCCTCGCCCACGGTCAGGCCCACCGCGGCGACGGTGCCGATCCCGGGAAGGGCGGCGATGCCGCCGATCCCCGCACCGGTGGCGATCGAGAGTGAGGTGTAGCGGGAGTAGACCTTCTCCGCGAGCTGCTGGGGGGTGGCACCAGGATGCTTCGCACGCATCCGCTCGACAGCGGCCCGGGCCAGCGGGGCCTGCACCTTCAGCACGGAGTCGATCAGGTCGACCCAGCGCTCGTCCAGCTGCGAGGCGAGACCGTCCCCGAAGGCGCCGTCGCCGTGGCCGGGCGCGGCCCCGAGGGAATCCCCGGTGGAGCCGGGTTCGATGCGATGGGTGCTCTGGGTCACCAGGTGCTCCGTTCTGTCGGATCGCGGACAGGGACCAACGTACAGGCCGGACCCCGCGCTCGGCTGGGAGGGCTGGCCCGTCCCCTGCGGGCATGCGGCTCGTGGCGGCTCAGTCCGCCTGCGCGGATGAGGGCTCGCGCCGCAGCACCACCTCGCCCGGGCCCAGACGGGTGATGTCACCGGTCAGCCCCAGCCGCCGGATCGCCTCGGAGAGGTCCTCGTAATGGGACATGTAGTCGGCGTCGATGTAGGAGCGGGGCACCATCCGGTCGTGGCACAGGGTGGTGTGGAGGTGGTCGACCTCGTGCTGGAGGATGCGGGCGGTCCAGCCGATGTGCTCCTCGTCGACCTCGCGGAGCGTGCCGTCGGGCGAGAGCTCCTGGGCGCGCAGCCGCACTCGACGCGAGCGAGGCACGATCGACTGCCAGCCGTCGACGGACAGGCAGCCCTCATAGGCGTAGACGTCCTCGTCGCCGAGCGGGTCCAGGCGGGGGCTGAGCAGGGCGCGCAGCGGGAGGGGTCGGCGCTCGTGCAGATCGTCGTCGGCGTCCTCGCCCGGCTCGGCAGCGAAGCGGTCCTCCACCACGACCAGCTGCAGCGGCAGCCCCACCTGCGGTGCGGCCAGCCCCACCCCGGGGGCCTCGCGCATCGTGATCACCATCGCGTCGACCAGCTCCCCCAGCTGCTGCGGGTCCAGACGGTCCTGGACCGCGATGGTCTCGTGGCGCAGGGAGGGGTGCCCGGCCTGCATGATGCGCAGCGGTGACTGCGGGGTCGGTCGGCGGTCGAGGATGCGGCGGGTGAGTTCGGCGATGTCCACCCCTGCAGTATCCCCGACCCGCAGCCCTCGCACCCGCACCCGCACCCGTGCGCACGCGGCCCGGACCAGCTCGACGCCGAGAGCGAGCCGATGATGAGGCACGCTCGCAGCCGTGCGCGCCCCGGACACCCGGTCGGAGAGCCCTCGGCGACGACTTCTTCGATCCGGGACCAGAAGTGACGCTTCCATCACATCCGGTGCGCTAGACTCCTCAGAGCCGGTGCAAGGGCGCGCCCGCGATTCGTCGCCACACGCCCAGGGATCGGTGCACTGCACACTTCACAACGGACCGTCCGGCACGTACCTGCCGGTGAAGGGAAACACCATGGCAACAGTGACTTTCGACAACGCGTCGCGCGTCTACCCCGGGCAGGAGCGCCCCGCGGTCGACGGCCTCGACATCGAGATCGGCGACGGCGAGTTCCTCGTCCTCGTCGGCCCCTCGGGTTGCGGCAAGTCGACCTCCCTGCGCATGCTCGCCGGCCTCGAGGAGATCGACGCCGGCCGCATCCTGATCGGCGACCGTGACGTCACCGACGTCCCGCCGAAGGACCGCGACATCGCGATGGTGTTCCAGAACTACGCGCTGTACCCGCACATGTCCGTCGCGGACAACATGGGCTTCGCCCTGAAGATCGCCGGCAAGCCGAAGGCGGAGATCCGCAAGCGCGTCGAGGACGCCGCCGAGATCCTGGACCTCTCCGAGTAC
>DXDT01000215.1 GCA_019115335.1 Candidatus Brachybacterium merdigallinarum
CCCACGCCGCTGAGGCGGTAGGCCTCCTTGAGGATCCGCAGGGAGCCCATCGCCTCGGCGGGCCCGATCCAGAACGGCGCGGGGGAGTCGAGGCCGGCGTAGAAGTCCCCGATCAGCTCCTCGTGGGAGACGCCCCAGTAGGAGCGGCCGCCCGGTGCCGCGACCCGGTCGGAGAAGGTGTCGACCCGGCCGTCCTTCCAGCGCACGGTCAGCCCGCCGCCCCGCCCCGAGCGCAGCTCGAGGTAGGCCGCCTCGGTCTCGACCTCGAGCTCCACGGGCCGGGCGACCGGGGCGGTGAGCGTCGCGTAGAACGTGGTGGTGATGCCGGAGGCATGGTGCAGGACCAGATCTGCGGTGTCCTCGGTCTCCACGACGCCGCCGAACTTCTTCTGCGAGACCAGCCCCTGGGTCTGCTCGACCGGCCCCAGCAGCCACTGCACCAGATCCAGGGTGTGGATCGCCTGGTTGATCAGCAGGCCGCCGCCCGCGGTCTCCCAGTGTCCGCGCCAGGGCTTGGCCTGGTAGTACTGCGCGGTGCGTGACCACACCACCGAGGCCCAGGCGCCCCGCACCGCACCGAGCTCCCCGCTCTCCACCAGGCGGTGCAGCTCCTGGCTGGCGCGGTTGTAGCGGTTCTGGAAGCAGATCGCGAGCTTCGGGGCACCTGGACCGCCGTCGGCCCGCGGGGCGGAGACGGCGGCGAATCCCTCGACCAGGCGCTCCCCCTCGGCGAGGGTGTGCGCGATCGGCTTCTCCAGGAGCACGTGCACACCCTGCTCGAGCGCGGCGAGAGCGGGATCCACGTGCTGGTCGTGCGGCGTGGTCACATGGACCGCATCCGGCCCGAGCGCCGCGATCAGCTCCTGCGTGCTCGCGAAGGTGGGCAGGCCGGTCTCGGCAGCGGCGCGTTCCCGCGCAGCCGGGTCGAGATCCGCGATGCCCACCAGCTCCAGGCCCTCGATCGCCTCGATCGCCCCGACATGGACGACGGACACGTCCCCGTAGCCGACCAGACCGATGCGTCGCTGAGCCATGAGCTGTGCCTCCTTGCCGCTCCGCTGCGGCACCTGAACGAGTAGAGAATGTCCAGCCATTCTGGTCGTTCGCGGGCCGGTGCGGAAGCCGTTGCCATGCAGTGCCCTGCGAGCGTGCGGGAGCATCGGCGCGATCAGCCGAGGATCTGCTGAGGGCCGGCGGCCCCGGGAGCGCCCGCGCCCCGTCGGCCCGCAGCCCGAAGGCTCAGGGCACGATCCCCCCGCCGGCGCGGAACAGCTCGTACCACTCGGGCCGGGTCAGCGTCAGGTCCGAGCCGGCCGCCGCATCGCTCACCCGCTGCGGCGTGGTGGTGCCCAGCACCACCTGCATCGGCGCGGGGTGACGGGTGATCCAGGCGGTCGCGATCGCTTCCGGGGCCACGCCGTAGCTCGCGGCGAGCCGGTCGATCACGGCGTTCAGCTCCGCGTACTCGGGGTCGCCCAGGAACACCCCGTCGAAGCTCTGCTTCTGGAACGGTGACCAGGCCTGGACGGCGATGTCGTGCAGACGGCAGTAGTCGAGGATCCCGCCGCCATCGCGCACGATCGCCTGGTCGCTGGCCATCATGTTCGAGGCGAGGCCCTGGGCGATGATCGGCGCATGCGTGATGGACAGCTGCAGCTGGTTCGCCACCAGGGGCTGGTTCAGCGACTTCTTCAGCAGCTCGATCTGGGCCGGGGTGTGGTTCGAGACCCCGAAGTAGCGGACCTTCCCCGCCGCATGCAGCTCGTCGAAGGCGCGGGCGACCTCATCGGGCTCCACCAGCGCGTCGGGCCGGTGCAGCAGCAGGATGTCGATGCGATCCGTGCGCAGTGCCCGCAGCGATCCCTCGACAGAGGCGATCAGGTGCTCATAGGAGTAGTCGAAGTACGGTCCGTCGGTGACGATCCCGGCCTTGGTCTGGATCGTGACCTCGTCGCGCTGGGACGGGGTCAGCTGCAGCGCCTCGGCGAACCGCTCCTCGCAGCGGTGGACCTGCCCGCCGTAGATGTCGGCGTGGTCCAGGAAGTCGATGCCGGCGTCGCGCGCGGTGCGCACCAGGGTGCGGATCTCGTCATCGGACTTCTCGGCGATGCGCATCAGGCCGAGCACCACCTCGGGGGCGGTGATGTCGGTGTGGGGGAGCGTGAACTGCTTCATCGAAGAACCTCGTCGTGTCGTGAGGACCGGGACCACCGCGAGCCTACTCGCCGCCGGCGCCGTGTCCCCGGCCCAGGACGTCGTCGAGCGCACGCCGGGGCGGTCCGAGGAGGACGATCCGGGATCGATCATTCGATGGATGTTCCGACCTGCACGGATTCCTAGGGTCGAGGGCATGACACGACTTCTCCGCACCGCCTTCGCGTACATGATCCTCGGCCTGATCTCCGGTCTCTTCTACCGTGAGTACACCAAGGCCACCGACACGCTCGGGGTCGACTCCCAGCTCGCCACCTTGCACACCCATCTCCTCGCGCTGGGGATGCTGGTGTTCCTCATCGTCCTCGCCCTGGACGCCGTGCTGGGGCTCTCCGGGCGCCGATCCTTCAGCGTCTTCTACTGGACCTACAACGTCGGCCTGCTGATGACCGTGGTGATGCAGGCCGTGCGCGGCATCCTCACCCTCGACGGGCAGGACCCCGCGACCACCACCGCAGCGATCCCCGGCATCGCAGGTCTCGGCCACATGATCCTCACCGTCGGCCTCGTCGCCCTGTTCGTCGCGCTGCGCGCCGCCCTCGCCGACCGCACCCGCACCCAGCCGCTCGAGGCCCGGCCCGCCGCCGCCTGAGTCCCCGCGGGGCGCTGTCCTCCCGTCGGCGAGTGCTGGAGCATCAGAGACGGGGCGGCAGGTCGCGACCGGGCGAGCGCTTGCCCTCTGGGCGAGACGGGGGTGTCGCGGCGGCGGGAGACGCCTAGGGTGGGAGCGGTGAGCACCGCCTACCCCGCCTCCCACGTCCCGCAGCCACCCCCGCGGCGGGCAACAGCCGGGCCGCGGATCACGCTCACCCTCGCGTCGCTGGCCATGATCGGGCCGTTCACGATCGACACGGTCTTCCCGGCCTTCAGCCGCATCGGGGCGGAGTTCGGCGGCGACGAGCTCGGACTCCAGCAGCTGGTCTCCGCCTACCTCGCGGCCTTCGCGGTGATGTCGATCTTCCACGGGCCGCTCTCGGATGCGCTGGGCCGGAAGAAGGTCATGATCGGCGGGCTGATCATCTACCTGATCGGCATGTTCGCCTGTGTGCTCGCCCCGAACCTGGGCAGCCTGATCCTGCTGCGCGTCCTGCAGGGGATGAGCGCCGGCGCCGCCACTATCGTCTCCCGTGTGGTCATCCGCGACATGTTCTCCGGCCCGGAGGCACAGCGCCTGATGGCTCAGGTGATGATGATCTTCTCGGTCGCCCCGGCCGTCGCACCCATCCTCGGCGGCTGGCTCCTGCTGCTGGGGGACTGGCGCTGGGTGTTCGCGGGCGTCGGTCTGTACGGGCTGGTGGTGCTGATCTTGACCACCCGCCTGCCGGAGACCCTCCCGCGCGAGCAGCGCACCCCGCTGCGGGTCGGCGCCTTGCTGGGTTCCCTGGTGCACGTGGGCCGCTCCCCGGTGATGCTGCGGGTCGCGGCGGCCTCCGCCTTCGGCTTCGCGTCCCAGTTCCTGTTCATCGCCGCCGCGTCCCTGTTCGTGGTGGACCTGCTGGGGCTCGGAGAGCAGGACTTCTGGGTGCTGTTCGGCCCGCTCGTGATCGCCATGATGTCCGGCGCCTGGGTGGTGGGGCGGGCCAGCGAGCTGATGGAGCGCAGCCGGCTGATCACCCTCGGCTTCGCAGGCACCCTCCTGGCCACCTTGGTGAACCTGGTCCTGGTGCAGTTCGCCCCGGAGTTCAGCGGCGGGCTCAGCTGGGCACTGCTGCTGGCGGCGATCGGACCCGGCCTGATCGCGTTCACGGTGGCGCTGCTGTTCGCACCGATCCAGCTCGAGGTGCTGGACCTGTTCCCGCACGAGCGCGGCGCGGCCGCCTCGATGGGCACGTTCTTCGGTCTGGTGCTCAACGCCCTGCTCGCAGGCGTGGTCGCCCCGGTCGTCGCCACCAGTTTGACCACCCTGGCGCTCACCGCCTGCGCCTTCGCCGCGGTGGGCTCCCTGTTCTGGTTCTGGCACCGGGCGACGATCGGCACCGGCCGCACCGCCTGAGCCCCCGCCCGAGGCGCTGCCGGACTCCCTGCCTGATTCCCGCCGCTGCCGGGCCGCCGCAGGGTACAGTGAACCTGCACGTCAGGCAATGATCGGCCTGTCGCTCAGGCAGATCCACCCGACTCCAGCACGCCGACGAGGGAGAGAACCGTGACCAGCACGCCCAGCGACGCCACTGCCGAGAACACCGCCCCGGACCGCAACCTCGCCCTCGAACTGGTCCGCGTGACCGAGGCCGCCGCCATCGCCGGCGGGCGCTGGGTGGGGCGCGGCGACAAGAACCGAGCCGACGGCGCCGCGGTGGACGCCATGCGCTCCTTCATGGACACCGTGCGGATGAACGGCGTGGTCGTGATCGGGGAGGGGGAGAAGGACGAGGCCCCGATGCTCTTCAACGGCGAGCGGGTGGGTGACGGCGAGGGCCCCGACGTCGACGTCGCCGTGGATCCCATCGACGGCACCCGGCTGACGGCGATGGGGTACTCCAACGCGCTGTCGGTGTTTGCCGTGACCGAGAAGGGCGGGATGTACGACCCCTCGGCCGTGTTCTACATGGAGAAGATGGTGGTGGGCCCGGAGGCCGCCGAGTTCGTGGACCTGCGCCTGCCGGTCAAGCAGAACGTGAACCTGGTGGCCAAGGCGCTCGGC
The DNA here is from genome assembly GCA_019115335.1 of Candidatus Brachybacterium merdigallinarum. GTDB lineage: Bacteria > Actinomycetota > Actinomycetes > Actinomycetales > Dermabacteraceae > Brachybacterium > Brachybacterium merdigallinarum. Next base: position 4,856 of record DXDT01000215.1, read on the forward strand.
AAGCCGGTCGACCAGGTCACCGTGTGCGTTCTGGAACGGCCCCGGCACGAGGCGCTGGTCGATGAGATCCGCGCGGCCGGCGCGCGCGTCAAGTTCATCATGGACGGTGACGTGGCCGGCGCCATCGCCGCCGCGCGCGGCGCCGGGGTGGACATGCTGCTGGGCACTGGCGGCACTCCCGAGGGCATCATCGCGGCCTGCGCCGTCAAGGCCACCGGCGGCATGATCCAGGGTCGCCTGGCCCCCACGGACGACGCCGAGCGCCAGCACGCGATCGACGCGGGGCACGACCTGGACCGCGTGCTGACCACGGATGATCTGGTCACCTCCGACAACTGCTACTTCGCGGCGACCGGCATCAC
>DXDT01000216.1 GCA_019115335.1 Candidatus Brachybacterium merdigallinarum
CGCGACCGTGATGGTCACCCACGACCGCGAGTTCGCCGAGGATGCGGACCGGGTGATCACCCTGCGTGATGGCCGGGTGGAGGATTCGGGCGCCTGAGCGAGGCGGACCGTCCCCGGCGCTCAGGCGGTGAGCTGCGGGGCGATCTCCCGGGTCCAGGCAGCCACGGCGTCGAGGTCGCGGAAGTCGCCGGTGGGGGTGCGCATGGATTTCAGCAGCACTCGTTCGTGCATCGGAATCCGGTCCATGATCACCCAACCGGGGAAGTTCCGGGTCGCGACCGGGGTGAAGGCGGCGTCGCGCAGGAAGGATTCGGCACCGTTCTGCCTGCCCTCCTTCCTCGGGTCGGAGGCGGAGCCCGAGCAGGTGAAGAAGGCGACGGGGCGATCAGCGAGCGCCGCAGAATGCTCCTTCACCCAGGTCACGAACGTCTTCTCGACCGCCTCCACGCGGATCCCGGAGCCGATGATCGCGGCGTCGAAGCGGGAGGGGTCGGGGTTGTCGTCCACAGAGATCTTCTCCGCGGTGATACCGGCGGCGGCGAGGGTCTCCCGCATCCTCTCGGCGAGGGTCTCGGTGGCTCCGGAGTGGGTGGCATAGGCGATCAGGACGCTCATGCGGTCATCCTGCCACCCCGTCAGTGCGTGTTCCCGGGACTCCTGGCGCCCCTCACTGGTAGGAGACGAACCAGGGCCGCGGCTCGACAGCGTAGGTCTCCTCCGGGGTGAAGGTGGGGCTGTCCTCGTCGTAGAAGTTCTTCCAGGCCATGAAGATGCCCTCGGGCAGGTCGGTCTGCAGGGTGTTCCAGGTGGCCAGCTTGTCCCCCGGGGCGCCGTTGCCGTCCGCGTGCAGGGTGATCGCGAGCTCTTCGCGGGAGGTGTCGAGGTCCTGTCGGTCCGTGATCATGGACAGACGGAACTGGTGGAGGATCAGCACCTTCTGAGGCAGGGAGTTCTCGGCGGTGAGGTCCGCGAGCCAGGTGATCACCTCGTTGACCTCGGCGGCAGTGACCGAGCCGATCTGCGCCATATGGCGCTGACCGGGCTTCAGGCGCCATTCGGGATCCAGGGCGAGCCCCACGTGCGGTTGCAGCAGCAGCTCCTCGTACAGCTTCGCCTGGGTGAGGAAGTCCGTGGTGCCGGGCTGGAGGTCCAGCACCACGTACACGCCCGCCTCGCCGGCGCCGTCGACCCACTCGCGCAGGGTCTCCACGGAGAGCTCGCTGGAGTAGTCCCCGTCGCCGCCCTGCTCCGAGGAGGCGATGGTGGTGATGATCTCGAAGGCAGGGACGACGGGCGTGTCCGAGTGCGGTTCGTAGTCGGCGACCAGCTGCTGGACCCGTTCGATGGTGGCAGGCAGGTCCTGCTCGCCGAGGATCCCGAGCGAGGCGCTGCCAGGGGTGCCGTAGGCCGCGATCATGCGACGGTGGGGGAACGCGATCTGCCCGCCGCCGGGCAGCTGCGGGACGGTCATGGCAGCAGTGAGGCGGGCGATGACCTGCTCGGCGTCACCGAAGCTGTCCCCGAGAGCGAACACCCCGGAGGCGGGGTCCGCACCGGCGGCGTCCTGGGCGGCGGTGATGGTGTCGCCGCTGATGCGTGGGTCCCCGCCGGGCACCTCGGTGACGGTCCCGCCGGCCGCTTCGACCAGAGCGCGGGCGACCACGGCGTCCAGTGCGAGCTCCTGATCGGGATCCAGCAGCAGGGCGGCGGTGGTGGGCGTCTCGTCGATGCTGACCTCGGGCAGGGGCCCGGCGGCATCCTCCGCGGCAGGGTCGACGTCGAGGATCTCCAGGTCCTCCCCCAGCTCTGTCAGGTCTGTGCCGTCGGCAGTGACGATGGTCGCGGCCCCGAGGCGGCTGAGCTCGTCGGCGACCGCCTGGTCGGTGCCGATCAGGAGCGGCAGCTGCGCGGTGGTGGCGAGCGGGGCGAGGGCTTCGGCGGTGTCCTCGGTGGCGACCACGGCCACGTGCGCGGTCTCGAAGATCGCGGCGCTGAGCGTCAGGGCGATCTCGGCGGGGTTGCCGGCGGGCAGCACCGCCGTCGCGCCAGGCTCATCCAGGAAGGAGACGACGACCTGCTGGTCCCCGTCGGGGGTGCCGTCATTCGTGCAGGCGGTGGCGGCGCCGACCAGGCCGGCCGCCACCAGGCCCACGAAGGATCGCCGGGTGAACGGAGTGCTTCGTCCCTGGGTCATCGCCACTACTTCACCACACTTCGCCACGAGTCACCATCAGGATCACGGTGGGGCAGGCAGCTCCTCGACACGTCCTCGGTGTCAGTCCGAGGCGGAGCGTGCTGACCGCCCGCGCGAGGCGCTGATCGGAGGAAAGGCGCTGACAATGGTGACGGCCGCGCCGTACGTTGGGTGGATATCGACCCCTCCCGTCACGAGGAGCACCCATGACATACACCAGCCGCCAGGTCCGCCTGGCCTCGCGCCCCACCGGCTTCCCCACGGCGGAGAACTTCTCGATCGAGGACCATCCGGTCAGGCCTCTCGAGGAGGGCGAGGCGCTGCTGCGCACCCTCTACCTCTCGCTGGATCCCTACATGCGCGGCCGCATGAACGAGGGCCGGTCCTACGCGGAGCATCTCCAGGTCGGCGACATCATGCTCGGCGGGACGGTCTCCGAGGTGATCGAGTCGCGGTCCGCCGAGGTCACGCCCGGTCAGATCGTGGTGGGCGGGGCCGGGTGGCAGACCTTCAGCGTGGAGGCGGCCGCGGGGCTGCGGGTCATCGACCCGGACGATGCGCCGATCTCGACCGCTCTCGGAGTGCTCGGCATGACCGGCTTCACCGCGTACTCGGGACTGCTCGCGATCGGCAGGCCACAGGCGGGAGAGACCCTCGCCGTGGCGGCCGCGACGGGACCCGTCGGCGCGACCGTGGGGCAGATCGCGAAGCTCAAGGGGATGCGCACGATCGGCATCGCCGGCGGGCCCGAGAAGGTCGCCTACCTCCGAGAGCTCGGGTTCGACGCCGCCGTGGACCATCGCCGCGATGATCTGGCCGAACAGATCGCCGAGGCCGCGCCGGACGGGATCGACGTGTACTTCGAGAACGTCGGCGGAGCGGTATGGGAGGCGGTGCTGCCGCATCTGAACCTGTTCGGCCGGGTCCCGGTGTGCGGGCTCGCCGCGAACTACAACGCCACCGGCGCACCTGCGGGTCCGGACCGCTCGCAGCAGCTGCTGCAGACGGTCCTGAACCAGTCCCTGACGATCCGCGGGTTCATCCAGACCGAGTTCCAGGAGACCCAGTTCGAGAGCTTCCTGCGTGACATGGGCGCCTGGGTGCGGGAGGGCCGGATCACCTACCGCGAGGACATCACCGACGGTCTGGACAATGCTCCGGAGACCTTCATCGGGATGCTCTCGGGCAAGAACTTCGGCAAGACCCTCATCAGGGTCGCTGACGACGCCTGACTCGTGAGTCCGGGCGACGGCGCGACCCACCCTCGGCACCGACTTCTCCTGGGGGAACGGCAGCGGGGGAGCCCAGGAACGTATGTCTGCCGACTGCTGTTGGCGTACTCCTGCCCGATCCCGCCCGGCTCTCGTTCCACAGTACGGCGATCGGGGGATCATGACCCAGCCCGAGTCACTCGACCATCGCAACAAAGAATGAATAAACAAAAGGGACGGTAACACAGTCCGGCGAATAATTGCAGAGGTCGATCAGCGGGTTCATTCAATGTCCGTGCTGTTAATCTAGCTGGCATGGGCACAACTCAGACGAGCCGTTCAGCCCTGAGAATTCTCGCCGCGATCCTCGCACCTTACCGAACGGCCTGGGGGACGGTAACAGCCTCGGCAGACGTCCGCAAGCTCGCTCTTCTCACGGGAATCAACGCACTGGGAAATGGCCTCTTCGCGACGGTCAACATCATCTACTACACCCAGGTTCTCGGATTCTCCGTCGGATTCGTCTCGACGGCACTGTTCATTGCCACGGTTCTCGCCATTGCTGGTGATCTCGTGAGCGGGAAGGCCTCCGACCGCCTCAGCCCCAAGCCCGTGTTCCTCACCGGGTTGGTCCTGTCGGCCATCGCCACGGCGCTGCTGCTCGTCGTCGCCGGGAACATCAGCTTCATCATCACCCTCTGCCTGATCAGTCTCGGCCAGGGGCTGTGCATGTCGTCGAACACCTCGTTGATCCGCAGGCTGGCGCGGGACAACCCCGCCCTGACTCGAGCCTCCCTGCGCTCCCTGCTCACCATCGGCCTCTCCCTCGGGGCCGTCATCGCCGCCGGGATCCTGGCCGTCGGGACGACAGCGGCCTTCCAGGTCGCGATCGGCATCAACATCGCCACGTTCGTCGTTGCGGCCCTGCTCCTCGCAGCCGTCGATGTTCCCGAGGCTCCTCACGGAGCGTCGGGTCGACCGAACCCCGTGCTGCCCGACGCCAGGTTCACGATCTTCTCGCTGGCCAACGGGATCATCGGCATCTACATGCACGCGATGAGCTTCGCCCTTCCGCTGTGGATGGTCCGCCACCACCCCGACCTTCTCTGGGTCGCCGGCGCCCTGGTCGCCGTGAACTCTCTGCTGACGGCCGCGCTGCAGGTCCCTGCCAGCAGCGGGATCACGTCCGCCCCGGTGGCGGCCCGCCGGCTCGTCATCGGAGCAGTCTTCGTCGCGGCCAGCTACCTCTTCTTCGTCTCCGGCTGGTCCGAGACGGCATGGGTCCTCGTCATCGCCGTGCTGGTCTTCCTGATCGCCCACACCATGGGGGAGGTCTTCTACACAGCGGGCTCGATGGAGCTGCTCTTCCGCATGGCGCCCGAGCACCTGCAGGGCCAGTACGGGGCGTTCTACGGCATCAGCAACGGGCTCATGGCCTCGGTGGCACCGGCGGCGCTGGGGTTCGCGATCGCATCGGCGCACGGATGGGGCTGGTGGGCGCTCGCCGGTCTCACCGTCGTTCTCGCTCTGGTCATTCGCAGGGAGAGTCAGGGGATCGATGCATGAGGTCCTGCAATCGGTCAACGGATGGCCGTCGAGGCGCACAATGCGCACGCCGCCACACTCGAATCACTACGACCTACGACGGATCCGTGACAACGGTTCCCACGGACATCGACACCCTGACCAAGGCGTCTCGCCCCGATCAGCGTCAATCCTCCAAAGGCGAAGGTCTACTCCTGACCAGGAGTCCTGCTCGGATCGGCCCGGTACAAAAGCCCCTTGGACATGGCAGAGGCCCCCTCCCGAAGGAGGGGGCCTCTGTCTGTTCCGCCTGGTGGAGACTAGGGGGGTCGAACCCCTGACCTGAAGCTTGCAAAGCTACCGCTCTACCAACTGAGCTAAGTCCCCGTATCGAGTTGTCCCGCCGTGCGGCACCGGGGTGCCGCCTGAGATCAGGCGCGAGCGGCCGGGACCGGCTCGGGCTGCTTCTCGGCGAGGGCGTCCTGCTCGGCGGAGACCTTCTCGGCCTCGGCCCACAGGTCGTTGCGGATCTGGTCGGACTCGACCTTCCTCCACACGAGGACCCCGGCGACTGC
>DXDT01000217.1 GCA_019115335.1 Candidatus Brachybacterium merdigallinarum
TGGTGGGGGCCGATGAACAGGACGCCGCCGCGGCCGGGGCGCAGGCGCGGGTCGCTGTAGAGGAGGTAGGCGGCGCGGTGCAGGGCGACCACGGTCTTACCGGTGCCGGGGCCGCCGTCGACCACGAGCGGGAGCCGGGAGTCCGCGCGGATGATCGCATCCTGATCGGCGGCGAGCGTGGTGAGCACGCTGTCCATCTTCGGGCTGCGGGCCCGGCCCAGGGTGGCCAGGAGGGCGGAGTCGGCATCGAGGCTCTCGTCCTCCCGCGCCGGAACGGCGGCCAGTGATTCGTCCCAGTAGTCCCGGATGCGCCCGCCGGCCCAGCGGTAGCGGCGGCGGGAGGCGAGTCCCATGGGTTCGGCACGGGTGGCGGCGAAGAAGGGCTCGGCCACCGGGGAGCGCCAGTCCACCAGCAGCGCAGTGCCGTCCTGGTCATGGACGGCGAGGCGACCGATGTACCGGGGCGCGCTCCCGTCGGCCGGTGTCATCCGGCCGAGCACGGCGTCGAGGCGGAAGCTCTGCAGGCCGCGGAGGCGTCGACGGAAGTGGTCCACGCTCGCTTCCCGCTCGACACGTCCCTGGGCGTCGCCGGTGTGTTCGCGCAGCGCCTGCTCGAGCCGATCCTGGACGGCCGCGATATCGGCCTCGATCGCCGCGGCGATCCGCAGGAGGTGGGCGTCGTCCGCCGCGATGCGGTGAGCCGCCGCCTTGTCGGCCGCGGGCAGGTCGAAGGTGCTGGTCGGTGTCATGTCTCCCCCGTGGTGGTGCGTCTGCGCGGAGTGCTCCGGCGCCGCGAGGGAGTGATCATCGCGCACCGAAGGGGCCTTGCGGCAAGGCCCCCACCTGCCCATACACTGGTGCTACGCCGAGGGGGTAGCGCGTCCTTCGAGGGGGATGGTGCGCGGGCCCGAAGCCCGGGTCGTTCACGCCCGAGACGCTCTGCGCTCCCGGTCCACATGGGAGCGGGCATGCTCGAGGGTGCTGTCGAAGTCGACGAACAGGTGCTTGTGGTGGCGCAGCGCAGCGAGCACCCCCACGCGACGGAACAAAGGCTGATGTGCCTCCTGCACACCCTTGATCAGGACGGTGATGCCGCGCCGCTCGAGGCCGCGGATGATCTCGGCGAGCACCTGGGCGCCACTGGCGTCGACCCGTTCCAGGCGGGAGAGCCGCAGGATCACGACCGTCGGCCGCCCCACGTCCATCACCGTCTCGAACACCCGCTCCGAGGAGACGAAGAACAGCGGGCCCTGGAAGCGGACTGCGACGATCGCGTCATCGAGCTCGCTGGGCTGCTCGGCCGTGATCCGTTCGATGCTCACGCCGGTGGTGCGGGCGGCGGCGCGCAGGGCGACCACGGCGGCGAGGACCACGCCGATCAGCACCGCCCAGATCAGGTCGAAGGAGACGGTGATCAGGGCCGTGATCACGAAGATCCAGGCGTCGGAGCGGGTGGAGGTCATGATCGAGCGGGCGACCTGGACGTTCACCATCCGGATCGCGGTCATGAACAGCACCCCTGCGAGCGCCGCCAGCGGGATCATCCCGACGGGCCCGGAGGCGACGTAGACGACGGCGAGCAGCACCAGGGCGTGCACGATCGAGGCCATGCGGGTGCGGGCGCCGGCCCGGATCGACACCGAGGTGCGGGCGATCGCGCCGGTCGCGGGCATGCCGCCGAACAGGGATGCGCCGATCGAGGCGACGCCCTGGCCCACCAGCTCCCGGTCGGGGTCGAAGGCGCCGGTGTCCGCCATGGACCCGGCCACGCGCGCCGAGAGCAGCGATTCGATCGCCGCGAGCGCCGCGACCGTCGCAGCGGCCGGCAGCAGCACTCCCAGCATTTCCGGGTCGATCGCGGGCAGGGAGGGTGCTGGCAGGGTGGAGGGGATCTCCCCGATGGTCGCCAGCGGCGTGGGCAGCAGCCAGGCGAGCACCGCGACCGCGGCGATCCCGATCAGCGAACCGGGGATCGAGGGATGGATCCGCGGCGCGATCACCATCACCGCGGCGACGATCAGCACTGCCCCGAGCGCCCAGACGAGATGGACGAGGTCGGCCCGTGCGAGTGACTGCAGGGCCGCGACCAGAGCGTTGGTGCTGAGCTCGCCCGGCTCGGCGGGAGTCGCGGAGGTGATCTGCGGGACCTGCTGCAGGAAGATGATGCAGGCGATGCCGAGGGTGAACCCCTCGATCACCGGCCAGGGGATGATCGAGACGACCTTCCCCAGTCGCAGCAGCCCGGCGACGGTGACCATGAGCCCCGCGATCAGAGTGACGGCGACGATCGCTCCCGCGCCGTAGTTCGCGACGATCGGCAGGAGCACCACGACCATGGCGCCCGTCGGACCGGAGACCTGCACGTTCGAGCCGCCGAAGACCGCCGCGAGCAGACCGGCGACGATCGCGGTGACCAGTCCCTGCTCGGCGGTGAGCCCGGAGCTAACCCCGAAGCCGAGCGCGAGCGGCAGGGCGACGATGCCGACGGTCACCCCTGCGAGGAGATCCTGTCTCCACGTCTTCGGCAGGAGGCGGTAGTCCTCGCGGGCGGGCAGCAGATCGCGCGAGCGCAGGAGCGCCGCCCGGCCCCGCTGGGCGAGCGTCGGCCGCACCGAGGTCGGGGACGGGGAGGTCCTCTGGGCAGGTGCTGGGGTGGGGGTCATCGATGCTGCTCCCCTGTCTGGTGCTGCGCACCGCGACCTTCGGGAGGCGTGCCGCGGAACTCGGGAAGGGCGCGGGCCTCGGAGAGCCGCTCGGTGTCCTCGCTGAGCATCGTCAGCAGCAGGGCGCGGGCGACGGCGAGCAGCTCGCGGATCCGCGGATCGGCGAGCCGGTAGTGGACGTGGCTGCCGCGCCGCTCGGAGACGACCAGGTGGTGGCGGCGCAGCACGGACAGGTGCTGGGAGAGATGGGATGCCTCCAGACCGGTCTCCTCCTGGAGAGCGGTGACGCTCTCCTCGGGGGCGTCGCAGAGCAGCTCGAGGATGCGGATCCGGAACGGGTGGGCGAGGCCCTTAAACAGGTTGGCCTTGACCTCGTAGAGGGGACGCTGACGCTGAGATAGTGGCATGATGAAACCATCATATCGCTGGGCGCGCGAGAGGTCACGAGGATGTGGCCGGATCGCCGCGCGCCTGGTCGCGGGCCGGCGAGCAGCTCACCCCGGGGACGTGAGCATGCTCGCACCGAACCTGGGAGGCGTTATCTCATCTGTGAGATACGGTGCCGGGATGACGCAGACGACCGAGACCACCACGGAGAACTCCGAGGACTATCTGCAGCGGATCGGGAG
>DXDT01000218.1 GCA_019115335.1 Candidatus Brachybacterium merdigallinarum
GACGTCGGCATCACCGAGGTGTGCCTGGTGATCGGACCGGAGCACGAGGCTCTGCGCGAGTACGCCGCCTCCCGCACCGGTGGCCGCCTCACCGTCACCACGGCCGTGCAGGAGGAGCCGCGGGGCACGGCCGACGCTGTCGCCGCGGCCCGCGAGTTCGCCGGTGGCCAGCGGGTGATCGTCCTGAACTCGGACAACCACTACCCGCGCAGGGCGCTCGAGGCCCTCGCCGCGGCGCCCGGCAGCGCCCTGGTGGGCTTCGACCGCGCCGCCCTGGTGGCCCACTCGAACATCCCCGCCGAGCGGATCCGGGCCTTCGCCCTGGTCGCCACCGACCCGCAGCACGAGCGGCGGCTGCGCGACATCGTCGAGAAGCCCGATGCGCAGACCCTGGCCGCCTTCGGGGAGGATGCCCCCGTCTCGATGAACGCCTGGCTGTTCACCCCCGCGATCTTCGATGCGTGCGCGCGGATCGCGCCGTCGGTGCGCGGAGAGCTCGAGATCATCGACGCGGTGCGCCTGCTGCTGGCCGAGGGGGAGGCCTTCACCGTCGTCGGCGCCGCGGTGGGGGTGCTGGACCTGTCCTCCCGGGCGGATGTCGCCGCGGTCCAGGAGGCGCTGGCGGGCATCGAGGTGCGCCTGTGAGCAGCAGCGCGAGCCCCACCAGCAGAGGCGGTGGCGATGTGCTGAGCGAGCTGGTCGCCGCGGCCCGCTCCTCCCTCGCCCGGGCCGAACCGGGACCGCATGCCCAGCAGCGCCCGGTGGAGGCCCGGACCGCGCGCTGGTTCGTCCCCGGCCGCATCGAGGTGCTCGGCAAGCACACCGACTACGCCGGCGGCCGCTCCCTGCTGGCCGCGGTCGACGCCGGTCACACCGTGGTCGCGACCTCCCGCCCCGACCGGTTGCTGCAGGTCCGCTCCCAGGGCGCCGAGGGCACGGTCACCATCGACCTCGACCAGTCCCATGCCCGCCGCGCCGACGAGGGCGACGGGCACTGGAGCGGGTACGTGCGCACCGTCGCCGACCGCCTGGACACCAACTTCCCGGGCCGGCTGGTGGGCGCCGACATCGAGGTCACCTCGAGCCTGCCCCTGGCGGCGGGGCTGTCGAGCTCCTCCGCCCTCGTGGTGGGACTCGCGCTGGCCCTGATCGACCTCTCGGACATCGCCGCCGATCCCGCCTTCACCGCCGAGATCACCACCCCCGAGCAGCTCGGGGAGTACCTGGGCACGGTCGAGAACGGGCAGAGCTTCGGGAGCCTGACCGGGCATCGCGGGGTGGGCACCTTCGGCGGCAGCGAGGACCACACCGCGATGCTGTGCGGAGAGCCCGGGGCGCTGGTGCAGTACGCCTTCTGCCCGGTGCGTCGGGAGCGGGCGATCCCCTTCGCGACGGATCTCGCGCTGGTCGTCGCGGTCAGCGGCATCGAGGCCGCGAAGACCGGGGCGGTGCGCGATGCCTACAACCGCGTCTCCCTGGCTGTCACCGAGATCCTGCGCCGCTGGCGCGCGGACACCGGGCGCGAGGACCTCACCCTGGCGGACGCGGTCGCGGCCGGCCCGCACTCCGCGGCGCGGCTGCGGGAGCTCACGGCTGACGACGACTATCTCACCGGCCGCCTCGAGCAGTTCCTCGACGAGTCCGAGCAGATCATCCCCGCGGCCGCCGATGCCCTGGCCGAGGGCGACCTCGCCGAGTTCGGGCGACTGGTGGACCGCTCCCAGGCCGCGGCGGAGAGCGGGCTGCGCAACCAGGTGCCCGAGACCGTCGACCTCCAGCGGCTGGCCCGGGAGGAGGGCGCCGTCGCCGCGAGCGCCTTCGGAGCCGGCTTCGGCGGCAGCGTCTGGGCCCTCGTCCCCGCCGCGCAGGCCGAGCAGTTCGCCGAGCGCTGGCTGGCCGCGTACCGCCGCCGCCATCCCGGCCAGCACCGCGCCTCCGTGTCCGTCACCCGCCCCGGAGTCGCCGCGCACCGCCTCCCCGGCTGAGCCGCCCCGGCGCAGACCCGCTCGCGAGGTGCCCCCGTCGCGGTCCCCGGGGGCTGTGCCACGATGTGCACGTGACTTCTCCGATGCCCCAGTCCCTGCCCTGGCCCGATGCTGCTGAGGTGCTGCCGATCAGTGCGGTGCGAGCCACCGTGGACCGGCTGACCTCCCTCGCGCACACCCACCCCGAGGACGCGACGCTGATCCCGGGCGCGGCCGTCAGCGAGGAGGAGCTCGCCGCGGATCCGCCGCCCGCGCTCGAGCAGCTCACCGATGAGCTGGGCGGCATCGAGGTGCGGGGCCTGCGGATGCTGGACCTGCTCGTCGAGGACCGCACGGACGTCGGCCCTTACACCCTGCTCGGGGACCCCACCACGTTCTACCCGCTGTACGAGACCCCGGATGCGGCGGTGATCCTCACGATCGACGAGACCGGCGCTCCGGGCGCCGTCTACGGCATCGGCGAGGACCTCGCCCTGCAGCTCGCGGCCCCGGACCTGGCCACCTACCTCGAGCGCTTCGCCGACGCCCTCGAGGCGACCCTCACCACGCTCGCCGAGCGCGGGGACGATGCGGGGGAGAAGAACGAGGACCGCACCGACGCCGCCGGCCAGCTCCTGGACCAGCACCTGTTCGCCTCGGTCCTGGGCATGCGGGACCTCGAGCAGATCCCGGCGGTGGCGCTGCAGGACCCGGCGGGCTCCGGGATCGCGGATCTCCCGGCCGGGACCGTCGCCGTCGCCGACCTGCGGCAGGCGCCCGTCGGCGCCCGCGCGGACGTGATGGACGCCGAGGTGCCCGGGGACCCGCTGGCGATGCAGCTGGTCTGGCGCGAGGGCGGCCGCGTGCTCTGCGTGCTCGGCGGCTGATCGGCCGCCGGCGGCCCCGACCCGGCCCGCTCGGGGAGGCTGCTGCGCAGCGACGGCCCCGGCGCGTGCTGTCCATGGGGAGTTCTCCCCATATCGGTGACTTTCCTGCGGCGATACGTTGATCGGGACGAGGTCAGCGTTGCGGAACGTGACGCCGTGGTGAGAGCACGTGGGGGCACACAGTGGCAGGATTTCAGGGCGCGGACACCGAGCAGCTGAGGCAGTTCGGCACTCTGGTCGACGGGCGTTCCGAGCAGATCGACGAGCTCGCCGCACAGCTGGAGGCGATGATCGCGAGCGTGCCGTGGGTGGGGGCGGATGCCGACTCCTTCCGCGCCGACTGGTCCAGCCGGGCACGGCCCCTGCTGGACGGGTGCGGGGACCAGCTGCGCCAGCGCGCCGACGAGCTGAGCGACCACGCCGAGGAGCAGGACGCCGCCTCCGACGGCGGCCAGGACAGCGCGGCGCAGCATCCGCTCATCCAGCTGATGGCCGCCTCCCTGCCCGGACGCGGCATCTCGGAGACCCTCGGCCGGCTGGGGGACGCGGGAGAGACCGGACTGGAACGTCTGAGGGACGCCGGCGAGGGGATCTGGGATGTCGCGACGGACCAGCTGGAGAGCCTCGGCGACGGTGCCGAGCTGATCCTCGACGGCCAGCGGCGACTCCTCGACGGCCAGCGGCGACTCCTCGACGGCGGGCTCGAGGGGGTCCGGGCGGTCGCGGAGCAGATCGGCTTCGACGGCGCCGGGGAGCTGGCCTTCGACGACACGGGCATGCAGCTCGAACCGCCCAGCACCGAGGACACGATCACGGTCGACGGCGACCATGAGCTCGCGCCGGACGGCGCGAAGAGTCCCTGGGGCGTGGGCGAGGATGGCGCACAGATCGACCTCGCGCCGAACACCGCCTACGAGGTGGGGGACCGCGGCACCTTCTACACCGATGGCGACGGCGAGATCGTCTACGTCGAGGCCACCGGCGGGGGATCGACGATGAACCCCAACCTGCGCGAGGTCTTCCCCGACGCGACCTATCACGTCAACGAGAGCACCTACTACCAGACCGACGAGCTGGGACGGACCGAGCACATGTACTCGCCCGAGGTGATCCTCGACCGCGACATGACCCGCAGCCGGCCCATCCAGTCCAAGATCGCCGAGCGCTGGGACATGAGCGGGGACGGCACCTCCGAGCCGGTCGAGTTCAACGCCGGGCACGTCATGGCGCGCCAGCTCGGCGGGATCCGCGAGGAGATCAACTACACCCGGCAGTGGGACGAGGTGAACCAGGCCCGCTCCGGCAAGGACACCATCTACACCTACGAGGACATGATGGCCAGCGGGATCGAGGAGAACGGGACCTCCTACGCCTACGAGACCCGCATCAACTGGGGTGATGGCGAGAACCAGCCCGCCGGCGTCGGCCCGGATCACGGCAGCGAGCCCTGGGAGTACGTCCCGGAGAGCTATGACGTGCGGATCCACGAGGAGGGCGAGCAGATCGTAGACGTGAACCTGCCCAACTACCCTGAAGGCGCACGGTTCCCGAACTGATGGCCCGCCCCGTCGGCCACCGACCGGCGGTCACCAGCCTGCCGGCACCTCCGCGCTGACCTCCCCGAGAAGGAGCTTCGATGACCTCGATCCCCGCCGATCCCACCGGACCCAGCGCCATGGAGCGCCAGGGCGCCCTGATCCAGGACCTGGCCCGCCTCGCCCTGGACACCATCGAGTGGCCGGAGGCCTGGAACCGGGCGGCGATCGCCTTCATCCCCGACGGAGAGGGCTGGGCCGGGCGCGTGACCTTCGAGCCGCCGGAGGGTGATGCCCTCACCGCCGATGCTCGCTTCGCCGCCGACTCCCAGTTCACGCTGCTGCTGGACGGCCTGCAGCAGGCCACCGCCGAGCAGTCCGAGGCCTTCGTCTCCCTGCTGCTGAAGATCGGCCGGAACCCGGAGGACCCCTCCGCGATCAGCCTGGGCACGGAGTTCAACTACGACCGCGACCCCGGCAGCTTCGACGGGGTGGGCGGGGTGGACCGCGCCGTCGCCCAGCGCATGGCGGACCGGCTGGGGGCCGAGCGCATCCCGCAGTGGGTGCGCGACCTGCTGAGCTGACGCTCGGCCCGCCCGGGCGCCCGCTGTCCCACCCTGCCGCGCAGCGCGCTGCCCGGCGGCGCGGACACCTTCCGTTCACTCTCGTGTCCGGCAGTGTTTTCCCAGGCCAGGGGCATGGGGAGTCCTCCCCATGGTGGCCGGGGGCAGGCGAAAGTACGGTGGTGGCATCACTGGGGGATCGTGAACAGGACGAGGGGAGTGCGGGGAGCCGATGAGCCGTTTCTATGGTGCCGACACGGAGGCGCTGCGCACCATGAGCTCGGTGCTGGTGCGCCGAGCCGATGCGGTGTCCGACATCGAATCGGCGCTGACCGCTGCGCTGGATGCCCTCGAGTGGGTCGGGGAGGACGCCGAGGAGTTCCGCGCCGAGTGGTCCGGTCGGGTCCGGCCCGGCCTGCAGGACGGGAACTTCGAGCTGCGCCAGCGGGCACGGCGCCTGCTGCAGGAGGCCGATGAGCAGGATCGCTCCTCCGCAGCGGATTCTCCCGGGTCCTCCGGCGGCGGGGGTGCCGGAAGGGGATCCGGCAGCGGCGGCGCGGGGAGCGATTCCGGTGGCGGCGCCGGCGGTGGCTCAGGCTCCGGCGGGGGCGCCGGCACGGAGGATCCGAGCCTGTTCGACCAGATCTTCGGCAACAGCCCCGGCGGCCAGGCGATCGCGGACATCCTCGAATCGCTCACCGACGACCTGATCGCCGCTCTGGTGGGGGACGGGTCCACCCCGTTCCAGCAGTGGCTCGGCGAGGTCCTCGCCACCCCCGAGGGGCGCGCCGGCTTCGAGGCCGGTCTGCTCGGCGGCCTGCTGGGCCCCGCGATCGGGGACCTGATCGGCAGCCTGCTGGGCGGTCCCGGAGCCTTCGCGGACTTCCTGACCGGTCTCGGCATCGGCATGGCGCTGTCGGACATGTTCCAGCAGCTGCTGGCTGGCCTCGGTGAGGGCGGCCTCGCAGAGGGCGGAATCGGCGACGGTGGCCTCGAGGCGGGCGGCGACGCGGGCTCCGGTTCCGGCAGCGACTCCGGGGCGGGGGACTCTGCGGGCGGTGACGCCGGCGGCGGTTCCGGGAGCGAGTCCGGTGGAGGATCCGGCGGCGGCTCCGGTGGGGGTTCGGGCGGCGGCTCGGGCGGCGGTGCCGACAGCGGCGCCGGTGACGGCGGGGGCGCGGCCGGCGAGACCGGTGCGGACACCGCGGAGGGTCCGGTCGCCGGGGCGGCCCCGATCGGTGTGCAGGGCGTCGGCGCCGCAGCGCCCGCCTCCAGCTCCGGCTCGATCTTCGCCGACCGCGTGGGCAGCAGCGGCGGTGAGGAGGCAGGCTCCGAGGGTGACTTCTTCGCCCAGCTGATGGAGCTGCTGACCACCTTCATGCCCGGCTATGACGCCGCCGCCGGCCTCGCCACCACCTACGGCGCCTCCGGCAGCAGCGCCGCCATCGGCTGGGACGGCGCCGACACCTCCGCCTGATCCGCGCGGACTAGGCTGGAGGCCCACC
>DXDT01000219.1 GCA_019115335.1 Candidatus Brachybacterium merdigallinarum
CCTGCCGCGGGAGCTGATCGACGTGCACGGCGGCCCGTTCGACCTGCGCGCCGGGAAACGCGTGCACGACATGCCCGGGCACGCCGTCTACACCGATCCGGCCCCACGACCGGACGGTTCCCGGATCGAGCGGCGGCTGCGCGCCCGCGAGGCTGGGGTGGTGCTGTGGTCCGACCCATGTATGCGCTGGACACAGGTCTACCACACCGAGGCCTTCCCGGCGGTCGAGGACGGAGGGACGGTCACGGCGCTCGCCGTGGAGCCGATGACCGCACCGCCCGACGCCCTGTCCAGCGGCGTGGACCTCGAATGGCTGGCTCCTGGCGCAGAGTGGACGGTCCGGTGGGGGCTGGAGCGGGAGCAGGCCTGAGCGGTGCCGCGGCTCAGGGTGTGTTGCGGGCGCGGAACGCCGTGGGGCTCATCTCGTGGTGGCGCCGGAACTGGCGGGAGAAGTAGAACGCATCTGAATAGCCGAGGTCGTGGGCGATCTCAGTGATCGTCGCATCGGTCGTGTCCAGCAGGACCCTCGCACGGCCCATCCGCAGGGCCGTCTGATGGGCGAGCACCCCGCCGCCGGTCGCTCGCCGGAACAGCGCCGTCAGATGCGAGGGTGACACCCCCACGAGGGCGGCGAGCTCCGGCACTCGGATCGATCCGTCCAGGCGCTGCTCGAGATAGGACATGGCGCGCTGCAGCGGGTCGCCCGAGCGGGGGAGGACCTGATCGATGGCGATCTCGGTGAACAGCTTCCACGCGACCCCTGAGGCGCGCAGCAGGCGAGCGCTCGACGGCACCCTCTCGAGGGCGGTCACGATCTCGTCCAGCAGGGCGACGATCCGCTCCACCGATGCCAGCTCGAGGACCGGCCGCTGCCGAGTCGCCCCGGTGGAGGCGACCAGCTCGGCGACATCGGTGCCCGCCATGTGCGCCCACCAGATCGTCCAGGGGTCCTCCGGATCCGATCCGTACACATGCGGTGTGGCCACCGGGATCACCAGCAGGGCGCCCGGCGGGACACGATGGATCTGACCGTCGATCCGTGCCCATCCCCGACCGCTCACGCACACGATGACGATGTGCTCGGGAGCGCCCTGGGGCCGGTGCATCTCGTGCTCCGAGGCGTCGGGATAGTGGCCGGCGTCGGTCACCAGCATCCGGCGGGTGACGGGCTGGCGCAGGGCGGCCGCGACGAGCGGACGCGGCAGGGTCAGGAGGCGCTGTCCCCGGAAGCCCTCTTCGATCGGCATGCCCGCCATCATCGCGCAACGGCACGGCTCGCCGATGGTCCGTATCCTGATCGTGATCATCGAAATATCCAGGGAGCCCATCGAGTCGCCCCTGTCCCCACCCGCGTCGATGGCGTGACATGGGAGCATGTCCGCACAGCAGCCCTTCGCCCTTCCTCCCGTCCCCACGTCTCTCGCTTCGCGCCTCGCAGACGGCGAGGCGGTGGCCTGGTCGGAACCCGTCACGTTCCGCACCTACGCGATGGGTGAGCCCGACCCGTACCCGCTGTTCGTGAACCGGCGCGTCTATCAGGGCTCCAGCGGCCGGGTCTACCCGATCCCCTTCGTCGACCGTGTCGAGGACGAGGCGCAGGAACAGCCATGGCGCGCGATCCACCTCGAGAACGAGTGGATCCGCCTCATGGTGCTGCCGGAGCTCGGGGGACGCATCCATGTCGGCTACGACAAGGTCGCCGAGTACGACTTCTTCTACCGCAACAACGTCATCAAACCCGCTCTGGTCGGGCTCGCCGGCCCCTGGGTCTCCGGCGGCGTGGAGTTCAACTGGCCGCAGCACCACCGACCGGCGACCCACCTCCCGGTGTGCACCCGCATCGAGGAGGGCGAGGACGGGTCGGTGACCGTCTGGTGCTCCGACCACGACCCGTTCCAGCGCATGCGCGGCACCCACGGCATCCGGCTCCACCCCGATCGGGCGGTGGTGGAGGTCGAGGTGCGACTGCACAACCGCACCTCGCTCCCGCAGACCTTCCTCTGGTGGGCCAACGCCGCAGCCGCCGTCGACGGTGACTACCAGGCGTTCTTCCCGACCGACGTGCACCACGTCGCCGACCACGCACGACGAGCGATCACGGCCTACCCCGAGGCGGATCGTCCCTACTACGGCTACGACTATGCCGCCCACCATGCGAGCGGGGGCGACCGTCTCGACCGCTACGAGAACATCAAGGTCCCCACCTCGTACATGGTCACCTCCACGCAGGACGCCTTCTTCGGGGGATACGACCACGACCGCCGAGCGGGCTTCGTGCACGTCGCCGACCGGCACGTGGCGACCGGTAAGAAGATGTGGACCTGGGGCAACGACGAGTTCGGCTGGGCCTGGGACCGACAGCTCACGGACGAGGACGGCCCCTACGTGGAGCTCATGGCCGGCGTGTACACCGACAATCAGCCGGACTTCTCCTGGCTCGAACCCGGAGAGACGAAGACCTTTCGTCAGACCTGGTTCCCGTACCAGAGCATCGGGACGATCCACCAGGCGACCGTCGAGGCCGCCGTGCACCTCGAGGCCGTCGGTCGCGAACTCGAGGTGGGCGTCGCCGTCACGCGGCGTCGCCCCGGCACCGAGATCCTGATCGAGCGGGAGGGCGTCCGGATTCACGAGGAGCGCGTCGACCTCGCCCCCGGACAGCCCTGGACCTGGCGGACCGAGCTGGCCGAGGCCGTGGCGCCCCCCGAGGTGACCGTGAGCGTCGTCCACCGCGGCGAGACGCTTGTGACCTGGACGCCGCGTCCGCAGACCGAGGTGGAGGAGCCGGACACCGCCCGGATCCCGCCCCTGCCGAAGGAGGTCCCAGGGATCGACGAGCTGGTGCGGATCGGTGTGCACCTCGAGCAGTACCGCCACCCCAGCCGAGAGGCGGCCCCCTACTTCGAGGAAGCGCTGCGCCGGGACTCGAGCCACGTTCCGGCCCTCCAGGCCTTCGCGCTCCAGGCGCTGCGGCGCGGGCTCGACGAGACGGCCGAGAACCTCCTGCGACGAGCGCTCGCCGCAGCCACGCGCGACAACGCCAATCCCCGCAGCGGCGAGCTCTCCTACCTGCACGGTCTGGCGTTGCTGCGCACTGGTGCTGAGGGGGAGGCCGAGGAGGCCTTCGCCAAGGCGGCCTGGGACCGTCGCTGGTCGGGGCCCGCGGAGGTGGAGCGGGCACGCATCGCCGCCCGGCGCGGCGAGCACCGGAACGCACTCGAACACGCCTTACGGGCACGCTCCGCGACCCCCGACGACAGCCGCGCCGGCATCTTGCAGGCACTCCAGTTGCGCGCCCTCGGCCGGGAGGCCGAAGCCAAGGCGGTATTCGAGGAGCTTCGGCAGAGCGACCCGCTCGATCCCGTCGGCACCCTGCTGCGCGACGGCGTCGAGGCGCTCGCTCCCCTCGATGGTCGCACCCTGCTCGATGTCGCCGCGGACCTCGCCCAGGCAGGCGCCGCGGACATGGCCCTCCAGGTGCTCGAGACGGCCGGCCGGCGACCCGTCACCCGTGCGGGCGAGGCGCGTCCGCTCGCCCACTACCACCGCGCACTCCTGCTGGAGCAGCAGGGGAATGCGACAGGCGCGGCCGAGGCGCGACGGAAGGCGCGCGAGGCCCCGCGTGCCCTCTGCTTCCCACAGGGACAGGCTGACCGCGAGGCGCTCACCGCCGCGCTCTGGGCCGATGCGACCGATACGGTCGCCACTGGCCTGCTGGCCATGCTGCTCTTCGACGCCGGCCGCGCCGAGGAGGCCCTCGCCCTGTGGCGACGGGCGACGGCAGAGGAGGGGGCGGACCCCGTCGCGCTCCGCAACGCTGCACTGGCCACGTACCAGATCGAGGGTGACGGTCCCGCCGCGCTGGCCCTCTACGAGAGGGCGATGGCCCAGAGGCCGGACCCCCGGCTCGTCTACGAGGCTGACCAGCTGCGCTCGCGGCTCGGGGTATCTGCACAGGACAGGCTGCGTCAGCTCGAGACGCTCCTGGACCAGGTCCTGCAGCGCGATGACGCGACCGTCGAGTACGGCCTCCTGCTGGTGCAGGTGGGGCGGCTCGACGATGCCGAACAGCTCGTGAGCACGCGGAGGTTCTCGCCCTGGGAAGGGGGCGAAGGGCGTGCTCTGGAGCTGTGGGACTCGCTCCAGCTCGCGCTCTCCCGGGAGAGGGAGGAGGCGGGAGACCTGCCCGGGGCGCTTGCCGCGGCTCGTCGCGCACTCGAAGTCCCGCGCTCCCTCGGCGAGGCCCGGCATCCGTTGTCGGATACCGGTCGGATCCACGGCCGCATCGCGGAGCTGCTCGAAGCCAGCGGTGACTCGGACGCTGCGCACCGCGAACGAGAACAGGCACGCAAGACCTCGATGGTGGTCCCGGTCCTCGAGGACGGCAGCGTCGACTACTTCGCGACCTCCCTGCCGGACCTCCTGCTCTTCCCCGAACGGACCTGACTCGAGAGCTGCGGCGAAGGAACCCGGACCGGCCC
Organism: Candidatus Brachybacterium merdigallinarum; assembly: GCA_019115335.1. Lineage (GTDB taxonomy): Bacteria > Actinomycetota > Actinomycetes > Actinomycetales > Dermabacteraceae > Brachybacterium > Brachybacterium merdigallinarum. The sequence continues at coordinate 4,482 of DXDT01000219.1, forward strand.
GTCGGCGCGCTGCGTCGGCGGGCCGCCCGCGTCCTGGTGGCCGAATGGGGCGGCGCTCTGGCCGTCGTGCCGGGTCGTGGCTCGTCGAGTACTGGCGGAAAATGGCCGTTTGATCGTTTCAATGGCCATGGCACCCGGTGCTCCGCCAGTGTTTGGGAAGTGGGCGGGGCGTGAGCGTGGTCGGCAGTCGGTCGGCAGGAGGGAGGACCGGGGCTACCGAGCCCGGGGCTACCGAGCCGGGGGAGCGGGGCGAGCCTGGAGGCCCGCGGGCGCGATAGCTCCGCGGTGCCATCAGGGACCGGGACCTTCGACTTGACGGCGCCCAAGTAAGGCCCGCATACTTATTCGCATCCACAAGTCGAAACGCTTCGACATCGTCGGATCCCACGCCGCGCACCCCGCCGCACGGCGGCAGGTCGAGCACCTCGCAGCAGCAGGGGATCCGGTCGGGCAGAAGTCGAAGCGCTTCGAACAGTGGGTGGCCAGACGGCCGGCGGCCAGACGACTGGCGACGAGATCGATGGAGATGAGGAGGCATGTGCGATGGCGACGATGAACGATGTGGCCCGTGAGGCGGGCGTCGCGCTGAGCACGGTGTCGTACATGCTCTCGGGCGACAAGCCCGTCTCCGCCCGCACCCGGGAGCGGATCGAGCAGGCGATGAAGGAGCTCGGCTACCGCCCCAATGCGATCGCCCGCAGCCTGGCCAGCCGGCGCACCCGCATCCTCGCCCTGCACCTGCCGGAGTTCGACGTCTCCGCCGGTGAGACCGTGTTCGAGATCGTCCGAGGAGCCTATGACCGGGCCGCTGAGCGGGGCTACCTGCTCACGGTGTGGCCGATCGCCTCCCAGTGCGCGCCCCAGGAGCTCAGCGACCTGGTGGGCCAGGGGCATGCGGACGGCGTGCTGCTGGTCGAGGTCGTGCTGGAGGACCCGCGCATCGAGAGCCTCGAGCAGTCGCAGGTGCCGTTCCTGTCCGTCGGCCGCACCAGCGACCCCTCGCGCCTGAACTACGTGGACATCGACTTCGAGACCACGATCGCGCAGGCCCTGGACTCCCTGGTGGCGACAGGGCACCGGGACGTGATGCTGATCGGCCGCTCCCGCGAGATGGAGGCCGACGGCTACGGGCCGGCCGTGCGCTCCCATCAGGACTTCGCGCGCCTGGCCCAGGAGCGCGGGATCCGGCATCGCGAGCACGCCCTGGATCCGAGCCCGCAGGCCGGGCGGGACCTCGCCCGCGAGGTGCTCGCCTCCGGGCCCAGGCCGGATGCCGTGGTCGCGATGAACGACCTCGCGATCGTCGGCTTCGTCAACGAGCTGCAGGTCATGGGCCTGACGCTGCCGGATGACCTGTCCGTGGTGACCGTCGTGTCCAGCCGGCGCACCGCCTCGATGACCTCCCCTTCGCTCACCGCCTGGCAGGCCCCGGGCGAGGAGATGGGCCGGGTCGCCGTGGACGGCCTGCTCGATCAGCTCGCCGATCCGCAGTCACCCCCGGTCCAGACCCTCGTTCGCTGCACGCAGTACGACGGAGCGTCGGTCAGGGACCGCCGCCCCGTCACCTGACCCGCTCCGGCCCCGCGGCACTCGCCGCAGCGCCGACAGCACCCTCAGTCCCCGCCCCACCAACAGCTCCCGCACCACCGACAGCTCCCGCACCACCGTCAGTTCCCGCTGTGGCCCCGCCGCAGCACCGTCCCAGTAGCAGTTCGTCCCACAAGGAAGTAGGAAGTCATGAAGCGCAGGAACTTCACCACCCTCGCCGCCGCCACCACCCTCGGTGTCGCCGCAGCCCCGGCCCTCAGCGCCTGCGGCAGCGGCGGCAGCGGTGGCTCCGGCGATGGCACCTCGCTGGTCATCTGGCATTACGAGAACGAGGACTCCGCGATGGGTCAGGCCTGGGCCCGCGCCGAGGAGATCTTCAAGGAGAAGCACCCCGACGTCACCGTCACGGTCGAGAAGCAGACCTTCGAACAGCTGCAGAAGAACGCGAAGATCGTCCTGACCGGCGACGAGGTCCCGGACCTCATGGAGTACAACAAGGGCAACAGCACCGCCGGTCAGCTCGCCTCCCAGGGCCTGCTGGAGCCGCTGACCGAGGTCGCGACCGAGAAGGGCTGGGACCAGAAGCTCAGCGAGTCCCTGCAGACCACCTCCCGCTACGACGAGTTCGGGCTGATGGGCTCCGGTGACTGGTTCGGCCTGCCCAACTACGGCGAGTACGTGTACGTCTACTACAACCAGCGGATGTTCGACGAGGCCGGGGTGGCGGTCCCGACCACCCTCGAGGAGTTCGAGACCGTCCTGCAGACCTTCGTGGACCAGGGCATCGTGCCGCTGGCCGGGGCCGGCTCCGAGTACCCGGCCGGCCAGCTCTGGTACCAGCTGGTGCTCGCCCACGCGGACCGCGACTTCGTGGACGCCTTCCAACTGTTCGACGGGGAGGTCGACTGGGCCTCGGACCCGATCCTGGCCGGTGCCCAGCGCTTCGCGGACTGGGTCGAGAAGGGCTACCTCGCCGCCGACTCCGCCGGCCTCACCGCGGAGGACATGGGCACCGCGTTCATCGCCGGGACCTACCCGATCATGTTCTCCGGATCCTGGTGGTTCGGGCGCCTGGTCGCCGAGATGACCGACGACTGGGGCCAGTTCCTGTTCCCCGGCAGCGACCTGACCATCGGCTCCTCCGGGAACCTCTGGGTGGTCCCCGCCAACGCCGCGAACAAGGACCTCGCCTACGAGTTCATGGACATCACCATGTCCCAGGAGGTCCAGGACATCCTCGGCCAGAAGGGCGGGCTGCCCGTGGCCGGTGACATCTCCGCGATCGAGGACGACAAGACCCGCGAGATGACCGAGAACTTCACCGCGGTCAACGACGCCGACGGGCTCGCGTTCTACCCGGACTGGCCGGTGCCGGGCTTCTACGACCAGGTCGTCAGCGCCATGCAATCCCTGATCAACGGGTCCCAGACCCCGGCCGACGCGATGGCGGAGCTCGGCACCGCCTACGCCACCGGCCGCACCGATCTCACCGGTGAGTGACAGACCCCGTCCAGCTGCGGGCGGGCCGGATCGTCGGCCCGCCCGCCTCCCAGGAGGAAATCCATGACCACCACCGACGCCGCGCCGGCGCCGCTCGCGTCCGCGCCGCGCAGGAGACGGTCGCGGTGGGCAGGCGCGGGCTACTGGCTCTACCTGCTGCCGGGGCTGATCACCTTCGCCCTCGTCATCCTCGTCCCCTTCCTCACCAACATCTGGTACAGCCTGCACAGCTGGAAGGGCGGTCTGGCACCCAAGCGCTGGATCGGGCTCGACAACTACACCGCACTGCTCGCCGACGACGCGTTCTGGCTCTCGTTCCGCAACTCCGTGTTCATGATCGGGGCGATGGTCGTCGTCCCCACGGTGATCGGACTGCTGCTGGCCGCGGTGCTGTTCGACTACGTCGCCAAGCACTGGAACAGCAGGATCTCCGCCTTCCTGCGCGCCACCTACTACCTGCCGCAGATCCTGCCGATCTCCGTGGCCGGCATCGTGTGGAACTGGGTGCTCAACAGCCAGACCGGCGCCGTGAACACCCTGCTGCGCGGGATGGGGATCGAGAATCCTCCCAACTGGCTCGGTGACCCGGACCTCGCGCTGCCCTCGGTGATGCTGGTGCTGATCTGGATCCAGATCGGCTACCCGACGGTCATCTTCATGTCCGCCCTGGCCCGGGTGGAGCCCGAGCTGTACGAGGCCGCGGAGCTCGACGGTGCCGGCTGGTTCGCCCGCTTCCGCGCGATCACCATCCCGCAGATCTCCCCGGAGACCTTCGTGATCGTCCTGACCTGCACCATCGCTGCGCTGAAGGTGTTCGCCCCGATCTACGTGCTCACCCGCGGCGGGCCCGAGAGCTCCACCCTGGTGCCCTCCTACTACTCGTACCTGAACTTCTTCGACACCTCCCGGGTGGGCTACGGCGCCGCGATCGCCACCGTCCTGACCGTGATCATCATCGTCATCGCCAGCGGGATCCAGGTGCTCCAGAACCGCAGCGCCCGCAAGGAAAGGGAGGGCCGCTGACATGTCTGCCGACCTCACTGCGACCGACCCCTCCGCCTCCGGCTCCGCCGCGTCCGGCCCCGCCGGCTCCGGCGACAGCGGTGCCGGCAGCGCCGCACCCCGCCCCGCCCGTCGGCCCCGGAGCCGTCACCACCGCGGGATCGCCCGCTGGATCGTGCTGGCCGGCGCGATGATCGTGGCGCTGGCGATGATCGCGCCGTTCATCCTGATGGTGCTCAACGCCTTCAAGTCCCCGGCGGACTACTCCGCAGGCGGTCCGCTGTCCCTGCCGCGCGGGCTCTACCTCGACGGCGTCATCGCCTTCTGGGAGCGAGTGAACTTCCCGGTCAAGCTGTGGAACTCGCTGTGGACCTCCACCCTCGTGGCCGTGTTCGCGGTGCTGCTGTCCCTGCTGAACGCGTACGCGATCGGCGTGGGGCGCGTGAAGGGGAGCCTGTGGCTGGTGGGCCTGTTCCTGATGGCGAACATGCTGCCGCAGGAGGTGCTGATCTACCCGCTGTTCGACATGGCCCGCATGGTGGGACTGACCGACAACCCGTGGTCGATCGTCATCATCTTCACGATCATCCAATCCGCCTTCGGCACCTACCTGCTCGCCTCCGTGCTGGGCACCTTCCCGCCGGCGCTGCTGGAGGCCGCACAGCTCGACGGCGCCACCCGCTGGCAGATCCTGTGGAAGGTCGTGTTCCCCGTGGTGCGCCCCACCATGGCGGTGCTGATGATCTTCTTCTTCATCTGGACGTGGAACGAGTTCTTCATCCCCCTGGTGATGCTCACCAGCAACGACAACCAGACGATCCCGATCGCGCTGTCCTCCCTGCAGGGGGACCGCATGCTCGACGTCCCCACCCTGAACGCCGGGGCGCTGCTCTCGCTGCTGCCCACGTTCATCTTCTTCCTGATCTTCCAGCGCACCCTCACCCGCGGCGTCACCGCGGGCGCTGTGAAGTGACCCCTCCCCAGCTCCTCGAGCTCTGAGCAGAAAGGTGCATCGACGATGCGCTTCACCAACGGGTACTGGCTGGACCGCGACGGCTTCACGGTCCAGCGCGGCAAGCACGTCCACGACCTGCGGGTCGATGCCGATGCCGGTCGCGTCACCGCCTATGCCCCCACCCGGCCCGTCCGCGGCCGCGGCGACACCCTGAACAACCCGCAGCTGACCATCACCTACGAGGCCGTCGCCGACGGCGTGATCCGGGTGCGCCTGGACAACCACCGCGGGGTCCGCCGCCCCGCGCCGCGCTTCGAGATCGCGGCCAGCGCCGACTACCGCGGCGAGGTGCGGACCGAGGCCGACGGACGGACCACCCTCACCGCCGGCGACCTCGCGCTGACCGTCGGCGTCGGCGAGGAGTGGCAGGCGGACTTCACCTCCGCCGGCCGGCCCCTGACCAGCTCCCTGCCGCGCTCGATCGCGCACGTCATCGCCCCGGACGGGCAGCACTACATGCACGAGCAGCTCAGCCTGCAGCCGGGGGAGAGCGTCTACGGGCTCGGGGAGCGCTTCGGCGCCTTCGTCAAGAACGGCCAGAGCGTCGACATCTGGAACGAGGACGGCGGCACCACCTCC
>DXDT01000030.1 GCA_019115335.1 Candidatus Brachybacterium merdigallinarum
CCGGCTTCTTCGGCGAGATCCTCTCCGTGCGCGGCGAGTTCGGCTACTGGGTCTACGAGGGGGACTGGCAGACTGCCCAGCGCCCCTCCTGGAACTATCGCTCGGAGGACGGCGGCGGCATCGTCGCGGACATGTTCCCGCACTGGAACTACGTGATCGAGGAGCTGTTCGGCCGCATCGAGGACGTCTACGCCCAGACCGCCACCCACATCGGGACGCGCTGGGACGAGAAGGGCCAGCAGTACACCGCCACCGCCGACGACGCCGCCTACGGCGTCTTCCGCCTGGAGGGCGGCACCGTGGTGCAGATGAACTCCAGCTGGGACGTGCGCGTCCACCGCGACGAGCTGGTCGAGTTCCAGGTCGACGGCACGAAGGGCTCCGCCGTCGTGGGCCTGCACGGCGCCCGCATCCAGCCGCGCGAGGCGACCCCGAAGCCCGTGTGGAACCCCGACGTCAAGGACGGCCACGACTATCGTGCCGACTGGATCGAGGTGCCCGACAACGCCGGTCCCGACGGTTTCGACAACGGCTTCAAGGTGCAGTGGGAGGATTTCCTGCGCTCCTATGTCGAAGATCGCCCGTACCCCTTCGACTTCCTCTCCGGCGCCCGCGGCGTGCGCCTGGCCGAGGCGGGCCTGACCAGCTCCGCCGAAGGCCGCCGCATCGCCCTCGACCCGCTGACGGAGGTGTGAGGGCGATGAGCACCCTCGACCTCACCCTCCTGGACGAGGACGGCAGCCTGCGCAGCATCGCACTCGGCGACGCCGCCGCCTTCCCCCGGCCGACGGCGCCGCTGCGCTCCCGCGTGGTCTACGCCGCCGTGCACGTCGCCGCACAGCCCCACGGGGACAACACCCCCGGCGCCCCGGCCGACATCGACTGGGACGCGACCCTCGCGTTCCGCCGCACCATGTGGTCCCGTGGCCTGGGCGTCGCCGATGCGATGGACACCGCCCAGCGCAACATGGGCCTGGACCCGGCCGGTACCCGGGAGCTGATCTCCCGCAGCGCCGCCGCCGCGAAGGAAGCCCTCGCCGATCCCGCGATCGCCGCCGTGTTCCCCGCCGGAGCCCAGGTCAGCGACCTGATCGTGGCCGGGGTCAACACCGACCAGCGCAGCGAGCACGAGCTCAGCCTCGACGAGATCGTCGCCGCCTACACCGAGCAGCTGCAGGCCACCGAGGCCACCGGCGCCGGCGCGGTGCTGATGGCCTCCCGCCACCTGGCCCGCGTCGCCACCAGCGCCGAGCAGTACGTGGACGTCTACCGCCGAGTGCTCGACTCCGCGACCCGCCCGGTGGTGCTGCACTGGCTCGGCACCGCCTTCGACCCGCAGCTGGAGGGCTACTTCGGCTCGACCGACACCGAGGTCGCCGCCGAGACCCTGCTGGAGATCATCGCCGCGGATCCGGCGAGGATCCGCGGCGTCAAGATGAGCCTGCTGGACGACGCCGCCGAGATCGCTGTACGCGAGCGCCTCCCCGAGGGGGTGCGCATGCTCACCGGGGACGACTTCCACTTCAGCCATCTCATCGTCGGCGACGGCACCGCCACCCCCGAAGGATCGCAGCAGCAGGTCACCGGCGAGTACTCCGATGCACTGCTGGGTGCGTTCGCAGTGACCGCCCCCGCCGCCTCCGCCGCCGTGCAGGCCCTGGACGCCGGGGACGCCGCCGAGGCCCGGCGGATCCTGGACGCGGCCGAGCAGCTCGCCCGCCACGTGTTCTCCACCCCGACCTACCACTACAAGACCGGGGTCGCGTTCCTGGCCTGGCTGAACGGCCACCAGCAGGCGTTCACCATGATCGGCGGGATGCATGCCGCGCGCAGCCTCCCGCACCTCTCCCGCACCATCGAGCTGGCCGCCACCACCGGTAACCTCGAGGCCCCGGCCCTGGCCGCCGAGCGCTGGCACTCCCTGCTGCGCCTGGCCGGGTACGACGTCCCCACCGCTGGAGGTGCCGCATGACCGACTCGATCCTGCACACGGGAAGCCTCGACGCCGTCGAGACCGAGAACGCCCTGCCCGAGCCGGGCACCGCCCCGGGCGACCTCGCGCGGCTCTCGATCAACCGCTGGTCATTGCGCACCACCCCGATCCAGGAGTTCCTCGAGGCGACCGCCGCCGCCGGGATCGGCAAGGTGGGGCTGTGGCGCCAGGACGTGGAGGAGGTGGGCCTGGACGCCCTGCGCCGACGCACCGACGACGCCGGACTCCACGTCACCAGCCTGTGCCGCGGCGGCTTCCTCACCGCCTCCGACCCCGCCGAGCGGAAGGCGGCGCTGGAGGACAACCGGCGCGCGATCGAGGAGACCGTGGGCCTCGGCGCGCCCACCCTGGTGATGGTCGTCGGCGGCATCACCCGGGAGGACAAGGACCTGGGTGCCGCCCGGGCCCGAGTCGCCGAGGGCATCGCCGAGCTCGCCCCCTACGCCGAGGACGCCGGCATCACCCTCTCCCTCGAACCCATGCACCCCATGTTCGGCGCGGACCGCGCGGTGCTGTCCACCACCCACCAGGCGCTCGATGTCGCCGAGCAGGTCGCCAGCCCCGCCGTCGGCGTGGTCGTGGACACCTACCACGTGTGGTGGGACCCGCAGCTCGCCAGCGCCATCGAACGGGCCGCCCAGGCCGACCGCCTGCTGTGCTACCAGGTGTGCGACTGGAACCTGCCGCTGGCCGCGGAGCCCCTGTACTCCCGCGGCTACATGGGCGACGGCTTCATCGACTTCCCCGCGATCACCACCCTGATCAAGGCCGCCGGCTACACCGGCGACATCGAGGTGGAGATCTTCAACGAGGAGGTCTGGGCCGATCCCGCCCCCACCGCACTGGCCACCATCGCCGACCGGTACCGCCAGCTCGTGCTGCCCCACGCCTGAGGGGCGGGGCAGCGCAGGTCCGATCGAGGGCGGGAGCAGGACCGATGGAGGATGCGCGTCGGGCGAGGACCTCGCCGCTGCGCCGGGCGTGGCATCTCGAGGTCGACCGCGACGACGAATACGGCACCGGGGCCCACGCCGCTGAGCGCGCCGCCCTCCCGACGTCGCTGCGCAGGGCCCTCGACAGCGCGCGGGAGCGGATCCCGCTGCCGCGGCGGCCCCGAGAGCCCCTGCGGGCAGCGATGCTCGAGGTGGGAGAGGCGTCGCTCGATGAACCGCTCCCGTTCCCCGTGCTCAGCGACTATGCGCGCTACTGGCGGGACGGGGTGCGCACCGCCTACGAGAACCAGGTGCGCCGCCTCGGCACCCTCACCGGGAACGCGGTGCTCGCCGCCCTGGCGACGGGGGAGACGCGCTGGGTCGATCGCGCCGCCGACGGGCTGATGCTGCAGTGCGAGCTCTCCACCTGGTGCTGGGTGGCCCATGAGCAGTCGCACGACCAGCACGGATGGGTGGTCCCCGATCCCGACTCCCCCGTGCTCGACCTGGGGGCGGCCCAGACTCTGCACGTGATCGCCTGGGCGGATCTGGCACTGGCCGAGGAGCTCGATGAGCGCGTGCCCGGGCTGCGGCAGAGACTCCGCCGCGAGGCCCGGCGCCGCGTCTTCGACCCCTACCTCGCCCGCCGGGACTGGCACTGGCTGCACGGTGAGGCACACAACTGGACCGGCTGGATCCACCAGCACCTGATCGCCGGAGCACTGTTCCTGCTGGACGAGGAACCGCTCCGGGACCAGCGGGACAGGATCCTCGCCCTCTCCCTCGCCCAGCTGGACCGCTACCTCGCCTCCTTCCCGGCCGATGGCGGGATCGACGAGGGCTTCTCCTACTTCTGGAACGGGGCCTCGCGGCTCCTCGAGGCCCTCGACCTGCTGATCACCGCCTCCGGCGGCGCGCTGGACCGGGACGCCATCGACGACATCGACGTGATCGCGCAGCTGCTGCGGTTCCCCCAGAGCATGGAGCTCGGGGACGGCTGGTTCGTGAACGTCGCCGACGGCCCCGCCCGCCCCGGACCGGTCCAGCCCTGGGACGTCCTGCACCGCTGGGGGCACCACCTCGGAGCCGCTGATGTCCTCCAGCAGGCCCGCGCTCATCGCGGCGCCGATCCGGTGCCCCCGATCCGGCCCGACCTCGGGCTCGGGCGGGTGCTCACCGCGCTCGCCGACCGGGACTGGGTCGACGCCGATGGAGCAGGGATCCGGCCGCCGCTGCCGGGGTCGACCTGGCTGCCCGACGTGCAGCTGCTCGTCGCCCGGGAGCGGGCGGGGGAGACCGCCGGGCTCACCCTGGCCATCAAGGGCGGGCACAACGACGAGGCCCACAACCACCTCGACGTCGGCTCCTATCTGGTAGCCGCGGACGGCTCACCGGTCCTGATCGACCTCGGCCAGCCCACGTACACCGCACTCACCTTCACCGGCCGCCGCTACGAGATCTGGACGATGACCAGCTCCTGGCACAACCTGCCGGAGATCCGCGGGACCGAGCAGGGAGTGGGTGCGGAGTTCCGGGTCGGCGGACCGCTCGAAGGATCCGCTCTGCCGGCCGCACCGGGCAGCGGAGACGGCGAGGGCGCCAGGCACGCGCAGGGGCGCCGGCGTGGACGCGACCACGGGCCCATCGCGCTCGAGCTCGAGCTCGCGGCCGCGTATCCCCCGGAGGCGGGAGTGCTGTCCTTCCGACGGCGTGCGGCCCTCGACCGCACGGGGACCGACGGTGCAGCGGTACGGATCGAGGACTCCTGGCATCTCCGCCCGAGCCAAACTCCCCACACCGGGGCCGAGGTGGTCTCGAACCACATCATCGCCGGCGCGATCACCGAGCACCGTGCCGGGAGGCTGACCGTGAGAGCCCTGTCGGGAGCTCCGGTGGTGATCAGCTGGGACCCGGCGCTCGGAGCAGGTCTGCTCGAGCAGCGTCCGATCGAGGATCCACTGCTGGCAGCGTCCTGGGGCGAAGCGGTGCACCGATTGCGGCTTCCCGGGCCGGACGCAGGCAACCTCGTGCTCACCGTCCAGATCAGCAGGGAGCAGCCGACCCTCGACAGCTGAGCAGGTTGCCCCGCTCATCCCGTCGATGGTGCCGGTGCCGATGCTGGTGCCGGTGCCGTCGTCGTGGCGCGGGCGAGCAGCCGAGGCAGGAGCTCGATCCGCTCGATCGGGGAGTCCGGGGCGCGGAGCCGCTGGAGAGCCAGCAGCACGGCCCGCTCGCCGAGGGTCTGCTTGGGGGGTGCGATCGCCGTGAGCGCCGGATGGGCGAGCTCGGAGAGCTCGTCGTCGTAGGAGACGATCGACAGGTCACGCGGCACGGACCAGCCGCGGCGCTGAGCATGCTGCAGGACGAGCATCGCCGCCTCGTCGGAGTGGACCAGAGCGGCGGTCGTCCCGTGCTCCCGGCATCGCTCCAGGAACCCGTCGATGGCCTCGAAGGGCGAGGAGCCGTGGGTGTCGATGGTCCCGGAATGGATGTGCTCGGCATCGAAGCCCAGCTCCGGGCACGCTCGGGCGAATCCCTCCTCGAGCAGCGGACGGGTGGGGCTGAACGGATCGCACAGCATCGTCACGCGCTCATGGCCCCGCTCCGCCAGATGACGCAGCGCCATGGCTGCGCCGCTGCGGTGATCTGTCCGCACGGAGTCGAAGGTGCGCCCGCGGGCTCCCAGCGCCCGCACGCTCCGCTCGACCAGGATCACCGGGTGATCCACCTCCTGCAGCCGTGCGACGAGGCGTTCGCTGGCCGCCCCTGACCTCAGGTCCGGCGCGAGGATCAGAGCGTCGATGCTGGGATCTGCGCAGAGCTCCTCGACCACCGCGAGATTGTCCTCGGCGCCGGCCGAGGACGCCTGCACCAGGAGCTGCGCCCCGTGCTCCGAGGCGGCCTGGCGCGCCCCGGCGACGATCGCCGGCCAGTAGTACTGCAGGGAAGGGGTGACGATCGCGAGGGTGGGCCGAGGCGTGGACCGGGAGCCGGATCCCTGCGGGGACCCGGTGAGGCGTCTGGCACCTCCGCGCACCTGCTCGATCAGGCCCTCCTCGGCGAGCCGGGTGAGGTCACGGCGGACCGTGACCGGGGTGACCCCGAGATCGGCGGCGAGGGCGGCGACCCGCACCTCCCCGTCCCGGGCGAGGCGTTCGAGTATCGCCCCCCGCCGCGTGTCCGGCAGAGGAGTGCTCATCTGCTCGACCCCTCCTCCGTGGTGCGCGGCAGCCCCGATGGTTCGCGGGTCCCAGCGATCATAATGCATCACGAGTGAACATAACAGAAAGGAAAGCGCTTGACAGATCAGAAGCGATCCTGTTGACTCTCCTCACCTCGCGACGCGTGCAGCAGTCCGGCCGGAATGCCGGGGCGCATCGCCGATGTCGGCGGTGCTCGAGGCGCCGTCGCAGCACCTTCACCCCTGCTATCCCGAGACCGAAGACGCACCGGCGCAGCCGGTGCGAGCTTCCAGGGACCACCGGAAGGACAGACCGATGACGTTCACCTCCACCCGCCGCACCTTGCTCACTGCAGCAGCTGCCGCCGCTCCCGTCGCCGCGCTGAGCGCGTGCGGAGGCGGATCCGACTCCGCACGCAACGCGGACGGCAAGATCGAACTGACCATGGCCGGTTGGTCGATCGACTCCACCCCGGAGTTCTCCGTGCTGAAGGAGGGATTCGAGGCCACCAACACCGACGTCGTCGTGGTCATCAAGGAGTACAGCGCCGATGACTACGAGACCCAGCTGACCACTGACCTCTCCGCGAACTCGGCCCCGGACCTGTTCCCGGTCAAGAACCTCCAGCCGTACCACTACCTCATGAGCAACGGCGCCCTCGCCGACGTCTCCTCGCTGGCCGAGTCCCTGGCCGGAGACGGCAACATCAACCTCGAGCACCTGACCATCGACGGCAGCACCTACGCCCTGCCGTACCGCCAGGACTCGTGGGTCATCTACTACAACAAGGAGCTGTTCGACGCTGCGGGGGTCTCCTACCCGGACGGGACCTGGACCTGGGACGACTACCAGGAGGCCGCGCAGCAGCTGACCGACGGGCTGGCCGGCACGGACACCCCGGCCAAGGGCACCTACCACCACATCTGGAAGTCCGTGGTGCAGGGCTTCGCCCTGGCGCAGAGCGAGGGCGCGCAGATCGACTCCGGGGATCTCGGCTTCCTCGCGCCCTACTACGACCGTGCGCTGGCGATCCAGGAGGCCGGTCTGACCGAGACCTTCTCCACCGCCCAGTCCCAGTCCCTCGCGTACCAGGCGCAGTTCGGGACGCAGAAGGCGGCGATGACGCTGATGGGCTCCTGGTACATCGCCACACTGCTCGCCCAGCGGGAGAGCGGGGACGCCGACGTCTTCGAATGGGGACTGGCCCCCGCACCCCAGCTGGACGCCTCGACGTCCGAGAACCCGGTCACCTTCGGCGATCCCACCTCGCTGGCCATCAATGCCTCGCTGAGCGGGGAGAAGCTCGAGGCGGCCGAGGCCTTCCTCCAGTACGTCGTCTCGGAGGAGTGCTCCAGCGCACTCGCGGAGATCGGCATCACCCCCTCGTACTTCTCCGATGCAGTGGTCGACACGATCTTCGGCCTCGAAGGCATGCCCGAGGATGACGTCTCCCGCGCGGCGTTCCAGAACAATGACACCCGGCCCGAGAACCCCGTCGGCGAGTTCACCAACGACATCCAGACGATCCTGGAGGACACCCACTCGGAGATCCTCACCGGGACGACCCCGGTCGCCGATGCCCTGACCGCGGTCGAGGCACAGCTCGAGAACGAAGGCCTGATCGCCTGATGCGACGCACGAGGCCGGCAGAGCGAGACGGAGTCGAGGTGAGCTCATGACCGCCCCGAGCGCGAGTGCTGGGACCCAGCTGCAGGCAGACCGGCCGGGACCGACCCCGAGGCGGCGTCGCAGCGCGATCCGGCGCCGACAGACCATCTCGGGTTGGACCTTCATCCTGCCCAACTTCCTCGGGTTCGGGCTGCTGACCCTCGGGCCGGTGCTGGCGCTGTTCTACATCGCCTTCACCAAGTGGACCGCCTTCGGGTCTCCGCAGTTCACGGGCCTGGAGAACTTCCAGCGGCTGATGGGGGACAGCACCTTCTGGACCGCGCTGCTGAACACGCTGTACTACGCCGGAGTGCACATCCCGGTCACGCTCGTGCTGTCGCTCGGGCTCGCGATGCTGCTGAACCAGAAGCTGCGGGGCAGGGCCTTCTTCCGCTCGGCCGCCTTCTTCCCGTACTTCACCTCGATCGTGGCCGTGGCGCAGGTCTGGAACATGCTCTTCGCGCCCGAGTTCGGGCCGGTCAATCAGTTCCTGCGCTTCATCGGCCTGGACAATCCGCCGGACTGGGTCGCCTCCAGCACATGGGCGATGCCGGCAGTGATCGTGGTGAGCATCTGGCGTGAGACCGGCTACTACATGCTCCTGTTCCTGGCCGGCCTCCAGGCGATCCCGCCGGAGCTGCACGAGGCGGCGAAGATGGACGGCGCCAACTGGTTCCAGCGGCTGTGGAACGTCACGATCCCGAGCCTGCGGCCCACCACCTTCTTCGTCACGGTGATGCTCACCATCGGCAGCTTCAAGGTGCTCGATCTGATCCTCGTGATGACCAACGGCGGCCCGGGGACCTCCACCCTCGTGCTGTCGCAGTACATCTACCGCATGGGCTTCGAACGGAACGACTTCGGATACGCCTCGGCGGTGTCCCTGGTGCTCTTCGGGCTGTGCATGGTCGTGACGATCACCCAGTTCGTCTACAACCGCCGGAAGGAGCGCTGAGCGATGACCGATCTCGACCTCCGGACCTCCTCGACGCCCGCGACGAGCCCGACCGGTACGACGCCCCTGCGCGCCAAGCCGCTCCGGCCGCTGGAGAAGGGGCTGCACGCCCTGCGCTACCTGATGCTCGCGATCATCTCGGTGGTGGTCCTGCTGCCCTTCGCGTGGATGGTGCTGTCCTCGCTCAAGCGCAACAACGAGGTGTTCACCGCGCCGATCACCTGGTTCCCACAGGAGTGGCAGTGGCACAACTACCTCGACATCTGGACCCAGGCGGACATGTCGACCTGGCTGATGAACACCATCATCCTGTCGGTCGCGGTGACGACCCTGCAGGTGGTCACCGGATCCTTCGCCGCCTACGGATTCAGCCGGATCCGCTTCCCGGGGCGGGACATCCTCTTCCTGGTCTACATCGGCACGATCGCGGTGCCGTGGCAGGCCTACATGATCCCGCAGTTCAAGATGCTCTCCTCGGTGGGGCTCTCCGACACCCGGCTGTCGATCATCCTGCTGCAGGCGTTCGGAGCCTTCGGCGTGTTCCTGATGAAGCAGTTCTACGACACGATCCCCGAGGAGCTCTCCGAGTCCGCGCGCATCGACGGCGTCTCCGAGTTCGGGATCTACTGGCGGATCATGCTGCCGCTGTCCGTCCCCTCCATCGCGGCGCTGGCGATCATCACCTTCACGAACACCTGGAACGACTACATGGGCCCGCTGATCTATCTGCGCAGTCCTGACCTGTGGACCATCCAGCTCGGTCTGAAGACGTTCATCGGCCAGTACAACGCCGACTACTCGGCGATCATGACCGGGTCGGTGCTGTCCGTGCTGCCGATCGCGATCGTGTTCGTGGTGGGGCAGAAGTACTTCGTGCAGGGCATCGCGACCTCCGGGCTGAAGGGGTGAGCGGGGTGCGGACCGTGCAGGAGAGCCGCATGACGGGCCGGGCGCAGGTGTCGGAGCCGAGGGGCGGACGGCGCCCCGAGACGCGACCCGAAGGCAGTCACGCCTCGCAGACCTGGGCGACGATCGCCGGATTCGTGTTCGGCGCCCTGCGGCTCAACGCGGTGCTCATCCTGGGATCCCTGCCCCTGGTCCTGCTGTGCGTGCTGGCGGCGGATCCGCTCTCCGCCCTCCCGGCGCTGATCCTCGCCCTGTACCTCGCGCTGCCGATCATCACCGCCGCATTCTGCGCCTTCCGGGATGCTCCCGTGTTCGAGGTGGGTGAGGCCCGAGCCGGCGAACCCGAGGTCGATCGGCAGTCCTGGTGGGACGGCCACTCCGAGCACCAGTTGCTGCGCCCGGTGGGGGGCGTCCTGCGAACGACGACAGGACGGGTGCTGACCGTGACCGCGCTTCCCATGGGCGCGGTGCTGGTGCTGAGCGTCGATGTGCTGTGGGTGCTGAACCAGAGCTGGGGCCTGATCGTGGCGCCGGCCCTGGGGATTGCCGCCCTGCTGGCGCTGATGACCGCCTTCGGTGCCTGCGTGATGATCAGCGAGGGAGCGGAGGGCCAGGCACATGTGCTGGTTCGCGCCGCAGCGTTCGCGGTGATGCGCGGCTTCCCGTTCACGATCCTGAGCCTGGTGACCCTCGGCATCGGCCTGCTGGGACTGATCTGGCAGCCGATCCTGTGCTGGGCGCTGGCATCCTCGTTGATCCTGTACGTGGTCTGGGCCAATACGCGCTGGTCGATCATGCCGGCGCTCCGTGGCGTCTCGGCCTGAGCCCGCGGGCGATGAACCGTGTGCGGAGCTGGTTCAGCCGCCCGACGGAACCAGCCGCAGCTCGGTGGAGGAGCCTGCTGCGGTGAGCTTCGCGTCAGCGGTCACCAGAGGAGCGTCGAGCGCTTCGGCGAGGACGAGATAGGTCGCATCGTAGGCAGTGCAGTCGTGTCGCAGCTCCCAGATCCGGGGGCGAGCGAGGCAGTCTCGTAGCGGGCGATGGTCAGCACGAAGTACGTCTCACGGGCGCTGTTCGCGAAGGGATCGGAGAGCCTCCGTGCCGCATTCAGTCTCCGCAGGGTCGAGAGCACTTCGGTGTCGAGCAGATGCGGGGCCGCGAGCGGTTCTGTCGCCAGCAGGTGCAGCAGGTCCGACGGAGCCGATGGGCTCACGAGAGCCTCCACCATCGCCGAGGCGTCCAGCACGATCATCGGCGCTCGTGGTGCACGGCGGCGACGATGTCGATCCGGCCGGGCCCTTCGGCAGGTATGCGCTCACGGATCTGTTCGAGCAGCTCGGCATTGACGTACCCGTTCAGGGACCGTCCGGAGGCAGCAGCACGAGCCTTCAGACTCTCTGCCACGTCCTCCGGCACATCGCGGATGTAGAGGGTTCGCTTGAACTGACGCCAGCAGAGTGCTAGCGCGACATGGGGTGTGCCGTGCGGAGCACCTGCCGGAGGGTCAGCTCGCCGCGGTCAGGGCGGTGGACTCACGCAGCCGCACCTCGCCGCGCACGTGCACCTCCGCGGTCTGGGCACGGTCGCCGGTGGCAGCGTCGACCGCGGCCGTTCTGCCGGCGGCGTCGCCCGCGGCCTCGTCACCCGCTGCCTCGTCACCCGGTGCGGCCTCGCGGGGGGAGGCGTCCTCCAGCACCCACTGGATCGCGCGTCGCGCCATGTCGTCCAGCGGCAGCGCGATCGTGGTGAGGGTGGGGTGGGAGTCCGCGGCGCCGGGGACCCCGCCGAAGCCGGCGACAGCCACCTGACCGGGCACGTCCAGGCCGCGGCGACGCAGCTCGCCCAGCGCCCCGAGGGCCATCACATCGGCCGGCGCGAACACGCACAGCGGTGCGTCGTCCTGCTCGGCTGCGGTCAGATGGGCGGCGATCCCCTCGGCGAGCCGGTGGCCGCCGGTGCGGGTGAGGTCCGCCTGCAGGTTCAGCTCCGGTTCGATCCCGGCCTCGGTCAGCGCGGCGACGAACCCGCCGGTGCGGTCGCCGGCCGAGGGGATCCCGGCGATGCCCTCCACCACGGCGAAGCGACGATGCCCCTCGACGATCAGCGAGGTGGCGAGCTCATGGGCTGCCGCAGCGTTGTCGGGGACGATGGTGCGGCCCACGCCGAGGGACTGGCCCAGTCCCACCACCTTCCCGCCGTTGCGCACGAACCCCTCCAGCAGGGTGCGGATGGCGGTGTCGGACTCATCGCCGTAGCGGTGGGAGCCCACCAGCACCAGGGCATCGACCTGCTGGGAGACCAGGGAGCGGATCGCCCGCACCTCGGTGTCCAGGTCACGGTTGGTCTGCGTCAGCAGCACCTGCGAGTTCGAGTCGAACAGCTGCTGCTGCATGGCGCGGGCCAGGGTCGCGAAGTACGGGTCGGAGATGTCGTGGACCACCAGCCCGATCAGCCCGGAGCGGGACCGGGCCAGGGCCTGGGCCTGGGCATTGGGCACGTAGCCGAGCCTGCGGGCGGAGGCCTCCACCCGCTCCGCCACGGCCTTTCCGGGCACTCGGGCGGAGCCGTTCAGCACCCGGGATGCGGTGGCGAGGGAGACCCCGGCGTCCTGGGCGACGTCGGTCAGGCGCACTGCGGGCATCGGGACTCCTCATCATGCAGGCGGTGGAAGGGCAGGTGGGGCGGATGATCATCGTATCCGCGTCGCGGGGCCGATTCATCGCGGTCCCGCGGCGCAGGCTCGGTCGGAGAGGGCAGGTCAGGCGGTGATGTCGAGGCGGGTCGGGTCCACGGGATGGAGGGCGGGCTCACCGGCGGCCAGCCGACGGACCTCCTCGAGCGCCTGCGCACCCATCCGGTGCAGCTCATTGCCCTGGGAGCCGGCGATGTGCGGGGTGATGGACGCATACGGGGCCTGCCAGATCGGGTCGTCGTCGGCGAGGTCGTCGTGCACGTCCAGCACCGCCGCCAGCCGCCCGGAGACCAGCTCCTCGCGCAGGGCGTCGAGATCCACCAGGGCCGGGCGGGCGGTGTTGAGGAAGGTGGTGCCATCGCGCATCCTCCCCAGCAGCTCCCGGGTGACCATGCCCTGGGTGGAGGGGACGTCCGGGGCGTGGAGGCTGACCACGTCGGACCGCGAGTACAGCTCCTCGGGCTCCACCTTCGTCGCGCCGAGCGCACTGATCACCTCCGCCTCGACATACGGGTCGGTGATCAGCACCTCCAGGTCGAAGCGCCGCAGATGCTCGGCCACCAGCACCCCGATGCGGGAGGCCCCGATCAGCCCCACCACGCCGCCGTAGTTCCCGATCTCCGGGGAGGCGGCGGCGCCGGATCGCACCTGGTGGTCTCGGCGGTAAGCATGCTCGCGGGCCAGGGAGCGCTTCCCGGCCAGCAGGATCTGGGCGAGCGCGAACTCCGCCACGGGCACGGCGTTCGCCTCGGTGGAGGAGGTCACCCGGATCCCGCCGCGCTCCCACACCGCGGGGCCGACGGTCGAACGGATGGTGCCGGCGGTGTGCACGATCGCGCGCAGGCGAGGCATCCGGGCCAGCGCCTCCGCATCGATGAGCGGTGAGCCCCACCCGGTCAGCACGATCTCCGCCTCGGCGAGCAGGGCGGGATCCGCATCGCCGGCCGCGCTCAGGTCGGGGCAGGTGCGCTCGATGTCGATCTGCACCAGGTCCTGCAGGTCCTGCAGCTGCTGGGGGCTGAACATCCTCGTCTGCAGCCCCTCGGGCATGGCCAGCAGCGCCCTGGGTCCCGGATCCGCTGAGGTGCCGGGGGCGGCGGTCGGGTGCGCGGTCATCGGATGGCCTCCCGGGCGCCGGTCAGCAGGGTCCGCAGCGTCTCCGCCTCGCGCGGCAGCACGGCGGGGTCGTCGCCCGGGATGAACTCCAGCAGCGCATCGCGGTCCGAGCCCTCGGCAGCGAGGATCTCGAAGGCCCCCCGCCACAGATCCTCCCGCTCGGCCAGCGGATGGCGCTGAGAGCCCGGCCACCAGGAGAAGACGTGGATCGTCGAGGTGCGGGGGAGGACCTGCCGCAGCGTCTCCAGCGCCTCGGCGGTGGGCATGTCCTGATGCGGCTGCCAGTAGCTGCGCACGTTCTCGCGGTCGATCTCCTCCAGCAGGCGCAGGGTGGAGCCGATCTCGTCGGTCAGGGTGCCGCCGTGGAACTCCAGGCCCACCTCGATCCCGTGCTCCGCCGCGCGATCGGCGAACTCCGCGATCCGCCGCGCCGCTTCGGTCCGCTGCTCACTGCTCGCCTCCGTCGACGGCACCCGCGTGGCCCACACCCGGATCCGCGGCGCCCCCAGTGCCCGCGCCGCGGCCAGCACCGCCGCACCTTCCGCGCGTACCTCCTCCTCCGTGCCCTCGAAGCGCAGGTAGGAGCCGTAGGAGGCGACGGCCAGGCCTGCGGCCTCGGTCAGCTCCCGGGCGCGGCGGGCGGTGGCCTCGTCGCCGGGCGGGACGTGCACGTCGCCGGCCCACTCGATGCACTCCAGGCCCGCTGGCGCCACGACCGCCGGGATCTCCTCGATCGGGAGGTGACGGAAGGTGACCGAGCAGATGCCGGGACGGATCATGATGCCTCCAGGGCGGAAAGCGATTACATGCTGGCCTCAGACTAACAGCCGCTGCCCGGCCCGGAGCGGCTCACGAGAAAGGGGTTGCAGAAGGGGTGGCGCGGGCAGGTGCGCCGGGGCTCGCGCACGATGAAGGACCTCTCATCCTCGTCTGGCCCGCATCTCATGCCCCTGCTGTTCTCTGGAGCCATCAACATCAGAAGCGCCCGTGAGGGAGCGAGATGCCGCACCCGGAAGCGGGGCGGCGAACAAGGAGCGAGAACGATGCGCAGCAAGAAGATCGTCTGGACCGTGGCCGCCGGCACCACCGCTGCCGTGCTGGTCCCCGGTGTCGCCTACGCCATGGTCGCCGGCGACGGCTCCGCCGAGCAGACCCCGGACCACGAGCGGACCGCCGTCCAGCAGGCCGAGCACCCCGCCTCCGCGACCAGCGCGAACCCCTCCGCGCCCAGCGCAGTCGGTGCTCCAGGCGACGTCCCCGCGGTGGAGACCATGGTCTCCGCGAACAGCCCGGTCTCCGCCCAGACCGCGCAGTCCGCTCCCACGGCGCAGTCGGCGCCGACGGCCCAGTCCGCGGCTTCGCCGGCCTCGGCGGCCACCGCCCCGTCGGAGCCCGCGACGCCGAAGGCCAAGGCCAAGGCATCCGCGCACTCGGCTCCCTCGGCACGCTCGGCGCAGTCCGCCCCCTCCGCGCAGAGCGCCCCCTCGGCGCAGTCGGCACAGTCCGCGCCGAGCGCCCCGAGCGCGCAGTCGGCACCGTCGGCACCCTCCGCCCCCTCGGCGGATTCCCCGGCCTCCCCAGGATCCGCCGACTGACCTGCCTCCGCTGACGGAGCGGTCGCCCGCCCGGGCGCCGGGCAGCACGGCACACAGCAGCCCGCCTGACATCGGTCAGGCGGGCTGCATGCTGTTGCGGGCCGGGGCGAGGAAGCTCGGGCGCGCGGGGGTGAGCAGGGTCAGCGGCCTCCGAGCAGCCTGTCCATGGGCACGAAGTCGGAGAACTCGGCATCCAGGGTCGAGGCCGACGCCGTCGAGGCCGGTGCCGTCGAGGCCGGTGCGGTCGAGC
Source organism: Candidatus Brachybacterium merdigallinarum (assembly GCA_019115335.1). Classification (GTDB taxonomy): domain Bacteria; phylum Actinomycetota; class Actinomycetes; order Actinomycetales; family Dermabacteraceae; genus Brachybacterium; species Brachybacterium merdigallinarum. The sequence goes on from DXDT01000030.1 coordinate 15,290, forward strand.
CCGGTGCGGCCTGCGACTCTTCGGCAGCCGGGCTCTCCCCGGCGGCGAGCTCCCCTGCGGTGTCGACCTGCTGGGCTGCGGCGCCGCTGCCGGAGTGCAGCAGGGTGGTCAGCTCTGCGGCGGCGCGCTGCACCCGGGCGGTGAGCGGCTGTTCGTCAGCCTGACCCTCGGTGTCGGCACCGAAGTCGGAGGAGGCGGCGAACACGGCCGTGGGCACCACCTCGGCCTTCAGGTACCCGAACATCGGGCGGATCGCGTAGTCGATCGCGAGCGAATGGCGCGCGGTGCCGGCGGTCGCGCCGAGCAGCACCGGCTTGCCCTTCCAGATCTCGATGTCCAGGGCGTCGACGAACATCTTGAACAGCCCCGAGGGGCCCACGTTGAAGACCGGGGTGACGGCGATGACGGCATCGGCGGCGCGCACCGACTCGATCACCATCGCCAGGCGCTCCCCGGGGAAGCGGGTGAGCATCGTGTCGGTGATGTCATGGGCGTACTCGCGCAGCTCGATGGTCTGCACATCCACCTCGGCACCGCCGCGTCCCAGCTGCTCG
>DXDT01000031.1 GCA_019115335.1 Candidatus Brachybacterium merdigallinarum
ACACGATCGAATCCGTCGACGCCTCCCAGGTCACCGGCACCGACAGGCCCAGATGCTGGGCGATCACCTGGGCGGTGATGCCGGGCGCGATCGGGACCGGGCCGATGCCCATGCAGACCACCAGGCTGAGCGTCGTCACGATGGCCAGGACGGTGAGGATCACGGCGGAGCGGCGACCGCGGGAGCGCACTCCCAGCACATCGGGCCCGAAGGCTGCGGCGGGGGAGGCGTCGGTGACGGCGAGGACAGTGCCCGAGTCGCCGCCCGAGACGCCGCTCGAGTCGCCGCGATCCGTGTTCATTTGCACAACCATACAAGTGTGGATGCTCGGAGTGCTTCGGGGTCTCGCGGGGAGTCATCGGGCCTCCCGAGGTGTCACCGGGGTGCCGGGTCAGGAGTGCTCGTGCGGGTGGCGGACGCCGGGCAGGTGCTCCGAGCCGAGCTCGTGCAGCAGCTCGTGCACGATGTCATCGGCCAGCTCGTAGCGGACCTCCCGGCCCGCGCGCACGGCACGCACCCAGCCCGCCCGTCGCAGCAGCCGCAGCGCATGCGAGGTGGTCGACTCGTGCGCGGAGATCGTCCGGGCGATGTCCGAGCTGCGCACGCCCGGATGGGCGTGGATGCAGAACAGGATCCGCAGGCGCCGCGGGTCCGAGAGCAGCGCCATCCGCCCGGCGAGCCGCTCGAAGCCCTCAGTCTGCTCCAGCAGTTCGCGCAGCTCGTCCACCAGCCCCTCATCGCGCACCTCCGCCGCGGGGCGCGGCACATGGAGAGCGTCGGAGGGGTCCATGGGGCAGATCGTACGCGGCGGAGGTCGGCGACCTCCGCTTCGTCGTCGAGCTCGCCGACGGGCGCCGCCTCACCGCACGGCGACTGCTGCTCGCCCCCGGCATCCACGATGCGCTGCCGGAGATCTCGGGGCTCGCCGAGCACTGGGGGCGGGAGTCACGCCGATGGTCAGCTTGCCGGGGTGCGACTCAGGGGCGGACATGTCGTGGAGCGCAGTGCCCTGGTGGTCCCCACGGTCATGGAGCCCCGCCTGGAAGGGCTCTCGGACCTGGGCCTTTCCCTCGAGGAGCTCCCTGGCGGGACGGGCCGGAAGGTCGCCACCGCGATGGCCGGCATGAGCGAGGTGCCCGGGGTGTGGGTCGCGGGCAACGCCGGCGATCCCGCCGCGCAGGTCGGCGCCGCGGCCGCGGGCGGCGCCCTGGCCGGAGCCCACCTCCACGGCATGCTCGTGATGGCCGAGGCCGATGCCGCAGTCACCGCAGCGAGGGCCGACCGGGCGGCCTGAACCCTCTGCGATGCCCTCAGGTGCGCAGGTGGGAGGCGCCGTTGAGGTCCAGGATCGCGCCGGAGGGCGCGAGGACGAGCCGGGGCCGAGGTCCCTCGAGCCCCGCCGGGGTGAGCTGGGTGACCAGCGCTTCCGGGCACCGGTCATCATGCGTGGCGCCGTCTCCCTGCTCCGGGAGCGGCATCGCTCCGATGGCTGAGGCGCGTGCACGAGACGGGAGGGGGAATGCCCTACGCCCTGGACTTCCCCAGCAGATCGGGGACACTGAACACATGGACATTCAGCGCCCCCAGCTCACCGGCGACCTCGCCCGGGCAGGCCGCGCCCTGGCCCAGGTCTCGTTCGAGGTCGTCGCCGATCGTGCCGGCGTCGACCCCGAGCGCCTCCGCAGCTTCGAACGCGGCACCCTCAGCATGTCCGACGCCGACGCCGACTCGATCCAGGACGCCCTGGAGTACTTCGGAGTGATCTTCCTGCCCGAGGACGAGCTCGGCGGATACGGCGTGCGGCGCAAGTTCGCCCGCGGCGGCGTGAAGCGGATCGAGAACTGGGAGAACGAGGGCGGACCCGCTGCCGAGGACGACATCTGAGCTGAGCGGGCCCCGCACAGCAACGACCTCGCATAACCATGGACTTGGGTGCCCCGCCCGTCAGCGGCGTGCCTTCTCCCTCTATGGCCCGCCGGTGCGGGCGCCGGAGACCGCGAGGCCGTCGGCGATCATCGCCAGCGCCCGGTCGAAGGTGTGCTCGTCGCCAGCGGCGTCAGTGGTCTCGGGGGTCAGAGAACCCGCACCGTCCAGCAGCCCCAGGGAGTCGGCGGTGCGACGCTGCTGCTCGTGGAAGACGCGACCGACCACGAAGTGCACCAGCACCTCGGCGGCGACCTCGGCCAGCGCGACCTGATCGCCGCGCCGCCGGGCGACCTCCTGCAGCGGCGTGAGCACGGGGGAGGGGACGAGGTCCAGGGCCAGCGAGCTGGAGACCAGCTCGGCGGCATCGCGATAGGTCAGCAGGCACTCACGCATCCGGGATCCCAGTGCCGTCACCGCCTCGGGCAGGGTGAGGCCCTCGAGCGGGGTCTGGGCCAGCGGGGCGAGGATCCGGGCGCTGACCGCGGCCAGCAGCGCCTGCTTGTTCGGGAAGTGCCAGTACAGGGCGCTGGGCTGGACTCCGAGGGTGTTCGCCAGGTGCCGCATCGTCAGGTCCGGCAGCCCGTACTCGTCCAGCAGCCGCAGCGCGGTCTCGGCGACATCGTCACTGCTGTGTCTGCGCGTATTTCCCGGATCGGCCATCACCTCACTATAGTGGCGAACGCTGTTCAGGTGAACAGCGTTCAGGTGGGCGTTCTCGGTCGTCCCGGGCCGCGCAGTGGACCCGGACCCTGCCGTCGTCCCAGACCCCGGAGAAGAGGCACACGGATGCATGAGCACACACAGCGGACCCCCTGGTTCGAGGCACGAGACATCGCCCGGATCGCCGTTTTCGCCGCCCTCATCGCGGTGCTCGGACTGCCCGGGAGCGTGAGCCTGGCGGGAGGGGTGCCGATCACCGCGCAGACCCTCGGGGTGATGCTCGCCGGTGCCGTGCTGGGACCGCGCAAGGGCCCGCTCGCGGTCCTGGTGCTGCTGGTGCTGGTCGCCGCCGGGCTGCCGCTGCTGGCCGGCGGGCGCGGGGGCCTGGCCGTGTTCCTGGGGCCCACGGCCGGATTCCTGCTGGGCTGGATCCTCGGCGCCTGGGCGATCGGCGCGATCATGCATGCCACCGCCCGCAAGCCGTCGATGCTGCGGGTGATGATCGCGATGCTGGTGGGCGGGGTCCTGGTGATCCACGCGGTCGGTCTGCCGGTGCAGGCACTGGTGACTCGACTGCCGCTGACCGAGACCGTGCTGATGGGCATGGTGTTCGTGCCCGGTGACCTGCTCAAGGCCGTGCTCGCGACGATGGTGACCGTGACCCTGCTGCGCGCCTACCCGCGGGCCTTCGCCCGCACCTGGCGCCCGACCGGTCGGACCTCCGGCCCGGCCGAGCCTCGACCTGTCGCCGCGGCTGACGACGGGGCCGCCACTGCCGCCACTGCCGTCGGGGCCGACGCCGCACCCACCACGATCCGGCGAGCGGAGACCGAGTGACCCCACGAATCCAGGTGCTCGCCGACACCGGGGACGCACTACTGGACCGCCTGGCCGCGGTGCGGGCGGGTGGTGACATCCCCCTGATCGGCGATGACCGCTGGCCGCAGGCTCAGTGGGAGGCGGTGAGGGAGCAGGCCGCGACCGTCCCGGTGCCCGAAGACGCTGCCTGGGCGACCCTGACCTCCGGCACCAGTGGGAGCCCTCGGATCGTGCTGCGCACCGCCGCCTCCTGGGAGCGCTCCTTCGGCGCGATCTCCGCGCTGCTGGCCGGGCCCGGAGAGATGCAGCCACCCACGGACCTCAGCGACCAGCAGATCCTTCTGCCTTCCCCGCCCGCTTCGTCGCTGACTCTGTTCTCCCTCGCCCACGCGCTCTCCGGCGGACCCCGTCCGGTCCAGCCCACGAGCCCTGACGCCGCCGGGGCCACCCTGTTCCACGGCACCCCGCAGGCCCTGCGCAGCCTCCTCGCGCGGGACGCTGCCCCGCAGCTGCGCACCGCACTCGTCGGCGGCTCCCCTCTCGATGCGAGCCTGCGCGCGGAGGCCGAGGATCGCGGCATACGCATCGTCTCCTACTACGGCGCCGCCGAGCTCTCCTTCGTCGCCGTCGACACCGGGCAGGGTCTGCGCGCCTTCCCCGGGGTGGAGCTCGCGGTGCGCGAGGGAGAGCTCTGGGTCCGCTCATCCTTCACCGCGCTGACCACCCTGCCGGGCGTGCCGCAGACCAGCACCGGCCCCCTGCGCCGGGACGGGGACTGGGCGAGCGTCGGCGATCTCGCGAGCCTCGAGGACGGGCAGCTCACCGTGCACGGCCGCGTCGACGGCGCGATCCTGACCGCCTCGGCCACCGTGATTCCCGAGGAGGTCGAGGCCGGTCTGCGCCAGCTGCCGGGCATCGCCGACGCCCTTGTAGTGGGCCTGCCCGTCGGTGACGTCGGCGCCGGAGGCGGCATCGGTGCCCTGGTCGCAGCGATCCTCGAGCCGGAACCGGGCATCGACCCGCCCACCGCGCGCGAGCTGAAGCATCTCGCCGCGCAGAGGTTCACCCTCTCGCATCGGCCCCGGCTCTGGTTCCACGGGACCCTGCCCCGCACCGCATCGGGGAAGCCGGCTCGCGCCGAGGCGCTGCGCCGTCTGCGCGCCGGGGAGGTCGAGCGCTGTGGCTGACCGCGCCATCATCATCGCGGCCCGGCGCACCCCGATCGGGACCCGCAGTCGCAGCCTCGCCGAGCTCACGGTCGAGCAGCTCGCCGCTCCCGTGCTCCGCGCTACCCTCTCCGATGCCGCCACCGCTCTCGAGGGCACCGCCACCTCGGCCGATGCCGCACCGGACACCCCGCTCGAGATCGCCGATGTGGTGCTCGGCAACTGCCTGGGCCCCGGCGGCAACCCGGCCCGGGTCGCAGCGCTCGCCGCCGGGCTCGG
>DXDT01000220.1 GCA_019115335.1 Candidatus Brachybacterium merdigallinarum
GACGTGCTGAACTTCCGCATCGCCGGGGAGATCAGCGGCGACGACCAGGTCGAGACCGAGATCGTGCTGGTGGACGACGACCTCGCCACCGACACGGCCGACGGGGGAGGCCCGGGCCGCCGCGGCACCGCCGCCACCGTGATCGTCGAGAAGGTGTGCGGCGCCGCCGCCGAGGAGGGCCAGGACCTCGCCGCGGTCGCCGAGGTGGGCCGGCGCGCCGCCGCCTCCGCCCGCACCATGAGCCTCGCGCTGACCGCCGGCACCCACCCCGGCGACGAGAAGCCCCAGTTCGCCCTCGGCGACGACGAGGTCGAGCTCGGCGTCGGCATCCACGGCGAGCGCGCCGCCCAACGCGTCCCCTTCACCAGCGCCGACGGACTCACCGACCTGCTGCTGGACCCGCTGCTGAAGGATCTCGAGCTGCACCGCGGCGACGAGGTGCTCGCGATCGTCAACGGCCTGGGCGGCACCTATCCGCTCGAGCTGAACCTCGTCGCCCGCGCCCTGCACCACCGCCTCGCCGAGGCCGGCATCGCGATCCAGCGCTCCCTGGTCGGCTCGTACGTGACCAGCCTGGACATGCACGGCGTCTCGATCACGCTGATGCCGCTGACCGACGAGTTCCGCCGCCTGTGGGACGCTCCCGTGCGCACCCCGGCCCTGACCTGGTGAGGAGACCCTGATGACCAGCACCGACACCCTGCCCGAGACCTTCGGGCGCGACCTCGTCACCACTGCGCGCGCAGCCCTCGAGGGCGCCGCCCCCGCCCTCGGTGACCTCGACCGACGCGCCGGTGACGGCGACTTCGGAGACAACATCCGCACCGCCATGAAGAACCTCGGCCGCGAGCTCGACGCCGGTGAGCCCGCCGACTTCCGCGGCTGGGTCACCGCCATGTCCCGTGCCTGGCTCGGGGTGGGCGGCACCAGCGGGCCCCTGTTCGGCATGTTCTTCCGCGACCTCGCCAAGGCCACCGGCGAGGATGCCGAGGCGGTCCCCACCGTCACCCAACTGGCCGACGCGCTCGCCGCCGGTCAGGCCACCATCCAGAAGTACGGGGAGGCGGAGGTGGGGGACAAGACCATGGTCGACGCCCTCGCCCCCGCCGTCACCGCCCTGCGCGAGGCGCTCGAGAAGGAGGACGATGCCCCGGCTGCGCTCAGCCCCGAGGAAGCACTCCGAGACGCCGAATCCGCCGCCGTCGCGGCGGCGCAGGAGACCGCACAGGTCACCGCCCGACGTGGCCGCGCCAGCTACGTGGGGGACGCCGCCCAGGGCGTGATCGACCCCGGCGCCGCCGCGATGGCGCTGGTCATCGGTGCACTGCGCGCCGCGGCCGGCGGGGGAGAGGTCGCCGCCGACTGGATCGGGTGAGCGCGACAGCGCGGTGCCGTTCAGGCCGAGCGTCCCGCCGCCGAGCTCGTGACCGCATCGTTGTCGACGAAGTGACCCCTTTCCGGCCCGGACGGGAGGACCATGGGGCATGGCCCTCGACATCGATCCGCTCGTGCTCCTCGCCTCCGCCCTGACCGCCCTCACCCTGGCGGTGCCGCTGGCCTTCGCACTCGCCGCCGGCGTGATCGCCGCGCCCCGCCGCTCCTGGAGCACCGCCGGGCTCGCGCTGGGGATAGGGCTGCTGATCGGAGTGCTGCTGGCCGCGGCCGGCGTGTTCGCCCTCAGCGGTGACCGGGCCGGCCTCATCGCCGCGCTGGTGATGCTGCCCGGGCTGGCCCTGCTGATCGTCGCCGCGGTGCTGGTGATCCTGCGCCGCGGCGGGACCCGGCTCGGGCTGGCGGTGGGGGCGATCGGCTGTGTGCTGATCGGCCTGAGCGAGCCCACCCAGACCCTCCCGGCGATGTTCGGGCTCGGCACGTCGATCCTGATGGTCCTGACCGCCGTGGTGATCGAAGCGGTCGCCCTCGTGGTGTTCACCGGTGCCCTGGTCGCTGCGGCGGCCCGGCTCGGGGCCCTGCGCGTCGGGATCGCGGCCGCGGGGATCGTCGCCGCGCTGCTGACGGGGCTCGGGACGCTGGCGCTGCTGGCCCGCACCCTCACCGGTCTGAACCTGCCTCCCGTGCCGCTGATAGTGACCCTGACCGGCACGCTGGTCGCCCTCGCGGCCGGCAGCGTCGTCGGCATCCTCCTCGATTCCCGCCGGGACCAGGGCAGCGCCGGCCCCGAGCTCGCCGCGCCGTGACGGCGCCGCACCCCGACCCCGCTCGCTGACCGTCCCACGGCGGACGGCCCTGCCTCGGAGGCTCGGCGCTGATAGGTTCGCTGACCATGCCCGACCTCGCCGCCCTGATCCCCGCTCTGGGGGTCGGCCCCTGGCTGCTCGTGATCGCCGGCGCCTTCGTCGTCGGCTTCTCCAAGACCGCCCTGCCCGGCGCCGGCACCATCGCCGTGGGACTGTTCGCGCTCGCGATGCCCGCCAAGGAATCCACCGCCGCACTCCTGCTCCTGCTGATCCTCGGGGATATGACCGCGCTGTGGGTGTACCGCCGCGAACCCGACTGGCGCACGCTGGTGCGGCTGCTGCCCAGCGCCATGATCGGGGTGGTGATCGGCGCGTTCTACTTCGCGGCCGTGGACGGGCCCGCCGTGCAGCGCACCATCGGCGTGATCCTGCTGGTGCTGATGATCGTCACCGTCTGGCGACGCCGCACCGCCCAGCGCAAGGAGGTCGCTCGTGCGGCGCAGTCCGCCACGGATCCCGCGGAGGGCACGGCGACGCCGTCGACGACGGGGGAGCGGACCGGAGTGTCGAGCTCGCCGATCACGACGGGCGGATCGCGCCGAGGCGCGGGGGCGACCGCGCAGGGAGTCGGCTTCGGACTGCTGGGCGGTTTCACCACCATGGTCGCCAACGCCGCCGGGCCCGTGATGTCGATGTACTTCTACGCGATGCGGATGCCAGTGCTGACGTTCCTGGGCACCTCCGCCTGGTACTTCGCGATCATCAACCTGTTCAAGGTGCCGTTCTCCGCCGGGCTCGGCCTGATCACCCGCGACACCCTGGTGATGGACGCGATGCTGATCCCCGTGGTGCTGATCGGAGCCTACCTGGGGGCGAAGGTGGCCAAGCGCATCCCGCAGCAGGTGTTCGAGCGGCTGATCCTGATTCTCACCGTCGTCGCCGCGATCAGCCTGCTGGTGATGTGACACCCGGTGCGGGGCGGGCCCGGCCGGACCACTCGTGCAGCTGCTCGATCACGGTGAGCAGCTCGGGCGGGTCGATCACCTCGACCGGGGCGCCGATCCACGCCAGCTGCATCGCGACCCAGTGCAGCTCATCGGTGCCGGCCCGCAGGATGCAGGCCTCGGGGCCGTCGGCCGTGAGGGTCGCGGCGCGGGCCGGGACCCGCGGGGCGACGGCCGCGAGCGGGGCGAGGATCCGCACCGTCACCGCGGCCGAGTAGGCGCCCACCGTGATCGACCCCCGCACCGCCTGATCGATGTCCGGGGTGGGGCGCTCGGCGATCGGGAAGGTGGAGGAGTGCACGGCGTGCATCCGGTCCAGGCGGAAGGTGCGCCAGTCCTCCCGGGCCAGGTCCCAGGCGAACAGGTACCAGCGGCCCTCCATGGACAGCACCCGGTACGGCTCCAGCCGGCGCTCGAACCTCTCCCCGTCGGCCCGTTCGTAGTCCACCCGCACCCGCACCCGGTCCCGCACTGCGGTGGCCAGGGCGATCAGCACCTCGGGGCGGGTGCCGGGAGCGTGCCGGGTGATCACGCCGAGCGCCTCGGTCACCGCCCCCACCTCCGCCCGCACCGGGGCGGGCAGGATCCGGTCCAGGGCGGCCAGGGCCCGCAGCGCCTCCTCGTCCAGGCCGTCGACCCCGGAGGCCGCCGCCAGGCGCAGACCCACCGCGACCGCCACCGCCTCCGAGGAGCTCAACAGCAGCGGCGGCAGCGCCCGACCCGCACCGAGCTGATAGCCGCCGCCGTGCCCGGCCGAGGTCAGCACCGGATAGCCCAGCTCGCGCAGCCGGTCCACGTCCCGCCGCACAGTCCGCGTGGTCACGCCCAGCTCCGCAGCGAGCTCCGGCCCGGTCCACACCGACCGCGACTGCAGCAGGGCCAGCAGCCGCAGCGCTCTGGTGGTCACGTCGCTCATGGACCACACTCTGCCGCACTTCGCGGACAGAACTTGTCCGCATGGCCGAGAACAGTGGGGCTCGACCCGCCCTGCATTAGAGGAGACCCCACCGTGCCGTTCCTGACCGCCGAGACCACCAGCGAGATCGACACCCTCGCCACCTTCGCCCAGCAGCAGATCGACCAGGTCGCGACCACCCTGCACGGCCTGAGCAGCGAGCAGCTGCGGGCGAGGCCCACCGCCTCCGCCATGAGCCTCGGAGCGCTGGCCCGCCACGTCCTCCTCATCTCCCAGGGGGCCGCGATCCGCATCGCCGCAGCCCCCGAGGAGGGCGCGGAACCGGAGCGCACCCCGGAGCAGCTGCAGGCCGAGGGCATGATCGACCCGTCGGCCGTGCGCGCGGAGGACACCCCGGGATCCCTCATCGCGGAGCTGCACCGGGCCGGCGAGGAGCTCGCCGGCGCGATCCGTGCCGCCGATGCGGAGGCCGACGGACCCTTCGACGACGCCCCCTGGTGGGGCGACCGCACCCGCTGGACCGTGCGCTGGTACGCGATGCACCAGGTCGAGGAGGTCGCGCGCCATGCTGGCCACGCGGACATCCTCCGCGAGAGCATCGACGGCAAGGGCGCCTATGAGCTCAACGCGCTCGCCGACGGCGAGGAGTGGCCTCCCGCCGGCTGGTGAGCAGAGCCCCATCGGATCCCCTCGCGCACCGCTGAAGGAGAGCACCATGACCAGCCCCGACCACGCCAGTCCTGACCGCACGAGCCCTGACCTCCCTCGCGGCCGGGACGGTGACCTGCCCACCGTCCTCGTCGACCAGATCGAGTTCCATCTGCGCGAGCAGATCCGGCCCCGCCTGCAAGGGCTCACGGACGAGGAGTACTTCTTCGACCCCAGCGGCGACGGCGACATCTGGACCGTGCATCCCCGGGCGGCCGGGGGCGACGCCCCGGCCGGCGACGATGCTCCGGCCGGAGGTGAGGCGCCGGGCGAGGCGCCGCCCACCTTGATCCAGGGCGGCTCCGGGGAGATGGTCATCGACGTCGAGTTCCCCGAGCCCGATTCCGCGCCGCTGACCACGATCGCCCGGCGGCTCGGACACGTGATCGTCGGCGTGCTCGCCATGCGCAGCCACT
>DXDT01000032.1 GCA_019115335.1 Candidatus Brachybacterium merdigallinarum
CTTCCACCGCATCATCTCCGGGTTCATGATCCAGGGCGGCGACCCCCTGGGCACCGGCACCGGCGGCCCCGGCTACACCTTCGACGACGAGATCTCCGAGAAGAACTTCAACGAGCCCTACGTGCTGGCCATGGCCAACGCCGGCAAGCGCATGAATGCGCTGACCGGGCGCCCCTCCGGCACCAACGGCTCGCAGTTCTTCATCACCGTCGGCCCCACCCCGCACCTGCAGGGCAAGCACACCGTCTTCGGCCAGGTGGCGGACGAGGACTCCAAGAAGGTCGTCGACGCGATCGAGGCCGTCAAGACCGACATGCGCGACCGCCCGCTCGAGGACGTCGTCATCGAGAAGGTCACCATCGAGAAGTGATCCCGCCCGTTGCGCCGACGGTTCGGTCGGTGCGCTGAGAGCGAACAGCAGCCCGTCTCCCGAGGGAGGCGGGCTGCTGCCGTTCGGCCGTCGTACCGGACCGTTACCCTCGGGCCATGACGCAGCGACACCTCGCCGGTGCCCGGATCCTCGCCCAAGGGTTGGTCGAGCTCTCCCCGGGCGCCACCGCGCAGCAGGTCGCGCACGATTTCGGTGCGCACCAGGGTCAGGACGTCACCGGAGTGGTGGCCTCCCTCGCCCTGCGCACCGGCGGTGACCTGCCCGGGGTGCTGGCGGCCTTCGACCGCGGGGAGATCGTGCGCGGATATCCGATGCGCGGCACCGTGTTCGCGGTCGCGGCGGACACCCTCACCTGGCTCACGGAGCTGTGCGCCGGCCCCGCGGTCCGCGCCGCGATCGGGCGCCGGGGCCAGCTGGACCTCGAAGAGCAGCACTTCGGCCGAGCCCGCGAGGTGCTGACCGAGCTGACCGCAGCCGTCTCGCAGCCCGGGACCGGGCGGGGCGTGCTGCGCGCCGAGGTGGTCTCCGCCTGGGACGCGGCAGGACTGCCCACGGACGGCGGCCGCGCCTACCACATGCTCACCCACTTCCTCTCGACGGGCCTGATCGCCTACGGGCCCTGGCGCGAGGGGGAGACCGCGATCGTGCTGGCCGCCGACTGGCTGCCGCCCGGCTCTGACCTCGAGGGCGCCTTCAACCGGGACGAGACCGCCGCGATCGCCGAGCTGGCCCGGCGGTACTTCACCACCCATGGCCCGGCGAGCGTGCGGGACCTGTCCTGGTGGTCCAAGCTCCCCATGGGCAGGATCCACGCAGCGCTGCCGCTGGTCGCCGAGCAGCTCGAGAGCGGCTGGGCGGACCGGATCGGTCACCTGCACGGCAGCGAGGAGCTCGCCCGCGGCGGGGGAGAGCAGCTGTGGTGGCGGCCGGGACTGGTCGAGGACTATTCAGCCCGGGAGAAGGAGACCATGCGGGAGATGCTCCTGCCCGGCTTCGACGAGCTGGTGCTCGGCTACCGCGACCGCCTCTACCTCATGGACGAGGAGCGCCACCGCGCCCTGGTGCCCGGCAACAACGGGGTGTTCAAGCGGGCCGCGATCCGCCGCGGAGAGGTCGTCGGCGTCTGGACCCGCAAGGGCGCGGCCGGGAAGCGGAAACTGGACCTGACCGCGGTGGCGAGCGTCAGCGCCGCCCAGCACACCCGGTTCGAGAAGCTCTTCACCCGCTTCCCGTACACCCAGCCATGAGCGGATGAGCGTCTGGCCCTGGGTCGGGCATCATCCCGCCATAGGTCACGGGGCGGTGACCGCTCCGGGAGGTCGTCCGCCACGCACGGCTTCTCCCGGCAGTACCAGGCCACTCGTGTAGGAATGAACCCATGAATCCCCCCAGCTACGGCTACAGCGCGACCGACGGGTCCCAGCCCCAGGAGCAGCCCGTCTGCCCCCGCCATCCCGACCGGATCAGCTACGTGAGCTGCAAGCGCTGCGGCCGCCCCGCCTGCCCGGACTGCCAGCGCCCGACCTCGGTGGGGATCCTGTGCGTGGACTGCGATCGGGAGCTGTCCCGGCAGCAGGCCTCGGCGCGCCCCCGCAACGCGATGGGTGGTGCGATGGGCTCGCGCACCCCCGTGGTCACGTACACGATCATCGCCGTCTGCGCGCTACTGTTCCTGGGCCAGTACGTGAGCGGCGGGCTCGTGGAGCGGTGGCTGATGTACACCCCGGTGACCTCGGTGGCGATGCCGTGGACCTTCCTGACCTCCGGGTTCCTGCACGGCAACGTCATGCACATCCTGTTCAACATGTACGCGCTGTGGGCGGTGGGCCAGTTCCTCGAGCAGAAGCTCGGCCACGTCCGTTATGCGGCGCTGTTCCTGGTCTCGGTCCTCGGCGGGCACGTGGCGGTGTTCCTGCTGGCGAGCCCCTTCTCCGAGGCCTGGGTGACCGGGACGGTCGGAGCCTCCGGGGGCGTGTTCGGCATCTTCGCGGCCACGTTCATCGTGCAGCGGCGGATGGGGGTGCAGGCCGGCAGCATGCTGGTGCTGATCGCGCTGAACGTCGGCATCAGCTTCCTGGTCCCCACCATCTCCTGGCAGGGGCACCTGGGCGGGATGATCGCCGGTGGCGCGGTCGCGGGCGCGATGTACGCGCTGCGCCCCAGCGC
>DXDT01000033.1 GCA_019115335.1 Candidatus Brachybacterium merdigallinarum
AGGCGGCGAGGAAGCCGCGGAAGGTGATCACGGTGCCGGCGGCGCGGAACGTCGCGGCCCGGCCGCCCTGCTCCAGCAGCAGCTCGACCGTGGAGGTGGTGCCCTTGGCGTCGGCCATCTGGGAGGCGACGGTGCGCTTCCAGATCAGCTCGTAGAGGCGGAACTCGTCGCCGGAGAGCTGCCCGGCCACGTCCGCCGGGGTGCGGAAGTGGTCGCCGGCGGGGCGGATCGCCTCGTGCGCCTCCTGGGCGCCCTGCGACTTGGTCTGGTAGTAGCGCGGCTTGTCCGGCACGTACTGGGAGCCGTACAGCTCGGCGGCCTGGGCGCGCGAGGCCTTGATCGCCTCGCCGGAGAGGGTCACCGAGTCGGTGCGCATGTAGGTGATGTACCCGTTCTCGTACAGCGACTGCGCCACCCGCATCGCCTGGCGGGCGCCGAGGCGCAGCTTGCGGCTGGCCTCCTGCTGCAGGGACGAGGTGGTGAACGGGGCCGCGGGGCGGCGGGTGTACGGCTTGGACTCCAGGGCGGTGACCGTCGCCGGGGCGTCGGCGAGCGCCGTGACCAGGTCCGTGGCGGACTCCTGGGTCAGCACCGCGGCCTGCGCGGACTTCGGCTTCAGGGTGCCGTCGTCGGCGAAGTCGGAGCCGGTGGCGACGCGGGCGCCGTCGACCGTCGCGATCTTCGCGGTGAACACCGTGGAGTGCTCGGCGTCCTCCGCGCCGCTCTCACCGTTCCGGCCGGCGAAGGTGCCGGTCACATCCCAGTAGTCGGTGGCCACGAAGGCCATCCGCTCGCGCTCGCGCTCGACGACCAGGCGGGTGGCCACGGACTGCACCCGACCGGCGGAGAGCGAGGGCTTGATCTTCCGCCACAGCACGGGGGAGAGCTCGAAGCCGACGAGCCGGTCCAGGATGCGGCGAGTCTCCTGCGCATCGACCAGGTCGGTGTCGATCTCGCGGGTGTTGTCCAGGGCGGCCCGGATCGCATCCTGCGTGATCTCGTGGAACACCATGCGCTTGACCGGGAGCGACTTCTTGGGCTTGAGGGTCTCCAGCAGGTGCCAGGCGATCGCCTCCCCTTCGCGGTCCTCATCGGTGGCGAGGTAGAGGGTGTCGACGTCCTTGAGGGCCTTCTTCAGCTCCGCGACGGTCTTCTTCTTGTCGGGGCTGACGATGTAGTACGGCTCGAAGTCCCCCTCGACGTCCACCCCGAACTTGCCGTAGGGCCCCTTCTTCATCTCCGCAGGCAGGTCGCGGGGCACCGGGATGTCCCGGATGTGCCCCACCGAGGCGAGCACGATGTAGTCATCGCCGAGATACCGCCCGATGGTCCGCGCTTTCGCGGGGGACTCGACGATCACCAGATGCCGTCCGCCTGTCACGGTATGAAGTCCTTCCTGGCCGCGCCCGATGCGCAGCGGGTCTGCCGACGGCCCCAGGGGCCGGGGGTGCCGGAGACCCCGATGGGGTCCGGCGAGAGTTCACGGTACACGGTCGCGGTCTCAGCCCCGAGGGAGCTCCGGGGTGCGCAGCGCCAGCACCAGTGCCATCCACAGGCTCGTGCCGCCGACGATGACCGCGGCGGTCGCCGTGTAGGCGGTGTCCTGCTGGGCGGGATCGGTGAGGACCAGGGGCAGCTGCAGCTCGACGGCGGTGAGCGCCCCGAGCGCGAGGCCGCCGATCCCGGCCGCGGCGAGCAGGAGCGCGACGATCCGATCCGCGAGCCGGCCCGTCGGCGCCGGCAGGGTGCCGTCGCTGCCCGGGGTCCCCGCCCGGCGTCGGCCGCGGCCGCCGCGGGCGGCGCTGCGAGCCAGCTTCGCTCGCCGGGAGAGGGTGTGGGCGCCGTCGGCCGCGAGCACCAGGAAGGTCCAGGCGGCGACCACGAGGATCGCGCCCACCACGTCGCTGGGCCGATGCCAGCCCAGCACCAGGGTGCCGATGCCGACGCTCGCCGTCCACGCCGCCCCCAGCAGCGCCAGCACTGGCCGCAGGCGCCCCGAGGCGAGCACCAGGGCCACCATCGCGGCGGCCGCGAGGGTGGTGTGCCCGGAGGGGAAGGAGTTCGGGGTGATCTCGATGCCGGGGCCCAGGGCGTCCCGGGTCAGCACGAAGTGCTTGATCACCTGGGTGGTCAGGTTCGCTCCGACCACCAGGGCCAGCAGGGGGAGCAGCAGCCCGGGGCGGCGGCGCACCAGCACCAGCAGCAGGGCCGCCACCAGGATCCCGATGCTCACCGGGACGCTCACGGAGCGGCTCGCGAGATCCGCGAGGGAGGCCAGCGCGCCCTCGTGGTACTGAGCACCGGTGAGGATCAGCTGATCCAGCCGCTGCCCGGAGGGGGTGCGGACCGCGAGATGGGCGAGGCCAGCCACGCCCGCACCGCCGATCACGGCCGCCAGCAGCGCCAGCAGGGGGCGACCCGGGCCGGGAGCCCGCTGCACCCGGGCCGGGGAGGGCTCGGCCCACTCCGCCGGGTCCTCAGCGCTCTGTGCGCTGCCGTGCGTGGGATCGGCATCAGTCACGGTCCACCTCCTGTCCGGGGTCGCGCTCAGCTCCTGGATCGGATCCCGGTCCGGCATCGAGCATGCCGGTGATCAGCAGCTCGCGGATCCGAGGGAGGATCCGCTCCCGTGCCTCCTGCGGGTCATCGCCGGTCAGAGCGCATACAGCACCGAGCACCTGCCCCAGGGTGAGGGCGCCGTCCAGGGCGCCGACGGTCGCGGCGAGCACCTGATCGGCAGGGACCGCGCGGGCGAACCCGGCTCCCTGGACCAACTCGATGAGCATCGGATCGTACTGCCCGGGGCTGAGGTGCCGGCGCTCGACAACATCCGCAGCCCGCACCGGCCGGGAGGCGGCCAGGGCGTCGTCATCCAGCTCCGCGAGTGCATCGATCATGGTCAGAGCCCGGGTGAGGTGGGCGGCGAGGGTGCCGGAGCCGGTCCCGGTGACCTCTTCGGTGCGCAGACGGCCGGGCCGCGCCGCAGCGGCGACGTGAGCAGGGTCATCCGGGCGGCGGGCGAGCACGTACCCGAAGCCGATGCGCTCCACGTCCCGGCCGGCGAAGTCGTCCAGCCATGCCTGCAGCAGCTGCTCCCACTGCGGGTCGCGGGCGGTGACTCCGCCGTCGCGGGCCCAGGTCTCCGCGTACTGGGCGGGGTCCTCGCTCTCGCGCTGGATCACCCAGGCATCGATGCCCTGGTCGATGGCGGGATGCAGCCAGGAGCGGGGGTGCTCGTCCCAGTCGGCGCCGGTGGGGATCTCCCAGTTCGCGAGCATCACGGCGCGGCCGCCGGGAGCGAGGTGGGCGGGCAGCTCGGCCAGCAGCTCGGCCAGCAGGGAATCGCCGGCGCGGCCGCCGTCGCGGTAGGTCCAGCTGCCCTGCGCCTCGTCGGTGCTGCGCGGGGTGATCACGAACGGCGGATTGGAGATGATCAGGTCGAACTGCTCCCCGGCGACCGGCTCCCACAGGGAGCCCTGCCGCAGCTCGATCTGCACGCCGTTCAGCGCGGTGGTGAAGCGGGCGAAGGCCAGCGCCCGGGCGGAGAGGTCGGTGGCCACGATCCGGGTGGCGTGACGGGAGGCGTGCAGGGCCTGGATCCCGCTGCCGCAGCCGAGGTCCAGCACGGACTCGACCGGATCGCGCGGAGTGAGGGTGGCCAGCGTCAGGGAGGCCCCGCCCACTCCCAGCACGTGCTCGGGATGCAGGGCCCGGCCGGTGGCGAGCTCGGAGAGGTCCGAGGCGATCCACCAGTGGATCTCCCCGAGGTCGTCCTGGGCGCTGTAGGGGGAGAGGTCGATGGTGGCGCGGACCAGCTGCTCCCCGTCCGGCGCTGCACTGTCCGGTGCGGCCCCGTCCTGCGCTGCGCCGTTCGGTGCGCGGCGCGGCAGGGTCTGCAGGATCCCGAGCTCGATCGCGCCGGCCACCCGGAGGTTCGGCAGCGCGGCCTCGAGCTGGGCGGCGGGCAGGATCGCGCCGAGCGTGAACACCCGGTACAGGATCGCGGCCGGGTCGGTGCTCCCTGCCAGTGCGCGCCGGGCGGGGAGGGGGTTCTCCCGGCGCAGCGCTGCCACCGCGAGCTCGCCCAGCAGCGCCTCGATGCGCGGGGCGGTGTAGTCCCCGCGACGCAGATCAGCCCGCAGGGCCGTGAGCTGGGCGGGCAGCGGACGCGGCGGAGGCGGTGGGGTGTCGGCGGGCATGGCTACGATTGTGCACCAGCTCCCCGGGAGCAGCCGGGATCCGGCAGCGGGCCGGGGCGCCATCGAATGGCCCGGGCGCCATCAGGTGGTCGGGGAGTCATCGGCAGGCTCGGGAGTCATCGGCCGCTCGAGAGGAGCCCGCAGCCCCGCCGCCCAGGGAAGGACAGGAGCAGCATGCACGCAGGCCGGGCCGAGGAGCTGCTGGACCAGCTCACCCGCCCGTTGACCCGTCGCGACTGCCTCACCCACATCGAGCATCTGCCCGATCGGCCCGGTCGCACCGGTGCGTTCCCCGCCTGGACCGATCCGCGGCTGATCGAGCATCTCGCCGACCGGGGGATCACCGCTCCGTGGATCCACCAGGAGGAGGCGGCGCAGTACGCGCACCAGGGGCAGGACGTGGTGCTCTCGACCGCGACGGCCTCCGGGAAGTCCCTCGCCTATCTGCTGCCGACGCTCAGCGCGATCGGGGCGCGGGACTGGGAGCGCTCCGCGCCGCGGGCCACCGCCCTGTATCTGGCCCCCACCAAGGCGCTCGCCGCCGATCAGCTCCAGAACATCACCGCGATGGTGGACGGCGCCGGGATCCGCGAGGCGCGGGTCGCCGTCTACGACGGGGACACCCCTGCCGAGCAGCGTCGCTGGATCCGCCGGCACGGCAGCGTGGTGCTGTCCAACCCGGACATGCTGCACTTCGGGATCCTGCCGGGCCATGAGCAGTGGGCGAGCTTCTTCCGCGCCCTGAAGTACGTGATCGTCGACGAGTGCCACAGCTATCGCGGGGTGTTCGGCAGCCACGTCGCGATGGTGATGCGGCGACTGCGCCGGATCGCCGCCCACTACCGGGCCGAGCCCACCTTCATCCTCGCCTCCGCCACCACCGCGAACCCGGAGCTGTCCGCCTCCCGGCTGATCGGGAGGGACGTGCGCGCCGTCACCGAGGACGGCTCCCCCCGTGCCGGGCTCACCGTGGGTCTGTGGGAGCCCGGCACCCTCGCCACCGTGGACGGCCGCGGCCCGGGCTCCGGCCCTCAGCAGGTCCCGGACCGCGATCCCGGCCCCGTTCGTGCGTCCGCTCCCGAGACCGACGACGACACCGACGACGACACCGACAGCAGTTCCGGGCGAGGCCGGGAGATGCTGCGACGCTCGGCCACCGCGGAGGCCGCTACGATCCTCGCGGACCTGGTCGCCGAGGAGGTCCAGACCCTCGTCTTCGCCCGCTCCCGGCGCGGCTCCGAGCTGGTCGCCTCCGGCGCGCGCAGGCAGCTGAACCAGCGCGCCGAGGAGATCGGCTCGGGGATGCTCGTCGATGCGGCCACCAGGATCGCCGCCTACCGGGGCGGGTATCTGGCGGAGGAGCGTCGCAGCCTCGAGGACGGCCTGCGCTCGGGGGAGCTGCGGGCGCTGGCCTCCACCAACGCTCTGGAGCTGGGGATCGACATCGCGGGGCTGGATGCCGTGGTGATCGCCGGCTGGCCCGGCACCCGGGCCTCGCTCTGGCAGCAGTTCGGTCGCGCCGGCCGGCGCCAGGAGGCGGGCCGCGGGGCGCTCGCGCTGTTCGTGGCGAGGGAGGACCCGCTGGACACCTACGTGGTCCACCACCCGGAGACGGTGTTCGGCGCTGAGGTGGAAGCGGCGGTGTTCGACCCGGGCAATCCCTACGTGATGACCCCGCACCTGTGCGCGGCCGCCTCCGAGCTCGCGATCCGTGAGGGGGAGGAGGACATCTTCGGGCCCACCGCCCGGGAGCTGCTGACCACGCTGGCCACCCGGGGAGTGCTGCGGGCCCGTCCCACCGGCTGGTACTGGACCATGAGCGAGTCCGCTCACGCCCTGACCGACCTGCGTGGCAGCGGCGGGGAGCCGGTGCGGATCGTCGAGCGCACCAGCGGCGCGCTCCTGGGCACGGTGGATGCCGCCAGCGCCCATTCCCAGGTCCATGACGGTGCCGTCTACCTCCACCAGGGCCGCAGCTACGTGGTCGACCGGCTCGATGTCGAGGACGCGGTCGCGATCGTCCACCGCGAGGACCCGCTGCACTCGACGCATCCGCAGTCCACCTCCACCATCCGCATCCGCCAGACCGAGTGGAGCCGCGACTGGGAGCACGGGGTGCAGCTCTGCTTCGGCACGGTCGACGTCACCGACCAGGTCACCGGATACCAGGTGCGCGATGTGTTCACCCAGGCCGTCCTCGCCCAGCACTCCCTGGACCTGCCGCCCCGCACCCTGACCACGAAGGCGGTGTGGTGGGTGATCCCGCGGGAGACCACGGACGCCGCCCAGATCCCGGGCGGGGAGCTGCCGGGCGCCCTGCACGCCGCCGAGCACGCTGCGATCTCGATGCTCCCGCTGCTGGCGACCTGCGACCGCTGGGACATCGGCGGGGTCTCCGCCGCGCACCACGAGGACACCGGGGAGCCGACGATCTTCGTGTACGACGGTGCTCCCGGCGGTGCCGGCTTCTCCCAGCGCGGCGCGGAGGACGCCGCCGCCTGGCTGCGCGCCACCGCGGACATGATCTCGGAATGCCCCTGCACAGCGGGGTGCCCGGCCTGCGTGGTCTCCCCGAAGTGCGGCAACGGCAACGAGCCGCTGTCCAAGCCCGAGGCGCTGCGCCTGCTGCAGTTGCTGACCGAGCCCCCGGACCAGAGCTGACTCCTGGTCGCGACCGCAGCCGACCTCGCCCAGAGCCCGACCCTGGCTGACGCCGGCCCGGCCCGGCCGCTCCGCCCCGGCCCGACCGACTCCGACCCGATCGACCCGGGCACAGCCCCGCTCAGGGGAGGTCCGCCGGTCCCGGACCGGCTCGGGCGCGAGTGCTCATGGCCGGCAGCGGCCCGGCCTCGACCTGGACGGTCACCAGCACGTCCCACTCCCGCTGCTCGCAGCTGACCAGCTGAGCCCCGTTGCGTGCAGCGACCTCCCCGGCGACGGAGCACGGCGCGGCATGCGCGACGGCCAGGGAGTCGGCCCCGGCCAGGGCGGCGAGGTCAGCAGCGGTCGCCGCCCTGGACTGGGCGAGAACCCCCGTCCCCAGCAGCGACAGCCCTGCGATCGTCACGGTGAGGGACCCAGTCCAGGCCAGCAGGCCGGCGGCCGAGGTGCTCATGGCGAGACCCCCTCGAGCAGATGGGGCTCGCGGCGGGCGCTGGCATCTGCGCTCAGCTCCCAGCGCGCTCCGGAGAGGATGCCGGCATCGAGCTGCAGGCTGCGGGTGACCTCGACATGCACCCAGTCACCCTCGACGCGGATGCTCACCCGCGTGCCCGGACCGCCGATCTCCTGGGCGGCGGCAGTGGCCGCGGCGGCGTCCTCCCCACGTGCCAGCTCGCGAGCGGCGCCGCGGGCGGCGTTCTCCAGCTGCACCTGGGTGCCGATCCCGGTGCCGGTGACCAGGATGGCCACCATCATGACCACCACCACCGGCAGCACGATCGCCGTCTCGGCGGTGGCGGACCCCCGGTCGCCCTGCCACCAGGGCGACCGGAGGACCCGCAGCATCAGGACCCCTGGGACAGGGCCGAGGTGATGATGCCCATCAGCAGGTCGCGCACCTCGCCGGAGGCGAGCAGAGCGACCAGGACTGCCGCGAAACCGCAGGCGGCGAGCACGGTGATGGCGTATTCGGCGGTGGATGCGCCGGTGTCATCGCGCAGCACGCGATCGACGGAGCGGCGCATCCGCTCGAGGGTGAGGGACATGAGGGATCTCCTTCTGGTGGAGGGCGGCGAGCGCCGCCCGGGGCCGGTCGGCGGGTGCCGACCGGATCGGTGGCAGCGGATGCTGCCGGGTGCGGACCGGGGGCCCGCGCACCGGGAGGGTCCCGGTGGATCAGGGGGTGGTGCAGGGTGGGCAGCGGTCAGGATCAGGGGGTCGTGAGATTCAAGGTGCCTCCCAGCAGCGACATCACCGTGGGGACGATCCCGAGGGCGATGAACGCCGGCAGCAGCGCCACCCCGGTGGGCAGGACGAGTCGCACGGCGAGGTGCTCGGCGCGCTCCTCGGCGCTGCGGGCCGTGCCGCGTCGCATGTCCTTGGCGGCCGAGTCCAGCACCCGGGCCAGATCTGCCCCTGAGGTCTCGGCGAGGACAGCGGACTCGCCCAGCGGCGTCAACTGCTCGGGCAGCGCCCCGGCGGCGACCGCGGCCGACACCCCGGCGGCCAGGGCAGAGCCCAGCCGTTCCAGGTGGGATCCGATCGGACCGTCGTCCAGAGCTGCGGCGACGGCGGTGACCGCACGGGCCAGGGGCAGGCCGGACTCGAGCGCCCCGGCCACCAGCTCGAGCACCACCGAGGGGTCCACGTCCGCGGCGGCGGGAGGATCGGCCTGCTGGATCAGCCGCCGCATCCACCACCAGCCCACTGCGGTCAGCACCCCGCCCAGCAGGGCCATCAGGTTCCCCATCGGGGTGGTCACCAGCAGCCGCAGCGGGTCCCCGCCCAGCAGGATCCCCAACCCCAGCCCGGCCAGGGGCAGCACCAGCAGGATCCGCGCCGTCGAACGCGGACCGGCGAAGGCGCTGCGCCGGGCCAGCGCCGCATCGTGGAGGTCCCGGAGCGCCTCGGCCAGGGACTGGAGCACCCCGACCGTGGGGGCTCCCGTGCGCTCGCAGACCGTCAGCGCCGCCCCGAGCGAGCCGACCACCGCCCCGCCCCGCAGCCCGGGCGGGCAGACGCGTCGTGGATCCGCCCCGGCCGCGACCGCCCGGGCCAGATCGGCAAGCTCCCCGGCGGGCAGTGAACGGGCCACGGCATCCCAGGCCTGCCGCATCCCCGCGCCGGTGGAGAGCACGGTGGCCAGTCGTTCGACCATGCCGGCGACCTCCACCGCCGTGGCCCGCTGCGGTCGTCGCCCGGTGCGCGGGGGTGTCGCGGCGTGGGGGACCGAGGGCGGGCACAGCACCCACACCAGGGCCAGGAGAGCGGGGACCAGGAGCACGGGGCTCAGGGACGTCAGAGCGTTCAGGGATGCCAGAGCGCTCAGAGCTGTCAGGGGTGCCGAGGTCATGCCGCCCTCACCCCCGTGGACCGCACTGCCAGTGCGCGGGGCCGCAGGTCCAGCCGCTCGGCGAGCTCACCAGCCGCCGGGCCCTCCCGCAACCGCCCGGACCGGGCATCCAGTGCCGCGACGGCGTGGAGCATCCCGTCCGGACCCCGCCGCAGCAGCGACACCTCCTCGAGCCGTCGCACCCCGTCGCGGCGCCCCAGGTGGAGCACCAGCTCGAGGGCGCTGGTGACCTGCGAGGCGAGCGCGGCCCGGTCCAGCCCGCCCAGCGCCCCCAGGGCCTCGAGCCGGGCCGGCACGTCGGCGGCGGTGTTGGCGTGAACCGTGCCGCAGCCGCCCTCGTGCCCGGTGTTCAGCGCCTGCAGCAGCTCTCGGATCTCCGCGCCGCGGCATTCGCCGAGCACGATCCGGTCCGGACGCATCCGCAGGCTCTGCCGCACCAAGGCGGTCAGGTCCACCGCCCCGGCCCCTTCGCTGTTGGCGTGCCGGGACTGCAGATGGACCACGTGGGGATGGTCGATCTCGAGCTCGAGGACGTCCTCGACGACGATCAGCCGCTCACCGGCGGGCACCTCGGCGAGCATCGCCGCCAGCAGCGTCGACTTCCCGGTCCCGGTGCCGCCGGTGACCAGGAAGGGGACCCGTGAGCGGATGATCGCCGAGAGCACTTCCCGCAGGGCGTCGTCGATCGCTCCGGCCCGCTCGAGATCCTCGAGGGTGAAGCGCTCCGTGCCCGGCAGGCGCAGGGAGAGGACGGCCCCGCCCGGGGACAGCGGCGGCAGCACCGCGTGGAAGCGGATCCCGGAGGGCAGATGAGCATCGGCCCAGGGCACGGCATCATCCAGGCGCCGGCCGCCCGCGGTGGCGAGCCGCACCGCGAGTTCTCGGGCCTGGGCCGGGCCGAGGTGCATCCCGGCGGGGCGCATCCCGCCGGCGTCCTCGACCCAGACCGTCCCGTCCGGGTTGAGCAGGAGATCGGTGACCCCGGGGACGACCAGGGACTGCAGCGGCCCGAGGCCCTCGATGTGATCGCGCAGGGACGCGGTCAGCTCGAGCACGGCCGCGGCGCCCATGACCCGGCCCCGGGAGCGCAGCAGCCGGGAGATGCGGGGGACGTCTACGGAACCGGGATCGCGCACCAGGTCCTCCCGGACCAGGTCCAGCAGCTCCGCCAGCTCCTCGCCGCGCACCGCGGGGCTCATGCCGGGACCTCGTCGAGAAGATCCCCGAGCAGCTGGCGGCAGGTGCGGTCCGCGCCTCCGCGCCGCACATCCAGCAGCGGCACCACGGAGGAGGGGCTGTCGCGGAAGGAGCCGGCCAGCGGCAGCTCCAGGTCCTCGGCGACATCGGAGGGGTGCAGCGGGCCGCGCCGACGCACCACCAGGCGGGGTAGGGAAACGGGCACCTGCCAGCTGCGCAGGCGGCGGGCCGTGGCCCGCACGGCGTGGTCCGTGCCCGGCACCACCACCGTGAGCGCGTCGAGGTAGGGCAGGGCCGCCGGCACCAGAGCAGGGGAGAGGTCGACGATCACGATGCCGCCGAGGCTGGTCAGAGCACCCAGGGCGCGCGTCAGAGCGGCACCGTCCGGGCCCGGATGGGTCCCGGCGACCAGCAGGCGCACCTCGTCGACGACCGGGAGGCCGTCGCGCAGCGCCTCCCCGTCGTCGGGACCGAGTGCGGCGGCGTCCGCCCAGCCGATCCAGGAGGTGGTCATCTCCTCGACCAGCAGGTCCAGGCCGCCGCCGAGCGGATCCGCATCGATCAGGGTGACGTCCGCCCGGGCACGTCCGGCTGCGGCCAGGCGGGCCGCGAAGGAGGACGCCCCGGCCCCGCCGCAGCCTCCGGCCACGCCGATGGTCAGCGCGGCCCGGCGCGGCCGCGCCAGCTCGGCGAGCAGGGACAGCAGGCGCTCCGACTGCGAGGGCAGCTGCACCAGGGCCAGCGCCCCGTGGGCGAGTGCCGACTGCCAGGTGGCGACCTCGAGCGGCCCATCGGGGGCGATCACGACCAGCGCGCTCCCCGGCGGCTGCTCCCCGCCCGACCCCTCCAGTGCCTCACCGTCGATCAGCGCAGCGAGCACGGGAGCGGCGCCCGGGTCCTCGGTGACGGTGATCCCGGCCGCGGTGGCATGGTCGCGCACCAGCTCCGCCAGGGTGCCGTCGGTTCCGGCCCAGTGCACGACAGGGGCGCTGTCGGGCCCGTCCGGGCGGGACGGTGCGGCCCGAGGGAAGCGGGCGGGCCGGCGCGGCGGCACGGAGCCCGCGCCGGGTGCGCTGGAGGAGTGCGCGAGGCGCAGAGGCACCTCGTCAGGCGCCGGAGAGGAACGGCTGGTGAGTGTGGAAGCGCTGGTCATGCCGGCATCCTCGCCAGGCGGGGTGGCTGCTGTCAGCGGCCGCTCCGCGATGGTGGAAAACCCCGGTCTGGGGAGGAACGGTCAGTGGGCCGCGGGGTGCGCAACGCCGTGTCCACAGCGGCTTGTGCGCCGCATCTCCATAGCGTAGTGTGATCTGCACAACAGCGAATACTGGCACCGGAACCCACGTGCGACTGGTCCCCGCAACGGACCGGCTGTGAGGCGTCGACAGCGCCACCGCAGCCACTTCTCACATGGCACGCCTGATCCCGGCGCAGATGGTTCGTTGGGGAGCGGCGATGCGGATGACGCGTCGCCGCTCTTTCTGTGCCGTCACCGTTCTTTCGGGGCCGTCGCCGTCCTCCGGCCGTTCTCCCGCTGTTCTCCCCGAGAGGGCGGGCTCCGTGCCGACGCCGGGGCCGACCGCTCAGAGCTCCAGGTCGACCACCACGGGCGCGTGATCGGAGGCGCCCTTGCCCTTGCGCTCCTCCCGGTCGATGAACGACCCGGTCACCGCGGACTGCACCGCGGGGGAGCCCAGCACGAAGTCGATGCGCATGCCCTCCTTCTTCGGGAAGCGCAGCGCCTGGTAATCCCAGTAGGTGTACACGCCCGGTCCCTCGTGGTCCGGCCGCACCACATCGGCGTAGCCGGCCCCGACCACTGCCTCGAAGGCGTCCCGCTCCGGGGCGGTGACGTGGGTCTTCCCCTCGAAGAACTCCATGTCCCACACGTCCTCGTCCCGCGGGGCGACATTGAAGTCACCCACCAGCACGGTCCTGGCCTGCGGGTCCGCGGTGAGTTCGCGTGCACCCTCGGCGCGCAGCGCATCCAGCCAGCGCAGCTTGTACCCGTAGTGGGGATGGTCGAGCTCACGGCCGTTGGGGACGTACAGCGACCAGATCCGCAGCCCGTCCTGCGAACCCCCGTCGGAACCGCCGACAACGGCGCTGATCGCTCGCGCCTCGACCACCCCGGTCTCGTCCTCGGGCCAGGTCGGGGCCCCCGGCAGCTCGGTGCGCACATCGGCCAGGCCCACCCGGGACAGCAACGCCACCCCGTTCCACTGGTTCAGCCCGTGCGCGGCGGTCTCGTAGCCCGCCGCCTCGAACGGGGCCAGGTCCAGCTGGGCGGGCTTCGCCTTGATCTCCTGCAGCGCCAGCACGTCCACGTCGTGCCGGTCCAGGAAGGCGAGCACCCGATCCATGCGGGCCCGCAGCGAATTGATGTTCCAGGTCGCGATGCGCATGCCGACGATCCTACGGCGCGCGCCGTCGGTCCCGCGGGGGGCTGCCCCGCGGGCCTATGATCAGGCTCATGGCGCGCGCACTCGTCACCGGATCCACCTCGGGACTGGGCCTGGAGTTCGCCTGGCAGCTCGCCGGCACCGGGCACGATCTCGTGCTGGTCTCCCGCGCCGAGGACCGCCTGCGCTCGGTCGCCGAGCAGATCCGTGATGTCCATGACGTCTCCATCGAGGTGCTCCCGGCGGACCTCTCCGACCACGAGCAGACCGAGAAGGTCGCGACCCGCCTGACCGACCCCGTCGAGCCTGTGGACCTGCTGGTCAACAACGCCGGCTACGGGCTGCGGGGCGGGTTCCTCGAGGTGGGCGTGGAGGATCACGTCAAGCAGATGGACACCCTGATGCGGGCGGTGCTGGTCCTCTCCCACGCCGCCGCGCGAGTGATGGTCCAGCGGCGCCGCGGAGCGATCCTCAACGTCTCCTCCCTGGCCGGATACACGACCGCGGGCCCCTACGCCGCCTCGAAGAGCTGGGTCACCGTCTTCACCGAATCCCTGGCCATGGAGCTGAAGGGCACCGGGGTCACCGCCACCGCGCTGCTGCCCGGCTTCGTCCAGACCGAGTTCCATGAGCGGGCGGCGATGAACATGGAGGGCCTGCCCCGGGTGACCTGGCTGAAGGCCCCGTACGTGGTGGAGCAGGCGCTCAAGGACGCCGCCAGGGGGACGGTGCTGTCGGTCCCCTCGGTCACCTATCGCACCGCCGGGGAGGTCTCCCGGCTCGCCCCGCGCTCCCTGGTGCGGGCCTTCACCTCCCCGAACTGGTACCACCGCCTGCAGGTGCGGGCCGTGCGCACCTCTCGCCGGCGTGCCTCCAAGCGGAAGCTGCGCGCCCCCTGGCTGCGTGAGGACGGCATCTGAGCAGGGCCCGCCCGAGGTTCCTGCTCTACCCTGAGCGCATGCCTGAGCAGAACCTCACCTCCGACGACCGCCGCACCGACAGACCGAGCATCGGCGCTCCAGACGCCGCGACCCCGGGCCGCGTCGCCGCCGACCGGGAGCGCCTGCGGACCCTGATCCGCGACCTCGCCGTGGTGCGGGGGCAGGTCACCCTCTCCTCCGGCGCCCAGGCCGATCACTACGTGGACCTGCGCCGCATCACGCTCCACCACGAGGCCTCGCCGCTGGTCGGCCGCATCATGCTGGACCTGCTCGAGCGCGAGGGCCTGGTGCCCGGGATCGAGGCCGTCGGCGGTCTCACCCTGGGGGCGGACCCGGTCGCCACCGCGATCCTGCACGCCTCCGCAGCGCGCGCCGCCGCCGGGGACCTGCCCGGGGACCCGCTGGACGCCTTCGTGGTGCGCAAGTCCCAGAAGGCTCATGGCTTGCAGCGCCGGATCGAGGGGCCGGACGTCACCGGCCGCCGCGTGGTCGCCGTCGAGGACACCTCCACCACCGGCGGCAGCGTCCTGACCGCCACGGAGGCGCTGGCCGAGGCGGGGGCCGACATCGCCGCGGTCGCGGTCATCGTCCACCGCTCCGAGGCCTCCCGCGAGGCCGTCGAGCAGGCCGGGTTCCGCTATCTGCACGCCTACGACATCAGCGAGCTCGAGATCTGAGCGGTTCCGGGTCGGGAAGCGGACGGGTCCGGTGAAGATCTCGCGGGAGTGAGCTCCGGCGCAGACGATCCGCCCGGCCGCCGCCTACGATGAGGCGCGGCCGGGACCGCCGCCCCTGACTTCTGAGGAGACCACGTATGAACATCGTCGACTGGGCCGTCTCGACGATGAACAGCCTCGGCGCCTTCGGCGTCTTCCTGCTGATCTTCCTCGAGAACCTGTTCCCGCCGATCCCCTCCGAGGTGGTCCTCCCGCTGGCCGGCGTCACCGCCGCCGGGGAGGACCACAGCTACTGGATGATGCTGCTCGCCTCGATCGCGGGGTCCGTGGTCGGTGCCTGGGTGCTGTACGGGATCGGCCGACTGCTGGGGCCCGAGCGGCTGCGGGTCCTCGTGATCAAGCTGCCGCTGGTGCATGTGGAGGACTACGACAAGTCCGTCGCCTTCATGGACAAGCACGGCCACAAGGCCATCTTCTTCGGCCGCATGGTGCCGGGGGTCCGCTCCCTGATCTCCATCCCCGCCGGTCTCTATGCGATGCCGCTGCCGATGTTCTCCCTGCTCACCGGGCTGGGCAGTGCGATCTGGAACTCGATCTTCCTGACCATCGGCTTCTTCATGGGCTCGAACTGGACCGTGATCGAGCCGTACACGGACGTCTTCTCCAACGTCGTCTACGCGATCATCGCGATCGTGATCATCTGGGTGCTGGTGCGCCTGGTGCTGCGTGAGCGCAGGCGGCGCGCCCAGGGCCTGCCCGATCCGGACCAGGTGCACCTCGACGAGCTCGAGGACGGGGACGAGCCGGACCCGGAGGACCGGGAGCCGACGCGGTGACCGCGCCCGGCCCCGACGCCGGTGACGCTGCTGCTCCCACTGCGTCCAGCGCCCCGGCGGACGATGCGGTCCCGGCACCGGTCCGGGAGGTCGGCGTCGGCCCGCACCCGCGGCCGTGGCCCGAGGATCCGCGCCTGGACCCGGAGCTGCTGGCGGGGGGTGACCGCCGCAATGTCGAGGACCGCTTCCGGTACTGGCGGCGCGAGGCGATCGTCGCCGAGCTCGACACCCGCCGCCACGCGCTGCACGTGGCCATCGAGAATCTCGAGCACGACAACAACATCGGCTCGGTGGTGCGCTCCGCGAACGCTTTCGCCGTCGGGGCGTTCCACATCGTCGGCCGCCGCCGCTGGAACCGTCGCGGTGCCATGGTCACCGACCGGTACCAGCACGAGATCCACCATCCCGACGCCGCGCACCTGATCGCCTGGGCGCGCGAGCACGGGCGCCCGCTGGTCGCGATCGACCTCGTGCCCGGTGCGGTCCCGCTCGAGCGCACCGCCCTGCCGCACGACGCGGTGCTGGTGGTGGGCCAGGAGGGGCCGGGCGTGAGCTCCGAGCTGCTGGCGGCGGCGGACCTCGTCGTCGGCATCACCCAGTTCGGCTCGACCCGCTCCCTCAACGTCGCCGCGGCCGCCGCGATCGCGATGCACACCTGGATCCTGCAGCACGCCCGGATCCCCGAGGGGCCACTGCGCTGACGACGGCGGCCGGCGCGAGCGCTCCGGGGGACCTGCGGAGAGGAACCGGCCCCGTCGCTGTGGAACAATGGCCACGATCGGACGACCCCGTGCGGAGCACCGCCGGTCGTCATCGACCCCACCGACGAAGGAGAATGCCCCCATGGCAGTCGTTTCCCCGGATCAGTACGCAGAGATGATCGATCGCGCCAAGGCGGGCAAGTTCGCCTACCCGGCCGTGAACGTGTCCAGCTCGCAGACCGCCACCGCCGCCCTCCAGGGCTTCGCCGAGGCGAACTCCGACGGCATCATCCAGGTGTCCTTCGGCGGTGCCGAGTACCTCTCCGGCTCCACCGTCAAGGACCGCGTCGCGGGCTCGATCGCGCTGGCCGAGTACGTCCACGCCGTCGCGAAGAACTACCCGATCAACGTCGCGCTGCACACCGACCACTGCGCCAAGGAGGTCCTCCCCACCTGGGTCGAGC
>DXDT01000034.1 GCA_019115335.1 Candidatus Brachybacterium merdigallinarum
CGGTGATGCGCACGGGGCCGTGCACGGGATGGGCGAGCACATGGCCGATCTCGACGGCAGGAGCATCGGCGAGAGCGTCGGTGGGAGCAGTGGCAAGGGACAAGGAGACCTCCTGGGTAGACCTGTGCCCCAGCAGTACCGCGACCGTCACGGGTCGCGGCGTCCGCACATCGACTGGCACCCACGGGCAAGACCCGAAGTGCCGCGACGGCGCGGTTCGAGCGCCGCATGACCTGCGCGGACAGGGTGCGGCACCTACGGCGGGGAGGGACTATCATCTCATGGTTCTGACGGGAAGTCCATGGTGTGCCATCTCCCAATCGGTGGGCACGGCCCGACGTCGGGACGTGCGATGTCGGGACGTGCGACGACGGGACTCCCGACGGGCGACGTTCGTCGGAGGCACACGGCCCACCGAGCGTGTTGGATGAGCCCATGAGCGAGCGTGACCCCCGGCCGGCCCCTCGCCTCCGGTCGGCCCCTCCCTCCCGGACGGTCTCCAGTGCGCGGACCGCACCTGCAGCCGCGCCGGTGTGCTTCGAGGGCGTCGGCGTCGTGACGGACGGCATCGTGCTGCTGCTCGAGGCGAGCGGGAGCGCCGCGGCGGGCGAGGTGCTCGCTCTGACCGGCGCCAACGGGTCCGGCAAGACCACCCTGCTGCGAGTGCTGGCGGGGCAGCTCACGCCGACCGCCGGAGAGGTGCTGATCCAGGGTCGCGCCCCGGATGACCGCGATCCTGCCTGCCGCTCCGCCCTCGCGGCGCTGATCGGGCCACCGCAGACCGCGCGGGACCTGACGGTCGCCGAGCACCTCCAGTTCATCGCCGCCACGTGGGGCAGCGGTGCCGCGGAGGCCCGGGACAGAGCCGACGACCTGCTCGCCGAGCTCGCGATCACCCCGCTCGCGCAGCGCTTCCCCCACGAGCTCTCGAGCGGACAGACCCAGCTGGTCTCGCTCGCCCTGATCTTCGCCCGCCCCGGCCGGGTGCTGCTGCTGGACGAGCCCGAGCAGCGTCTGGACCCCGACCGGCTGGGTCTGGTGATCGCCGCGATCCGCGCCCGCGCCGCTGCCGGGGCCGCCGTGGTGCTCGCCACCCATAGCCCTCGCCTGCTCGAGGAGCTCGCCGACGACCGCCTCCACCTCGAGGACGCCCTATGAGCGATCCCCTCGCCTCGGTCCGCGAGGTCTGGGCTCAGCGCACGCAGGCCCGCTCCCGCAGCGATGTGCTCTACCTCCTGTATGCGGCACTGATGGGCGTGCTCGTGATCGGCGCCCCGCTCCTGCACGCGGCCGGCGCCTTCCTGGCCCGGCCCGACGTGCTGCCCGCACTGCTCCACCCCGCCGTGCCGACGGTCCTGACCGGCCTCTGCGCGGGACTCGGCGCGGTGATGGTGATGATCGGCGCGGTGCGGGGCCCTGCCCTGCTGCCACCCTTCTTCACCGCCACCCTCGCCGACTCCGGGATCCGCCGCCGGCGAGTGCTCCGGCGCCCCTTCGCACGGGCCCTGCTGCTGCCTGTGCTCGGCAGCCTCACCCTCGCTGCCCTGATCGCCGCCACCCTGCTCAGCGCCGGCCGCACGTCGCCCGCCCCGGTCCTGTGGTGGCTGCTCGCCGCACTCGGCACCGGCCTGCTGCTCGGGTCGGCCTGGCTCGCGGGAGAGCTGCTGGAGCCGCTGCCGCGGCGGCTGCTCGCCCTCGGTCTGCTCCTGGGCGGGGTGCTCGCTGCGGCGCTGCCTTCCGGAGCCGGTCCCGCCGCAGTCTTCCCGGTCGACAGCTCGTCTCCTGGCGCCGCTGCCGGACCGGCTGCTCCCGGAGCCGGCTCCACTTCGGGCCCTGCCGCCACCGCCTGGGCGATCGGTCTGCTGGGGGCGGGCCTGCTCGCCGTCGGCGCCGGGACCGTCCTGCTGGACACTGCGCGCGGCAGAGTGCTGCGCGAGCAGGCCGCCCGCTGGGAGAGCGCCACCACGGTCGCCACCACCGGCGACATGGTCGGGGCGGCGGGTGCCTTCCGCACCCCGCCCACGGCCGGGCGCCGCCTGCCCGCCGTCGGCCCGGGATCGTTGCCGCTGCTGTACGCCCGACGGGATGCGGTGGCCTGGCTGCGCAGTCCCGAACGCACCGCCGTCGGCGCCTTGATCACACTGCTGGCCGCGGCGGTGCTGACCGGATCGACCCTGCTGACCGGTCCGCTGAGCTGGGGCGCCGCGCTGCTGGGCGCGACCGCGATGTGGGCCGGCAGCGGCCCGTACACCGACGGGATCCGGCATGCCGTGCACACCGCGGGAGCCCCGACCCTCTTCGGTCAGACGACGGAGAGCCAGGCCCTGCTGCATGCGATCGCCCCCACCCTCGCCCTCGCCCTGCTCACACTGCTCGGCTCCGCGGCGACGCTGTGGATGAGCGGCACTGTCGAGACCGCCGAGCTCTCGGGGCTGCTGCTGCCACTGGCACTGCTGCCGATCCTGCTCGCCGGGCGGGTGCGGGACGCCGCCAAGGGCGCGATGCCGTTGGGCCTGATGACCCCCATGCCCACCCCGCAGGGCGACCTCTCGGTGCTGCCGCTGCTCGCCTGGCAGTCCGATGCGATCCTGCTCGCCCTGGCGGCCGGGGTGCTGCTGGCCGCTCTCGTGCCGCTCGGGCCGGGCTGGTTGCTGGCCGGCGCCGCCCTCACCCTCGCGGGGATGACCCTGATGGCACGGGCCCGACTGTCGGCTCTGCGGAGCTGAGTGCACGATGACCGAGCCCCGGAACCTCCGCACCACCGCGCACCCTCTGATCCGTGGGGCCGGCCGGCAGCTGGAGCGGCTCAACGCCCGCCATCCCTGGGACCACAACGCCCACTTCCACCCCTGGATCCTGCGCCACCTGCCCGTCGATGCCCACCGGGTGCTCGATGTGGGCTGCGGCCGGGGTGACCTCCTCGCCGCGCTCAGCACGAGGGCGGCGCGGGTGGAGGGCATCGACCCTGACCCGGGCATGGCATACAGCGCGGCGACGGCGCATCGTGATCGGCACAGCGTGCACATCCTGCGCCGCACGCTCTCCGAGCACGCCTCCCAGCCCGGCCGTGCCCCGGCCTACGACGCGATCACCCTGGTCGCCTCCCTGCACCACCTCGACCTCGGGACGGCGCTGCGCCAGGTGCGTGATCTGCTCCGTCCCGGCGGCACCGTGCTGGTCGTCACCCTGGTCCGGCCGGTCAGCATTCTCGACCACGCCTGGGACGTGGCGAATGCGCTGACGAATCCGGTGATCGGGATCCTGAAGCATCCGCGTCCAGTGCCCCCGCCGGAACGGGAACCCGGCTCAGCCCTCTCCTCGAGAATGCCCGTGCGGGATGCGACGTTCAGCCTCGCCCTCCTCCGTGAGCAGGCGAGGGCGGTGCTCGGCACCGGGGCCGTGATCCGGCGCCGCGAAGGATTCCGCGTCACCCTGCGCTGGCAGAAGCCCGCACGGCCCAGCGCCGAGCTCAGCGGCGGGCACGATGCTGGGCGATGACCTCGCCGAGCCGCCCGATCGCCTCGTCGATGACGGCGGGGGAGTGGGTGACGAAGCTCAGCCGCATCGTCGAACGATCCGGATCGTCGGCGAAGAACGACCAGCCCGGCAGATAGGCGACCCCGGCGTCGACGGCCGCGGCGAGCATGTCCTGCGCGTCGTACCCGGGCCCGAGCGCGGCCCACAGGAACATCCCGCCGTCCGGATGGGTGACGTGCGCACCGGCAGGCAGGATCGGAGCGATCGCGCGGGCCATCGCATCCCGCCGCTCCCGGTAGACGCCGCTGACCCGCGCCAC
Source organism: Candidatus Brachybacterium merdigallinarum (assembly GCA_019115335.1). Lineage (GTDB taxonomy): Bacteria > Actinomycetota > Actinomycetes > Actinomycetales > Dermabacteraceae > Brachybacterium > Brachybacterium merdigallinarum. The sequence goes on from DXDT01000034.1 coordinate 3,797, forward strand.
GTGCGCATCCAGATCAGCCGTGGCCAGGTACCGGGCGACCATCAGCTGGTCCACCACGGAGGACTGCATCGAGATCGCCGCCTTGGCCACCGCGAGCGAGTTCAGGACCTCGCCCTCCGCACGGATCCAGCCGATCCGCACCCCGGGGCTCATCAGCTTGCTCATCGAGTTCAGCAGCAGCGTGCGCTCGCCCATCCCCGGCAGGGAGGCGATCGGCGCCCAGGTGCTGCCGGTGAAGCTCAGCGCCCCATAGGGATCGTCCTCGATCAGCGGCACCCCGGTCCGCTGCAGCACCTCGGCGACCGCCTGCCGACGGGCGACGGGCATGGTGCGGCCGGTCGGGTTCTGGAACGTGGGGATCAGGTACACGGCCTTGGGATGGTGGCGGTCGATCGCCTCCGCGAGCGCCTCGGGCCGGACCCCGTCGTCGTCGGTGTCGACGCCGATCATGCGAGCCCCGTGCACCGAGAAGGCCTGCACCGCGGCGAGATAGGTGGGGGACTCCACGAGCACCACGTCGCCCGGCTCCAGCAGCGCCTCGGCCACCACGAACAGGCCCTCCTGCGACCCGGATGTGACCCGGATCTGAGAGGCATCGGTGGGCAGCTCCGGCGAGAGGCGCCGGGCGGCCTGCACGCGCAGCTCCTCCTCGCCCTCGCTGACGCCGTACTGCAGCGCTCGCTGCCCCTGGTGCGTGAGCACCCAGTCGTAGGCGGCGGTGACCGTGGAGAGGTCGAACAGCTCCGGATCCGGGATCCCGCCGGCGAAGGAGACGACGTCGGCCCGGGCGGCGAGCGCGAAGATGTCCTTGAGCGGGGAGGAGGCCATCCCGGCGTAGCGGGCGGCCACCGGGAAGCGGTACGGGGGGAGCGGATCGGGCGTGGTCATCGGCCTATCGTGTCACGCGGTGCCGGTCCCGCTGGGGAGCGCGCCCTCGAGGGCGAGCAGCGCCCGCTTGGTCTCGAGCCCGCCGGCGTATCCGGTCAGGGCCCCGTCGCCTGCCACCACCCGGTGGCAGGGCACGATGATCGACAGCGGATTGGAGCCGACCGCCGCCCCCACCGCCTGCGCGGCCCGCGGACGCTCGAGGGCGCGGGCGATCTGGCCGTAGGTGGTGGTGGCGCCGCGCGGGATGGTGGCCAGGTGCGTCCACACCGCCCGCTGGAACGCGGTGCCCGCCGGTGCCAGGGGCAGGTCGAACTCGGTGCGCTCACCGGCGAGATACTCCTGGAGCTGCCGGGCGGCCCGGTCCAGCAGGGGATGGGGAGCAGGAGCCTCGGTGCCCTGCCGGTCTGGGGCCGGGAACTTCTTCTGATCCTGCCGCCAGAGGCCCACCAGCGCGTCTCGCTCGACGGCCAGCAGGTAGCTGCCGAGCGGAGTCTCCAGGCGGCGGTGGACGCGTCCGGGCTCCGGCGCGGCGAGGGAGGGGGTCGAGGTCGTCAAGAGCGGTCCTTCCGAAGTGTCCGCTGGGAGAGCGGGAGCGTATCCCGGTGATGCCACAGGTGCATCGCGGCGTAGCTGCGCCACGGGGAGGCGCCGCGCAGCACGGCGTCCAGGCCGGCGAAGTCCTCGGCCAGGCCGAGTGCTCGCGCCGACGCCAGCAGGGCCACGTCCCGCGGCGGCGCCGCATCGATCGCCCGCACCCCGCGCAGCAGGGCGTAGTCGGCCGTCCAGGGTCCGACCCCGGGCAGGGCCAGGAGCGCATCGCGCAGCTCGGCGACGGGACGATGCGGATCGGGCGGGTCAGTCATCGCGCCGGCGAGTGCTCGGCGACGTGCTGCCGGCCCGCGGAACCATTCCTCGGCGCGCGCTCCTGCCTCGGCGGGGTCGACGGCGAGGCGGTGCACCTGAGACGTGCGCAGGCCGGCGGCCAGCGAGGTGGGCAGAGGAGCGCCCCCGAGGTCGGTGGCATCGCTGATCAGCGCCCTCGCCCGCTCGGTGGTGACCTGCTGGCCCACGATCGCCCACAGCAGCGCCTCGGCCAGGCTCGGGGTGCCCGGGAGGCGGATCCCCGGGCATGCCCGCACGAGCGGGGCGAGCGCGGGCACGGCGCGGGCGAGCCCGGCGTCGATCCCGATCGGATCGGCATCCAGGTCCAGCATCCGGCGGGCCAGGGCCACCGCTGCCGCGTAGTCCCGCAGGTCGGTCAGATGCAGAGTCGCCGGCAGCGGCCCCGCCTGCGCGGCTAGATCCACCTCGAGCACTCCGGGGCCGTGAGGGAGGGCCACTGCTCGGGTCCACTGCAGAGCCTCGACATGCTCCACCCCGTCGATCGCTCGCGCGGCGAACCAGCGCGCCAGTCCCTCGCCGTCGAAGGGTTGGCGCACCGCCAGCTCGGCACGGACCACAGCCACATCGGACGCTCCGTGACCGGAGCGCTCGCCGCCGGCGGAGCGGGAGCGGCCCGGCAGGGAGCGTGACGCGGGGGCGGAGGCTCTGCGGAGGTCGGACGGGGAGCGGCCGTAGATCAGGGTGACCGTCTCGTGCAGCTGACGCTCGCTGCCGAATCCCGCGGCGGCGGCGACATCCGCCAGCGGCCAGGAGGTGGAGCGCAGCAGGGCGTGAGCGCGGCGGGACCGGGCCATGCGGGCGTGGGAGACCGCGCCCGCACCGGTGCGGGAGGTCAGCGCCCGGTGCAAGGTCCGCTCCGTGACATGCAGGCGGGCCGCGAGTCCGGCGACGTGCACGGGCCCGTCCGGGCCGGGATCCAGTGCGCCGGTGCGGATCAGCTCCAGGGCCCGGCGCACGAGCGCTCCGGTGGGATCAGGGGTGCTGGTCCCGTCGGCGGCCGGAGGGGCCAGCGGGCCGCACCGCTTGCAGGCCCGGAACCCGCGCTCGACCGCGGCCGCGGCACTGGGCGCGAACTCCACCCCGTCCCGCCGGGGAGTGCGAGAGGGGCAGGAGGGTCGGCAGAAGATCCCGGTGGAGCGCACGCAGGTGAAGAAGACGCCGTCGAACCGGGCATCGCGCGCAGTGATCGCTGCGTAGCGCTGATCGTCCGTGAGGGTCTCCACGCCTCCAGTAGAACCCCTCACGGCCTGCAGCGCCAGCGGGATCCGGACAGGACGGTGGAGGGTCAGCTCCAGCGGAACAGGAGCGCCGAGACGATCACCCCGACCGCGATCGCCCCCAGCAGGGAGAGGATCGCGCCGGTGTCGATCGGGGCGCCCAGCCATGCCTGCTGGAGGGCCTGCACTCCTGCGCCGAAGGGCAGGTGATCGCCGACGACGGCGACCGGCTCCGGCAGCGCCTCCCGCCCGCCGAACATGCCACCGGTGGCGCCGAGGCCCAGGAACCCGACCAGGCCGATCGCCACCGCGGAGTTCGGGGTGGGGGAGATGGCCGCGACGATCATCCCGGTCGCGTACATCGCCGCCGCTGTCAGGGCGAGCACCCCGAGGGCGAGCCCGAGACGGGAGGGCGGGTTCAGGCCGAACACCAGCGCGGCGAACCCCAGCGCCGCCGCGATGCCGAGGAGGGACTGCAGCACGGAGACGATCACCTGGGCGATCAGCACCGTCAGCGGGCTCACCGGGGTCACCGAGAGCCGCTTGAGGATCCCGGAGCGACGGTAGTAGGCCAGGAAGCTGGGCATGTTCAGCACCCCGATCATCGCCAGCACCATCACCACCACGATCGGGACGACCCCCACGTCCAGAGCAGTGAATCCGTCGCCGACGTCGAGGTCGGCCGTCCCGCCGGCGGAGGTCAGCAGGATCATCAGCGGCAGGCCGATCGGCATGATCATCCCGGCGGTGTCGCGCAGCACCATCTTGGCCTCGGAGACCACCATCACCAGCAGGGAACGCAGGCCGGGATGGTGCGCGGGCAGCTCGGACGGAGCAGGAGCGGCAGGGGGAGGGTGAGCGGCGGTGGTCATTCGGCGGTCTCCATCTCTTCTCCGGTGAGCTGGACGAAGGCCTCGTCCAGCGTGGTGGTGCCGGCGCCCTGGACGAACTCGGCCGGAGCTCCGGTGGCGAGCACCTTCCCACCGTGCAGCAGCACGATGCGGTCGCAGAGCCGCTCTACCTCCTCCATCGTGTGGCTGACCAGGATCACGGTGACGCCGTCGGCCCTCAGCTGCTCGATCGTGCGCCACATGCGGCGCCGCGCCGCCGGGTCCAGGCCCGTGGTCAGCTCGTCGAGGATCACGATGTGCGGCCTGCCCACCAGGGCGAGGGCGATCGAGAGCCGCTGCTGCTGGCCGCCGGAGAGGTTCTCGAAGCGGACGGCGCGCTGCTCCTCGAGCCCCACCAGATCCAGCAGCTCCGCCACCGGCCGGGGGCGCGGATAGAAGCTGCGGTAGAGGTCCAGCAGCTCGCGCACGGTCAGGGCGTGGTGCAGCTCGGCATCCTGCAGCTGCACCCCCAGCACCTGCCGCAGCGCACCGCGGTCGCGGACCGGGTCCAGGCCCAGCACCGAGACGCGGCCGCCATCGGGCCGGCGCAGACCGGCGATCATCTCCACGGTGGTGGTCTTGCCGGCGCCGTTGACGCCGAGGACTCCCAGGGTCTCCCCGCGAGCGATGTTCAGGGTGATGCCGTCGACGACGCTCCGGTCCCCGTAGCGCTTGGTGAGGTCCTCGACCTGGACAGCGGGATTCTTCGTGCTGGGTCCTGTGCTGGGCGGGTTCATGGCGACGACGCTACGGAGCGCGCCGCCCCGGCGCGCGTGCCTGCTGTCACCGCTGAATCGCCGAGGGGCCATGACCATCGGCACGGGTGCCCGAGATCGGACCGGCTCTAAGGTGAGGCCATGCGCAGAGTGAGCACGGAGACCTGGTCCGGCATCGCGATGCTGGTCATCGCGGTCGTGGTCTCGACGCCTGCGCTGATCGGCCTGGCCGACCCCGTCATCCCCCGTCCCCTGTGGGCCGGGCTGCTGGTGCTCTACGTCGTGGCGGTGCTCCTGACCGGCTCGCATCCGTCCCGGCGCGTGAACCTCGCCGCCCTGGCCGCGAGCGTCGCGACCTCGTGGGCCATGGTGCTCACGGTGCCCGGGATGGGGCTCATGGTCATCCTGGTGGTCGTCACCGCCGCGATCAGCGTGTACGTCGTCCCGCTGACGGTCGGGACGGTGATCGTCCTGCTGAACTCCGCCGTGGTGCTGGTGACCACCGTGCAGTCGGGATACCCCCTGATCGAGACCGTGATGATGACCGGCTTCTACCTGCTCATCCAGGTCGCCACCCTGTTCAGCAGCTCCGCCCTGCTGCGGGAGCAGCGGATGCGCGCCGAGCTCGCCCAGGCGCACGTGGAGCTGCGGGCCACCGGGATCCTGCTGGCCGAATCCACCCGCACCGCGGAGCGCCTGCGGATCTCCCGGGAGCTGCACGACCTGATCGGGCACCAGCTCACGGTGCTGACCCTGAACCTCGAGGCGGCCCGGCACGTCGATCCCGAGCTGGCGCGCGAGCACATCGAACGGGCCGATGACGTGGCCCGCAGGCTGCTGCGCGACGTCCGCTCGGCGGTCGGTGAGCTGCGGACCCGGCCCATGGACCTCCAGGAGACCCTGCAGAGCATGGTCGATGGGCTGCCGGGCCTGGCCGTCGACATCGCTGTGGACCCGGATCTCGAGCTCGGCGAGGAGCAGCAGATCGCGTTCATCCGCCTCGCCCAGGAGGCCGTGACCAACACGATCCGCCACGCCGAGGCGACCCGCCTGCACATCGACCTGTCGGTCCGCGAGGGCCGGGCGACCCTGGTCGCGAGGGACGACGGCGTCGGCGCGGCCGGAGCAGAGCTCGGCAACGGCCTGCGCGGGCTGCGTGAGCGGTTCGAGGAGCTCGGCGGGGAGCTGACCGTCGACGGCAGCGACGGCTTCGAGGTCACCGGTCGGGTGGTGGCGGCATGACCCGCGTGGTCGTCGTCGATGACCAGGCCCTCGTGCGCGAGGGCATCCGCAGCCTGCTCCAGGTGGCAGGCATCGACGTGGTCGCCGAGGCGGGGGACGGCGGGGACGCGCTCGCCGAGATCGCGGAGCACGCCCCCGATGTGGTCCTGATGGACCTGCGCATGCCGCGTCACGACGGCATCTGGGCGCTCGAGCAGCTGCGTGCCCAGGACAGCGACGTCCCCGTGCTGGTGCTGACCACCTTCGACGACGACGAGCTGGTGCTGCAGGCGCTGCGGGCAGGGGCCCGGGGTTACCTGCTCAAGGACGTCACCGTCGAGCAGCTCGCCCGCGCGGTCCGCACCCTCGCCGCGGGCGGCACCCTGATCTCCCCGTCCATCACCGACGGCCTGCTGCGTGCGATCCGTGCGGACCCGCCCTCCGTCACGGGGCCCCAGGTCCCGGCCCCGGCCCTCACCGAGCGGGAGATCGACGTGCTCCGCCTGGTCGCCGAGGGATACGCCAATCGGGAGATCGCCCGGATGCTGCACCTGGCCGAGGGCACGGTGAAGAATCACCTCTCGTCGATCCTGCAGAAGATGGGGGCCCGCGACCGCACCAACGCCGTGCTGCGGGCCCTGCGCGAAGGGCTGCTGGACTGAGGGGACAGGCCGGGCGGGGATGCTGTCGCCGTGGGGCGAGAGGGAGGGCTCATGGCCCGTGACCAGGAACGATGGTCGGAGACCGGGGAGCGGGCGACGGGAATCGAACCCGCGTCATCAGTTTGGAAGACTGAGGCTTTACCATTAAGCTACGCCCGCGTCGACCCGTCCGCGCTGGAGCGCGGGACGGCGACCGGTCCATTGAACCAGATCTCGCGGCTCTCGGCACGTTCAGGCGAGCCGCTGCGGGCATGTGTCTGCTCACAGGCGTGCGGATCTCTGCGGCAGGCCTCACCGAGAACGGGTAATATCTGGCGGGTTGCCCTCCGGGGTGTAGCTCAGCTTGGTAGAGCACCCGCTTTGGGAGCGGGAAGCCGCAGGTTCAAATCCTGTCACCCCGACTCCGCCGGGTCGCCGTACCGTGCGAGCCCCTGGGGCCTCGGCGACCCCGTGAACATCTGACCACCGCATCACTAGGGAGATCTCACCCGTGAAGACCGCTTCCGAGAAGCTCAGCCCGACCCGGGTCAAGCTCACCGTCAACGTCCCGTTCGATGAGCTGAAGCCCGCCGTCGACGCCGCGATCAAGAAGATCTCGGACCAGGCGCAGATCCCGGGCTTCCGCAAGGGCAAGGTCCCCGCGCGTCTCATCGAGCAGCGCTTCGGGCGCCCCGCGATCATGCAGGAGGCCGTCAACGACGCGATGCCGGACCTGTACCAGCAGGCTGCTGCGGAGGCAGAGCTCAAGCCCGTGGGCCGCCCCGAGGTCGAGGTCGAGCAGATCCCCGGCCTGGACGGCAAGGACGAGGGCGAGCTGGTGTTCGTCGTCGAGCAGGACGTGCGCCCCGAGATCGAGCTGCCGGACCTGTCCTCCTTCGAGGTCGAGATCGAGGAGCCCGCGGTCGACGACGACGCCGTGCAGGTGCGCCTGGATGCGCTGCGCGAGCGCTTCGGCACCCTGGTGGGCGTCGACCGTCCCGCCGAGGACCGCGACTTCGTCTCCCTGGACATGACCGCCACCATCGACGATGAGGAGATCGAGTCCGTCGAGGGCGTCTCCTACCAGATCGGCGAGGGCAACATGCTCGAGGGCCTGGACGAGGCCCTGACCGGCCTGTCCGCCGGTGAGGACACCACCTTCACCTCGAAGCTCGCCGGTGGCGACCGTGCGGGCGAGGAGGCGCTGGTGAAGGTGACCGCGCAGTCCGTGAAGGTGCGCGAGCTGCCCGAGGCCGATGACGAGTTCGCCGAGATGGCCTCCGAGTTCGACACCATCGAGGAGCTCAAGGCCGATCTGCGCACGCAGGCCGAGAACGACGCCACCGGCAACCGCGTGGCGCTGGCCCGCAACGCCTTCCTCGAGAAGCTGCTGGACACCCTCGAGATCCCGGTCCCCGATCAGCTGATCGAGGACGAGATCCTCGCCCACCTCGAGAACGAGGGCAAGGAGGCCGGTGACCCGCACGGCGAGGAGATCCGCGAGGACACCGTCAAGGCGATCCGCGCCCAGTTCCTGCTGGACGAGCTGAACGCGACCCGTGAGGTCAACGTCGAGCAGGACGACCTCATGAACTACATGACCCAGATGTCCCAGCAGTACGGCGTCGAGCCGAACCAGCTGCTGCAGATGCTCGCGCAGTCCGGTCAGCTCGAGCAGATCTTCTCCGAGGTGCAGCGCTCCAAGGCCCTCGACGTCGCCCTGGCCGAGGTGACCGTCAAGAACACCGACGGCGAGGTCGTGGACCTGGGCCTGACCCCTGCCGGGGGCGACGAGGGGTCCGCTGACGCCGACGAGTCCGCCGAGGGCGAGGAGGCCGCCGAGGCTCCCGCGAAGAAGGCTCCGGCCAAGAAGCCGGCCGCCAAGAAGGCTCCGGCCAAGAAGGCCGCACCGAAGAAGGCGGCCGCGGCGGAGGAGACCACCGAGGCTGCGGCCGAGGAGGCCCCTGCCGAGGAGGCTGCGGCGGAGGAGAAGGCTCCGGCGAAGAAGGCCCCCGCCAAGAAGCCGGCCGCGAAGAAGGCTCCGGCCAAGAAGGCCGCGCCGAAGAAGGCCGCGGAGAAGGACGAGGCCGCCGAGGCGACCGAGACCGAGTGACCTGACGCCCCGCTCGGGGCACGGTGCAGCGGGCCGTCATCCCTTCGGGGATGGCGGCCCGCTCTCGTCGGTGGAAGGATGGGGCGCAGCAACCGGCGCGGGTGCGTCGGGCAAGGAGGTCCGTCATGTCCGCTGCCCAGCCAGCCGCCGGCAAGGTCACCTGGGGATTCACCGCGTCCCTCGACGGCTTCCTCGCCGGTCCGGAGCATGACATGTCCTGGATGGCGCACGGCCCGCAGCTGGACCCGGAGATCAGCGCGCGCCTCGCCGCGGGCGTCGAGGTGATCATCTCCGGTCGCCGCGGGTACGACGCCGCCCGGGCGCAGGCCGCCCAGCGCGATGACCTCACCGCCGAGGCCTACGGCGGGGCCTGGGCCGGCACCGAGCTGGTCCTCACCCACCGCCCGGAGGAGCTCGCCGATGATCCCGCCGTGGTCGCGCTGGACGTCGACGTGGTCGAGGCGGTGCGGCGGGCCCATGAGCTCGCAGGCGGCCGGGACGTGCATATCATCAGCGCCGACATCGCCCGGCAGGCCCTCGAGCACGACCTCGTCGACGAGCTCCAGGTGTTCTCCGCGCCGGTGATGCTGGGGGACGGCACGCGCGCCTTCGAGGTGCCGGGCGGGCGCCTGGTCCGCTGGGAGCTGGTGGGGGCGATCCCCGGTGCCGAGGCGGCGTTCGGCCGCATCTACCGGCCGCTGCGGTCCGACGACCGCTGATTGCTTCATTCTCAGCCAGTCTCGTGACCGGAGCGGCTGAGAATCTGGCCCGGAGCGCCGTGATCGGGCAGCCGGGCTCGGACAGCGAAGAGGCCCGGCCCCGCGCAGTGCGGGACCGGGCCTCGAAAGGTGCCGACCGGAGGTCGGAGAGTTCGCTCAGCGGTAGGTGACGAAGCCGGTGGGGCTGCCCCAGATCGAGCGCTCCACGACCTGCTGCTTGGAGCCGGAGGCGTCGATGATCTTGCCGTTGCCGGCGTAGATCGCGACGTGGCCGGGCCACACCACGATGTCGCCGGGCTGCGCCTGGGACTGCGAGATGCTGCGGCCGCCGTTGGCGATCTGGCTGCTGGTGCGGGGGACGTCGATGCCGGCGGCGCTGTAGGCGTAGTTCACCAGGCCCGAGCAGTCCATGCCGCCCAGCGAGGAGCCGCCCCAGCTGTAGGGGGTGCCGAGGGCGGAGCGGGCCGCATCGACGATGCTGCTGGAGCTGGAGGACGACGCGGACGGGGCGGAGGTGCCGCCGCCGGAGATGGCGGCAGCGCTGCCGGAGTTCAGGGAGCCGCGGGTCTCCGGGCCCACCACGCCGTCGACCTGCAGGCCGTTCGCGGCCTGGTAGTCCTTGACGGCGCCGCGGGTCAGCTTCCCGAAGACGCCGTCGACCGCGAGGTCCGCGCCGTGCTGGTTCAGGGCGGACTGCAGATCCGACACAGCCGCGCCCCGGGAGCCGTCGCGCAGCTTCTGGGTGGAGTCCAGGAGGGCGGCCGGGGCGGTGCTCGGGGCCGAGGGGGCGGTGGCCGGTGCCGCGGGGGCGGTCGCGGGAGCGGCCGAGGCGGCCTCGCCACCGCTGCCGGCGAAGGCGGAGCCGACCAGGACCGTGCCGAGAACGGCCGCTCCACCGAGGCCGCGGGCGGCGAGGCGGGCGTGGGTGACCGGGGTGACGGCGCGTCCGGCGGCGCGGTGGGTGTTGTGCTGAGCCATGGTGCGGTGCGTTCCTTCCAACCTCGGTCCGGTCAGGAGGAGCGAGGCGTTCTTCGTCGGTCGTGCCCATCGCGGCGGTCCCGCCGCGGCAGTGCACATCGGTCCGTGCGGACCAGGGGTCGGGCCGGGAGGGCCCGTCGGCCCGGGAGCGGACCTGCGCCGTCGGAACGGGATCCTGCGGCGGTGGAGCCACAGTAGGAGCGCACCGCTGCCAGGATCGAGCGGTTTGGAACAGCCGGGCAGACGCCTTGACGAGAGCTTTACGGCATCGTGGCGCGACCTGACCGGAGTGTGCATCGGCTTGACCCGAGGAAGGGGCGCGGGGCACATCGGCACCGCCGCTCGAGCGCGGCGAGGGGAACCGGGGGAGATCCGAGGGGCCGGATCCGGCGCGGCACCGCAGTGCGCCTGCGGCGAACACCCTGCCTCGATGTCCCGGGCACCGCATAGAGTCATGGCATCGATCGACGCACCCCGTCATGAAGGAGACACCGTGACCTCACAGACCTCCCTGAGCTCGACGCCCGACAGCCCGCGAGCGGCCGCGGCGGAGTTGCCCCTGGGCCTCGACGACAACGTCTACCAGCGCCTCCTGAAGGAGCGGATCGTGTGGCTCGGCTCCGAGGTGCGCGACGAGAACGCCAATGCGATCTGCGCGAAGATGCTGCTGCTGGCGGCCGAGGATCCCGAGAAGGACATCTACCTCTACATCAACAGCCCCGGTGGCTCGATCACCGCGGGGATGGCCATCTACGACACC
>DXDT01000221.1 GCA_019115335.1 Candidatus Brachybacterium merdigallinarum
CGAGATCGACTCGACACCGGCGGAGATCACCGCGCGCGCCTCGCCGGAGACGATCGCGTGGAAGGCGGCACGGGTGGTCTCGATCGAGGAGGCGCAGAAGCGGGTGACGGTCGCGCCGGGCACGGTGTCCAGCCCCAGCTTCACGGCGACGGTGCGGGCGAGGTTCCCGCCCTGGTGGCCCTCGGGGATCGCGCAGCCCAGCTGCAGGTCGTCGATCGTGGTGGCGTCGAGCTGCGGGACCTGGTCGAGGGCGGCGCGGATGGTCTGCGCGGCGAGATCGTCGGGGCGGACGTCCTTCAGCGACCCCTTGCGGGCGCGCCCGATCGGTGAGCGGGTGGCAGCGACGATGACGGCTTCGGGCACGTGTTCCTCCTGGGACGGCGGTGTCTTCGGGCTGATCGGAGACGGATCCGGCGGCGCGGACCGCTCTTCGGGACCCGCGGCCGACGTCGGCTCCGACCGCCTGCGTTCGTGATACTACGGGTTGCAGGTACCTGGTGGGAAGCCGACGGCGCGGACGGAGCGCAACGAGGACCGAGCCGCCGACGCATCGACGGATCAGCGGACGCCGCCGGACCCTCTATCGTGCCCCCATGAGCTTCACGATCGACGTCCCGTCCCTCGAGGACGCCCCGGCGATCGCCCGGGTGCACGTGCGCGGCTGGGAGGTCGCCTACGGCCATGCGCTCTCGGGCGAGGAGTGGTTCGGCGAACCCGCCATCCAGCGGCGCACCGCGCAGTGGACCCGCTGGCTCACCCCGGGCACTCCCGAGGCCGATGCGGGGACCTTCCGGATCGGCCGGGACGAGTACGAGGTGCCCGTGGGCCTTGCCGCCTCCTGGGCACCGCAGGACGCGGAGCCGGTGCGGGAGCGGGAGCTGTCCGTGCTCTACGTCGTCGCGGAGTGGCACGGCTCAGGGCTGGGCAGGGCGCTCGTGGAGTCGCTGCTCGGGGACGCGCCGGCGAGCCTGTGGGTCGCCGAGGACAACGCCCGCGCGCGGCGCTTCTACGAGAAGCTCGGTTTCGCGCCCGACGGGGCCCGGCAGATCGACGAGCGCTGGCCGCAGCTGCCGGACATCCGCATGGTGCGCTGAGTCCGCCTGCGGAGATCGCCAGCGGGCGCCGCCGCTTGCGGTGATCGCCAGCGGGCGCTGCCGCTTGCGGTGATCGCCAGCGGGCGCTGTGACCGCTGTCCGAAGCACCGGTCGACGACCTCGCCGCGCTGTCGACCGTCCAGGAACGCGGGATCCGCAGTGACGAGGCAGTGGGAACGACGTTCGGCTCCGACCCCTGCCCGGTGGTGGGCAGGTGTCGGAGCCGAACGTGTTCCGGGTCTGACCGGATCCGCGGGACCTGCGGTCAGGCTCCGCGGCGAGCGCGGCGGATCAGCAGGCCGCCGGCGGCGGCGAGGCCGAGGGCGAGGGCCAGCAGGCCGACCGTCTCGACACCGGTGCGCGCCAACGGGCCGGACTCACGGTCCGAGCCGGTCTGCTCCGTGCCGGACTGGTCGGTGCCGGACTGACCGCTGCCGGAGCCCCCGCGGGAGTCCTCCGTGCCGTCCTCGCCGGGGCGACCATCGGAGCCGGGCTCACCGGGTCGACCGTCGTCGCCCGGCCGGCCGTCGTCCCCGGGCCGACCATCGTCGCCCGGCTGACCGTCGTCCCCGGGCTGGCCATCATCGCCCGGCTGGCCGCCGTCGTCCGGATCGCAGTCGGTGCCGCTGCCGGTCAGGGTCAGCTCGCGCACCTCGGAGCGCGCCACCCCGCCGTGCGGATCGGTGACCCGCACGTACCAGGAATGGGTGCCTCCACCCAGCACGGAGGCGTCGGCCGCCACCGTGGTTCCGGACTCCGCGCCCTCGACCAGCGCGAACTCCTGATCGGAGAGCACATCGGCCGTGAACTCGGTGGTGGTCAGCTCCTTCTGCGCCGGTTCGATGCCCAGCTGCTCGTAGGAGACCTCGAAGTCCTGGTCCTCGGGGGTGAGGGAGGCGTCCTCGCTGTCGTACTGCTCCAGGGACGGCGAGTAGGTGCGCACGATCATGCGCTCGCCCTCGTTGTCGAAGTGCAGCAGGCGCAGGAAGCCCTGACCGCCCTCGGGCAGGCCCTGGTAGTCGAACAGCATCTGGGTGACCTCGCGGTCATCGACCCCGTCGCCGTCGTCGTCGAAGGAGTCCACGCGGGTGTGGGCGTCGTGGTAGTGCCCGCTCATCACCATGGAGACGTTCGGGTTGGTGGCCACGACCTCGTCCTGGATCCGCTGCGGGATCGGGCCCAGGCCGCCGGTGGTCAGCATGTACTCGTGCAGGTTGATGATCGCGGTGCGCTCGGGGTACTGGGCGAGCACCTCGTTCATCCACGCGATCTCGGCATCGCCCGGATCCCAGCCCTGGCTCACCACGATGAAGTCGACCCCGCCCGCGGTGAACAGGGTGTAGGAGCCGCGGTTGTCCTCGTAGAACCCGCCGTACCAGGGGTTGTCCTCGAAGCGGTGCTGCCCGAAGAACGTCGAGTACTGCGAGTAGTCGTTCTGGAAGTTGCCGACGTCATGGTTGCCGGCCAGCACGTTGTAGGGCAGGTCCGCCTCGTCCAGCTGGGCGTAGGCCGGATCGGCGTTCGCCCACTGCTCGGGCTGGTCGTGGTTGTCCACGATGTCACCGGTGTGGAAGAGGTACTGCAAGTTCAGGGCCTCGCGCTCCTCCAGCAGGAACTCGTGGATGTTCAGCTGATGCTCGTAGAACTCCTCGTTGTAGTACTGGGTGTCGGACTCCCAGGCCAGCGTGAAGTCGTACTCGGAGCGGTCGGTGGCGTCGGGGTGATGCGGCTCGGCCGCGCTGTCCCGAGTGGAGAGGGTCTCCCCGGCCCAGCCCACGGAGTGCTGCACCACGGCACGGACCTGCCCGTCGACCACGTGCCCCGCGGCGGGGACCACCTCGTCGAAGGCGACAGCGCCGTCCTCGGCGGCGAAGGCGTGGGCGACCTCGGTCAGCTCACCGGTGGCGGCGTCCTCGACCAGCAGCCGCACCCGGGCCCCGGGATCAGCGGCGCCCTCCCAGGCCAGGCGCACCTCGGTGCCCTCGGCGGCGTCCGCGGGGACGTCCACGGCGAACTCGTGGAACGGCAGGGCGTCCTCGGAGGTGGTCTCCTGCCCGGCGGCCAGAGTCTCCCCGCTGCGGTCGGCGGCATCCGCGTCGCGCACCTCGCCGGCCGAGGCCTCGACGGTGCCCTCGCCCAGCGAGGCGCTGGTGCCGGCCCGGTAGGAGACATCCAGCAGGTCACCGGAGGGATCGGTCACCTCGGCCTGCAGCGCCGGTGCCTCGCACACCTCGGCGCTGATGCCGTCCTCGGTGACCAGGGTCGCCGTCGGATCCTCCTCCGGGGTGGTGAAGGTGAGGGTCTCGGTGACCTCGTTGCCGACCTCGTCGGTCGCGGTGATCTCGAAGGTGTGCTCACCGGGTTCGAGGGTCAGGGAGGAGACCTCCTGGGGGAAGGCGATCTCCTCGCCGTCCAGCCGCCCGGTCAGGGAGGCCAGACCGCTGCCGGCATCCTCCGCGCTCGCCTCGAGGGTGAACGCGCCCTGGTAGGTGGCGCCGTCCTCGATCGAGGTGGTGATCTCCGGCGCGGTGTTGTCCACGATCACGGTGCGCTCGACCTCGTTGCCGGAGCCGTCGGCGCCGGCCAGGAGGTGCTCGCCGTCCTCGACGGTCGTGGTGTCCCAGGCGACGGCGCTCGCGGTGAACGCGTCCTCGGGCAGCTCGAACACGGCGTCGTACAGGTCGTGCTTCCCGGCCGAGTCGCCCATCGCGATGATCTGGGCGGGGTCGTCGTACCCGACCGGCATCAGGGTGCGGCCATCGGGCAGGATCAGGCGCAGGTTCCGGATCGAGAAGTCGTCGTTGTTCTCGTTCTCGTCGATGCCGGGGTAGGCCTTGGTGCCGGCGGCGACGGTGACCACCAGCTGGTCACCGCGCACCACGTGCTGCAGCGGCACCGCGACGTCGTGACCCTGCCAATTCGAGTAGGTGCCCTCCTCGAAGATGGAGATCACCTCGTCCCCGATCAGCACGCCGTTGCGGAAGTAGTCGTCGGTCTGGGAGATGTCCATGGCGAACACCGGCGCGGCCTCCAGGGCGGGCTCCGCATCGGTGCGTACCCGGCCGTCGATGCTGACGGTCGCATCGGAGGGGTACTCGTCCCCCGCGACGGACACCGAGGTGGTGCCCGAGACGTACTGGCCGTCCTCGACGTTCATCCGCAGCGGGGCGACGTCCACCCCGGTCAGCTCGACCCGGGTGGTCTCGGTGCGGGTGAGGTTGCTGCCGTCGGAGGCTTCGACGTAGTACTCGAACCAGCGCTTGCCGGTGAGGTCCGCCTGAGTGATCGTGTGGTCGAAGCGGTCCCCCTCGGTGCGACGCACGGTGTAGGGGGTGAAGTCCTCGTCGGCGCTCGAGCGCAGGTGCAGGGTGACCGAGCGGGCCTGCACGTCATCGGTGACCTCGTGGCTGATCAGGGCATCCGCCGATGGGTCGAGCTCGGCGACGGTGAGGTCGGTGACCTCGGGCGCCTGCTCGTCGGCCGGGACCTCGATCAGCTCGGCGGGCACCTGGGTGGGGCCGACGGTGCCGGGGGTGGCGGGGATGATCTCGCTGATCTCGCCGCGGGAGAAGTCGGGCTGCTCCCCCTCGGCCGCGTCTCCGGTACGGTACTGGATGCCCTGGTCGGGCTGGGTGTCGTCGGTGCCGGAGATGTTGTAGAAGGTGCGGTGGACGCTGTCCCCGGCGCGGGTGATGATCTCCAGGCCGCGGCCGCCGCTGTTGGCCATGCCGCCGGTGAAGGTCTCCACCACGTTCAGGGAGGCGGCATCCACGCCGTAGTTCGCGGCGAAGTCCTCGATGGTCTCGGCGTCGTTGGAGCCGTTCTTCACCCAGATCACCAGGGTGCCGCCGGGCTCGATCACGGCGTCGTCCGGCACCAGGGGCCAGTCGGCGGCGTTGGTCATGGTCACGCCGTCGTTGGTGTAGAGGTAGCGCAGCTCGTAGTCGGCCATGGAGACCGGCTCGGAGGTGGCGTTGTACAGCTCGATGAACTCGTAGCCGTCGGCGCTGCCGGTGTTGGTGGTGTCCGGGACCACCTCGGTGACCTGCAGGTGGCCGACCAGCGACTCCGCGGGCGGGGCGGCCGGCGGCTGCGCGGGCTCCTCGGGCTCCTGGGGGTCCTCGCCCTCGGCGGGCTCGAGCTGGGCGGGGTCGACGCTGCCGGGGGTGGCGGCGGCGGGCCCGGAGTGCACCGCAGCGGAGACCTGGGACTCATCGGCCGGGACCTGGAAGTGGGCGGACTGCCCGGCGGCCACGGACCCGGAGGGGTAGAAGCTGCGGGAGACCTCCGCACCGCTGGGGTCCAGCACCCGCACGCCGCGGTTGCCGCCGTTGGCCATGCCGCCCTGGCCGGTCACGCGGACCACCTGCGTGTCCTCCGAGGCTCCCCAGTGGGCGCGGAAGTCCTCGACGGTGCGAGCGAAGGAGTCGATGTTGTTCGCCTCGTAGCTGAGCCACAGCGCCAGGGACTCGCCCGGGGCGATCTCGACCGGCTCCTCGACGGTCAGCGGGACGTCGTTCGCGGCGATCTCGGCATCGGCGTAGATGTAGGAGAAGGAGTGGCCGCCCTCGCCGCCGACGGTGATCGGGGCGTCGGTGATGTTGGTGACCTCGAAGAACTCGAACTCGTCATGGCTGACGGTGTCCGGGGCGATCTCGGTGACCAGCAGCGGCCAGGCATCGGCCGGTGCGGCCTGGGCGGCGGGCGCACCGAGCCCCGCGAAAGTGCCGGTCATCGGGATCATCGCCGGGCCGAGGGTGAGGGCGGCGCCGGCCAGCAGCACGACGGCCGAGCGGCGCAGGTGCGCGGTGCGGCAGGCAGTTCCTGCGACGGGTGGGGGCGTGGGGGATGGCATGAGCTTCCGTTCAGGAGCAGGGATGGGGGACGCACCTCGGGGAGGGGGAAGACCGCCGAGGCAGGAGCACCACAGCGGCTGGAGCACCGCTGAGATGGGAGCGCTCCCATTGATACGTGTCCCAGGCGACGATCACGTGACATCCAGGTGGACAGCCCCCTTCGCCTCGATGACGAAGTGCACGTCATCCCCGTCGGCGGTGCGGGATGGTCCCGGAGTATGACGCCCTCGCGCCCGCTGGGGGACGCGCCCGGCCACCCCGGAGCGGGAGTGTTGAGGCATGAGAGATGCAACCATCGCCACCAGCCGCACCCGAGCCACCACCGACACCCCGCCCATCGCCTACCGCCCCCTGCCCGACGCCTGGGGGGATGCCGACGCCCTGCGCGAGCTGCGCGCCGCCAAGGCAGAGGTCGCCGCCCGCACCGGCGCCGACCCCACCACCCTGGAGATGCCTGCCGTTCCCGCCGAGAGCGTCCCTTCCTCGGGACGAGCGGCCCGTGCGGCTCTAGACTCCGAGCATGCACGATCCCTCGCGCCTGGCCGCCGAGCACACCGAGTACCTCACCGCGCAGCTCGCGGATTCCGGCCCTTCCGAGCCCTTCGCACTGTGTGACGCCTGGCTCGACGAGGCGTTCACCCGCCGCGCGGAGCACAGCGACATGCCCGAGCCCTCCGCCGTGGTGCTCTCCACCGTCGAGATCGAGGCGGACGGCACCCCGCAGCCCCGCTCCCGCACCGTGCTGCTGAAGGGCCGCGACCAGGCCGGGTTCGTGTTCTACACGAACTACGACTCCGCCAAGGGTGACGAGCTGCTGCGCACTCCGCGCGCCGCCCTGCTGCTGCCCTGGTACTCCCTGCAGCGCCAGCTGCGGATCGAGGGCGGTGTCGAGCAGCTCACCGCAGCGGAGTCCGATGCCTACTTCGCGAGCCGGCCACGCGGCTCCCGGATCGGGGCCTGGGCCTCCGATCAGTCCCGTCCCGCCGAATCACGCGCCCAGCTCGAGCAGCAGTACGCGCAGTTCCGGGAGCAGTTCGGGGACGGCGAGGTGCCGCGGCCGCCGCACTGGGGCGGCTTCCGGGTGGTGCCGCAGCGGATCGAGTTCTGGCAGGGCCGCGAGAACCGGATGCACGATCGGATCGAGTACCGCCGCCCGCGGCCGACGGGCGAGGGCGACGCCGAGGGTCTCGTCTGGCAGCGCCGCCGCCTGCAGCCCTGAGCCGACAGCCCGGCAGCCCAGGGCCGACAGCCCGACATCCCTGAGCCCCCGGCATCTCCGCTCAGTCGAGGTGGCGCAGGAACCGCTGCGGGCTGTCCAGGAAGGTGCGCCAGGTGCGGACCAGGTCGAGGTCGTCGTACTCGGCGACCTCCCGGATCCCCCAGTCCCCGAGCTCCAGCAGGCGAGCGCCGGGCAGGGCGGCCAGGATCGGGGAGTGCGTGGACAGGATGATCTGGGAGCCACCCGCGGCCAGATCGTTCAGCAGGCCCAGGAGGGCCAGGCAGCCGCTCAGGGACAGCGCGGACTCCGGCTCGTCCAGCAGCCACAGGCCGCGGATCCGGGACCGCTCCTCGACCAGGGCCAGGAAGGACTCACCGTGGCTGCGCTCGTGCATCATGCCTCCCACCCCGATCTCCTCGTAGTAGGTGAACAGGGAGTGCGCGGTCTCGGCCCGCAGGAAGAACCCCTTCTTGGATGCCCCGGCGCCGCGCACCAGCTGGAGGTGATCGGCCAGCGGCGACTCGGTGATGCGCGTGGAGTGCATCGCCCCGGTGCCGCCTCCCTCCGCGTTCATGCCGAAAGCGCCGGCGAGCGCCTCGACCACCGTGGATTTCCCTGCGCCGTTCTCCCCGGTCAGCACCGTGATCTGCCCGAGCTGCAGCCCTTCGGCGAGCAGCTGCCGGATCGGGGCGAGGGTCGCGGGCCACTCCTCCAGGTCCATCGGCGCCGACGGGTGCATGCGCACCTCGCGCAGCGGCAGCAGCGTCCCCTCCACGTCGTGCCTCAGATCCCGAAGGCCGCCGGGTAGACGAGGGGGCCCCGCGGTGCGCGGGCGGTGGGGTCGAGCCGCAGGGCCAGGAAGGCCTCCTCCGGCACCTCGAACGGCGCGATGATCCCGTCGGCGCCGGCGGGGGTGAACCCGAAGCGCGGGTAGTAGCGCGGGTGGCCGAGGACCACCACGAGGTTCTCCCCGCGTCCTCTCGCGGCCTCGAGCGCGGCGCGGATGGCGGCGGTGCCCGCGCCCTGGCCCTGGTGGTCGGGCAGCACGGAGCAGGGGGCGAGTGCGAGCGCCGGCTCACCACCTACGGTGCAGCGGGTGAGCAGGGCGTGGGCGATGATCTCGCCCGTGTCGTCGACGGCGACCCGTGACAGCTCGGGGATCCAGGCGGAGGGGTCCTCGCGCAGGGCGTCGACCAGGTGTGCCTCCGCCTCGGTGGGGAAGGCGGCGGCGGTCACCACGTGGATCGCCGGGGCGTCGCCCGGCCTCTCGGGGCGGGTCCTCCAGGGCGCGGCGGGGCTCATGTCCTCATCCTCGCATCGACCCGGGCGGTACTCTCGTCTCGCTCGTCCGTCTGATCTCGCCATCCGTCCCCCATCGCCAGTCCGTCTGCGCACCGAGGAACTCCATGTCACAGCCCCAGAGCAATCGCGCCCTCCGTCTCGGCCTGATCGGCGGCTGCGGCTGCGCGCTCCTCTCGATCATCGCGGTGGCCGTGATCGTCCTGGTCATCGTGATGGGAGGCGGGGACAGCACGCCCACCACCGAGCCGGAGGACGACACGGCGGCAGGGGAGCTGGTGGCGCCGCCCGGGGTCGGCGCGGACCAGCCCTACCTCGAGCTGTCCACCAGCAGCGACGGCCCGGAGGTGGACGTCTACATCGACTTCCTCTGCCCGCACTGCGCCACCTTCCACGACGCCCAGGGGGAGGATCTCGCCCAGCTGGCCGAGGAGGCCGCGATCACCCTGCGCATCCACCCGCGCCCCATGCTCGATGCGAGCTCGACCCCTGAGGGCTACTCCGGACGCGCCGCGAACGCCGCGGTGTGCGCCTATGCGGAGGGCGATGGCAGCGCCGAGAACTGGTTCGCGGCCGAGCAGGTGCTGTTCGAGAATCAGCCCGGCGCCGAAGGGATCGAGGACGGCGAGCTGGTGAGCCTGGTGGACGGCGCCGCCGGCACCGACATCGCCGACTGCGTCGCGGACTCCACCTACCTCCCCTGGATCCAGGACGTCGTCGAACCGGAGGCGCAGGGAGCCGTCCCGGGGACCCCGGCGGTGCTCATCGACGGGGCGGCGTTCGAGGGGGACCCGGCCGAGGCGGGCTCGGTGAGAGCGGCGATCGAAGCAGCCTGAGCCACGCCCCGGTGACACCTCGGCATCCACCAGCCGAACACCTGTGGACATCCGGCGAGGTCCCTGTCTCCCGGCATCGACCCTTCGTACGGTGACGGCATGCACACCACGACCCCCCGCCCTCCCCACGGCCTCACCCGCGACGCCGGATGGGAGCTCGAGGTCCGCCGCACCCTCGACTGCTCCCCCGAGGACGCCTGGCAGCAGCTGCTCACCGAGTGGCTGCCTCAGTGGCTCGGCGTCGACTCCGTCCCACAGATGGTCGGGGCACCGCTGCGTTCCCGCGGCCGGATCCGCGGCCGCGTGGTCGGCTGCCACGTGGGCCGACGGGTCAGGGTGCGCTGGACCCCGGAGATCCTCGACCACGAGACCATGTTCCAGGTGACGCTGCTGGAGTCCTCGAACGGGACCACGCTCTCGATCCACCAGGAGCGGCTGCTCGGGCCCGCCGAGAGGCAGAGCCTGCTGGAGCACTGGAGCAGCGTCCTGGAACAGCTCGCCCAGTCCCTGGAGCACACCCCCGGCATCTCCGAGGTGGACCTGCGCGGCTGAGCAGTGGCGCACGCGCGTGCAGGAGCCGGCTTCCTGTGATGAGGTCGGTGCCATATCGGGGTGACCTCATCACAGCACGACAGTTCGTGCACGCCCCGACTCTCAGCCTGCGGCCGGCTCCTCCGGGGGATGCGTGATCGCGCCCTCGCCCTCCTCGATCGCGGCGAGGTCCCGCAGGATCTCGATCCGGGCCACGTCGATGTCGACCCCGCCGCCGACCCCGGCGACCGTGCCGTCGAAGCGGAACTGCCAGACCGCCCAGTCCGCCTGTGCGGGCCGCTCCCCCTCGGAGAACAGCCAGTCGGGTCGGCCGTCCTGCACCGGCAGGCCGTAGTGCTCCCGCCACTCCGCGGAGGAGTAGATGAGCAGGCGTCTGCCCCAGGCCTCCTCGACCACAGCCGTGAACGCGTCGATCTCCTGCTGGGCGTGGTCGGCCTCCGGTCGCTCGTCGCAGGCGCCGTCGAACTCGAGGTCCAGCGCCGGGGGCAGCGCCGAGTCGTCAGGTGGGGCGGCGGCCAGGAAGTCCACGGCCTGCTCCGCGCCCGGTGAGCACAGCGTGAAGTAGTGGTAGGCACCGGCGGTGATCCCGGCCTCGCGGGCGCCGGACCAGTTCTCGGCGAAGCGCGGATCGGTGTAGCCGGAGCCCTCGGTGGCTTTGATGTAGGCGAACGAGATGCCCTCCCCGGCGACCTGGGGCCAGTCGATCGCATCCTGGTGGCTGGAGACGTCGATGCCGATCACCTCGTCGGAGGCCAGCTCGATGCCCTCGGGGAGATTGGCCAGCGCCGGGGCGCCCTCGGGGACGGCCGCCACGCTCATCGCGGCGTCGTCGGCGGTGAAGGGCGCTCGCGAGGTGGCCGCATCGTCGTCCGGGCGCAGCGCCCCGATCAGCAGGCGGGTGCAGCTGCCGACCACGACCAGAATGAGCACGGCGAGGACCGCGAGCGCGATGCGCTGACGGCGTCGGACCTGTTCTCGCGTGAAGCGGGGCACGCGTGCACGCTACCGGACGTCATCGCGACGGCCGCACACCGGGCATCGGTGTCGGCGCCGGTCCGCAGCCCGGGCGCGGGGATCATTCGGGCAGGCGAGGGGCTGCGCGACGTGCTCAGCGGGCGAAGTGGGTGACGAAAGCGCGCAGCAGCCTGGGAGCCTGGTCGGCGGTCTGCTCGGACAGCGCCGCGAAGATCTCGTCCATCTGCTCCGGGGCGAAGTAGCCGTGCTCGCGGTAGTGGCGGGCGCGCTCGATCAGGGCCGGGACGTCCATCTCGGGATGGAACTGGGTGGCGTACTGCCGGGTGCCGACGCGGAACATCTCCACCGGGCAGTTCTCACCGGTCACCAGCACCGTCGCATGGTCGGGCAGGGAGGTGACCGCTTCCTTGTGGCCCACCAGGCCGGTGAAGGTGCGCGGGAGCCCGGCCTCCTGGATCAGGGGATCCCGGGCACCCTCCTCGGTGAGCGTCACCCCGATCGCACCGATCGGCTCGCCGTGGGTGCGGTCGATGACGGCGCCCTGGTGGGTGCCCAGCGTCCCGATGCCGTAGCACGCGCCGAGGAAGGGGATGTCGTGCTCGATCACCTGATCGAGCACACGGAAGATCTCGCGCTCGGCCCGCACCTGCTGCGGGGACTTGCTCTCGACGGGGTCGGAGACGGTGAACGGGCTGCCGGCCAGGATGATCCCCGAGACCTCGTCCAGGGGGAGGTCGGGGAAGGGGTCCCGGTCCAGCCGTGCCCAGATCAGGTCCGCAGGATCGAGCCCGGTGAACTCGAGCACCGAGGCGAGCTCGGTCTCGGCGACCTGGTCCTCGGGGCGGGTGGCGATCAGCACGAACGGTTTCACGCGAGAATGGTAGCGGTCGCGCCTGCGCCGTCCCGACGGCAGCGTTGCCTCCGTTGCACCGCCGTCCCCTCGATCACGCACCTCTCCTGCGACCGGCCACCATTCCTGCGACGACGGAGCCTCCCGATGGATCCAGCCCCCGCTGACGGCTCCGCTGATCCCGCCGCTGACCGCACCGCCGCCCACCTCTCGCCTCCGCTCGAGCTGCCCCCGCTGCTGGCCGCGAACCAGGACCCGGAGGTCGCCGCGTGGCGGCAGACGCTCCCGGCCGTGCTCACGCAGACCCTCGACGCCCTCGAGCTCCGGGCCGGCGCCCCCTTCCGGCCGGGGGGTTCGGCATCCTGGGTGGCTCCGGTCCGGGATGCGCACGGCGTCGAGCTGGTGCTGAAGGTGTCCTTCGCCCATGACGAGGCACGCGACGAGGCGGCGGGGATGCTCGCCTGGCAGGGGTACGGCGCAGCGCAGATCCTGCATGCTGAGCAGCGGGCGGGCTCGACGGTGCTGCTGATGGAGCATGTGCGGCCCGGCACCTCGCTGCGGGACGCGGCGGACACCTCTGGTCAGGACGACGTGCTCGCTCCCTTGCTGCGCAGGCTCTGGTCACGGCCCGATCCGCTGTCGGTGCACCCGTTCCGACCGCTCGCGCAGATGTGCTCGTGGTGGGCCGACGAAGCCCGGAAGCGCCTCGCGGTCTCCCAGCTGCTGGCGCCCGGCCTGGTCGAGCACGGCCTGGGGCTGCTGACAGAGCTCGCGGCCGACGGGGAGTCCGATCAGGTGCTGCTGGCGACCGATCTGCATGCGGGCAATGTGCTGCGGTCCGAGCAGGGCTGGGTGCTCATCGACCCCAAGCCGTATCTCGGGGATCCGCACTACGACCTGCTCCAGCATCTGCTGAACGAGGTCCCCCCTCTGCTCGCGGACCCGGCCGGCCGCGCCGCCCAGCTCGCCCGCCGCACGGGCCTGGATCCCCGGCGAGCGCAGGACTGGCTCCTGGCGCGCTGCGTGCAGGAAGCCGGGGTGATGCCTGGCGCCGATCGCGCCGCGCAGCTCCTCGCCCGCGACGAGCACGGCTGAGACGCCTCGCAGCGGGCGCGGCCCGGACAGCGGGGTCGGGTCACAAGGCGCCCCGCCAGCGGGGTCCGGCAGGCGGCGCCCCGCCACCAGGGCTCAGCCGTCGGCGCCTCGCCATCGGGGCTCAGCCGTCGGCGCCCAGCATCTCCCGCAGCGCCGGGGTCAGACCCTCGACCTCCACGTCGACCGGGGGCCGACGGAACGTCCCCGGTGTCGCCAGGAAGCGGCGCTGGAGCTGCGGCGGGTCGAACATCCGGGAGATCTCGGTGCCGTTGTCCACGTAGCCGCAGGCGTGGGAGACCGCGATCGAGGCGGCGTTGGTGGCGGCCGCCCCGGATTCGGCGCGCTGCGCCCCGAGGTGGTCGAAGGCGAGGACCAGCACCGCCTGGCGCATGAGCTTCCCGTAGCCGCGCCCATGAGCGCTGAGGGTCAGCCAGGAGCCGGATTCGACCACCCGGCGGGCGGCGAAGTCGGTCGCTACGAGGTCCTGGCAGCCGATCAGGCGGTCATCGGCCCAGATCCCGAACGGCAGCGTCCACTTCTGGGCGGAGAGCTCGGCGCGCAGTCGCCACTGGAAGCGCAGGGCCTCGCGGATGCGGGTCTCGGGCTCGACCGCGTACCAGGCGAAGACGTGCACGGCGCCCGGGTCGGCGAAGATCGGCTCGCGCAGCAGCTGGGCGTATTCAGGGAGGTCGGCGTCGGTGAGCGGGCGCAGGGTCAGGTCGCCGGTGCGCACCACGAGCCCCTGCGGAGGGAACAGGGCGGCGAGGCTCGGGGTCGCGGGCATCGCGGCAGAATACCGGAATCGACCCGCCGACCGGGCGGGGCAGCAGCTTCTCGTCCCTCCTCCTCCGTAGGCTCGCACCATGGCGATCGATGTGCTGCTGTCCGGGTTCGAGCCTTTCGGCGGGGAGGAGAGCAACCCCTCGTGGGAGGCGGTCCGCGCGGCCGCGCCTCGCCTGTGCGAGCGCGGGATCGAGGCGGTCGCCCTGGAGCTCCCGGTGGTCTTCGAGCGCGCGGGGCAGGCGCTGCTGGCGGCGGTGCGGGAGCATCGTCCATCGCTGGTGCTGGCCACGGGGCTGGCGGCAGGGCGCACGGCGATCACCCCGGAGCGGGTCGCGATCAACATCCGCGATGCCCGTATCCCGGACAGCTCCGGCGCGCAGCCCGTGGACGAGCCGGTGGTGCCCGGCGGGCCCGTCGGCCTGTTCTCGACCCTGCCGATCAAGGTGATGGTCGCGGCGGCGCGCGACGTCGGTGTCCCGGCGGCGGTCTCGCAGACCGCCGGCACCTATGTGTGCAACGACGTGTTCTACGCCCTCCAGCACGCCCTGGACGGGGACCCGGAGCTGGCCGGGTTCCGGGGAGGTTTCGTGCATGTGCCGACGGCCGACGTGATCGCGGTGGACCGTGCCGCCGAGGCGCTGGTGGCGATGATCGAGCGGGCGCTGGGCACCACGGCGGATCTCCACATCAGTG
Organism: Candidatus Brachybacterium merdigallinarum; assembly: GCA_019115335.1. Classification (GTDB taxonomy): domain Bacteria; phylum Actinomycetota; class Actinomycetes; order Actinomycetales; family Dermabacteraceae; genus Brachybacterium; species Brachybacterium merdigallinarum. Next base: position 14,253 of record DXDT01000221.1, read on the forward strand.
GTGGCGCAGAGCACTGAACGACGCCGCAGAGCACCGCTCAGAGCGGCCCGGAGGGGTGTCTGATCCCGCCTCCTGAGAGTTCATCCACAATGTTCTCCACACTTGGGGACGAATGACACGCATGTAGTTCTGCAGGTGCGCGCGGGGTGCGGATCCGATCTGACACCCGCCGCACCCCCTGTAACAACACGGCCACTTTTGATACGCGTGACTATCACTGCAGGCCATTGGCGTGCACGAAGGGTGTGCGGGTGCTCAGGGAGCCGCAGAGCCTCCGGGCGGCACGTCACGCTGCAGGACGGCTCGCGTGGTATAAGCACGCGAGGCAGTCGCGGAGATTGCTACTGCCCACCCTTCGTCCACAGAGAAGCAGTGTTCATCCACAGCAAGATCGAGAAATCCACGAACTCGCGGCAGTCATCCACAATCCTGTCCACAGCTGGGGATAATCACAGCCGTGTCATTCACTCCCGACCTCCCGGAC
>DXDT01000222.1 GCA_019115335.1 Candidatus Brachybacterium merdigallinarum
GCTGCGGCATCGCAGGGCTCTCGATCGTCGCCGACTCCCTCTCGGCCATCAAGCACGCGAAGGTCACCCCGGTGCGGGACGAGACCGGACTCGTGGTCGACTACCTCACCGAGGGCGACTTCCCCCGCTACGGCAACGACGACGACCGCGCCGACGACATCGCCGCCACGATCGTCCACACCGTGATGCAGAAGATCAAGGCGATCCCGATGTACCGCGACGCGATCCCCACCCAGTCCGTGCTGACCATCACCTCGAACGTGGTCTACGGCAAGGCGACCGGCTCCTTCCCCTCCGGCCACCGCGCCGGCACCCCCTTCTCCCCGGGAGCGAACCCGGAGAACGGCGCCGACTCCCACGGAATGGTCGCCTCGATGCTGAGCGTCGGGAAGCTCGACTACAACGACGCGCTCGACGGCATCTCGCTGACCAACACCATCACCCCGCAGGGTCTGGGACGAACCAAGGACGAGCAGGTCAGCAACCTGGTCGGCATCCTGGACGCCGGCTTCATCATGGACGACCCGGCCTGATCGCACCGCCACCGACGACCACCCCTTCTGAAGGAGGAACCCCCATGGCCACCGCCACCTACGCCGAACGCCTCGCCTCGATGAAGGCGAACCGCGCCGCGAACAACATGGAGTCCGGTCTGTTCCACGCCAACATCAACGTCCTGAACAAGGACACCCTGGTGGACGCGATGGAGAACCCGGAGAACTACCCGAACCTCACCGTCCGCGTTTCCGGCTACGCGGTGAACTTCGTCAAGCTCACCCGCGAGCAGCAGCTCGACGTCCTGGGCCGCACCTTCCACCAGGGAGCGTGATGACCGCCGGGCCCCTCGCCCCGCGCCGCCTCGGCGCGGGGATCGAGGGGATGCTGGAGGCGGAGCTGGGCCGCTCCGAGCGGCTGGCCGCGATCCGTGCCGGAGAGGTCGCCTCGATCCACTCCTGGGAGCTGGTCACCGCGGTCGACGGCCCCGGCACGCGCCTGACGATCTTCTTCTCCGGATGCCCGCTGCGCTGCGTCTACTGCCACAACCCCGACACCATGGAGATGCGACGCGGCCAGGACGTCCCGCTCGAGGAGATCACCGACCGCATCCGCCGGTACCGCACGGTGTTCCGCGCGAGCGGGGGCGGGATCACCCTCTCCGGCGGGGAGGTGCTGATGCAGCCCGCATTCGCCGGCAGGGTGCTCCGCGCCGCGCAGGAGATGGGCGTGCACACCGCGATCGACACCTCCGGATACCTCGGCGCCGTCGCCTCCGACGAGTTCCTGGACGACGTGGACCTGGTGCTGCTGGACGTGAAGTCCGGCAGCGAGGAGTCCTACCGGGCGCTCACCGGCCGCCCGCTGCAGCCCACGATCGACTTCGGCGATCGCCTGGCCGCCCGCGGCACCCCGATCTGGCTGCGCTTCGTGGTCGTCCCCGACTGGACGGACGACGTGGAGAACGTCGAGGGCGTGGCCGACATCCTCGAGCGGTGGAGCGGCGTCGTCGAGCGGGTCGAGGTGCTCCCCTTCCACAACATGGGGCAGGACAAGTGGGACGCCCTCGGCATGGAGTACAAGCTCCGGGACGCCCAGCCGCCCTCGAACGAGGTCGTCGAGCGAGTCCGCGAGCAGTTCCGCGCCCGCGGCCTCACCGTCCACTGACCAGCACCACGACCCGTGCAGGGTCCCCGCCCTCGGCATCCCCCCAGGCGGGGGCGTCCGCGTCGGCGCTCGCGCTCGCCGCCCGGTCCCAGACCCGCCCCTGGTAGGAGACCTGCACGATCCCGTCATCGGCGGCGCGGGCCACCGCCCAGTTCGCGACCGCCCAGCCGCGGGCCTCGTCCCCGCCGGGGTCGATCACCAGGGCCGTGGCTCCGGCATCGTCCGGGCGCTGGGGTGCGAGGGCGGCGGCATCGGCGAGGTTCGCGGTGAGGCCTCCCGTCTCGGTCAGACGGGGGAACTGCCGGGCGAGCTCGGAGCGCACGGTCTCGGGGGAGGATGCCGCACCGACCGGCTCGAGCACGCAGTCGAGGTTCGCAGTGGACATCCCGGTCAGGGCCGAGGCGTACAGCCGCCCTTCGGTCTCGTGGTCGCGATACGCCTCGGGGTGGCCGCTGCGCTGGACCTGCTGGGCGATGTCGTTGATGTCCCCGCTCTCGTACCCGTCGACCGTGATCAGCACGTCGTAGAAGGCATTGGTCGCAAAGATCGGGTCCATGATCTCCTCGACCGAGCCCCAGCCCTGGGAGGGCCGCTGCTGGAACAGGCCCACCGAGTCGCGGTCGCCGTGGTCGATGTTCTGCAGCCTCGACTCCTGGAACGCGGTGGCCAGGGCGATGGAGGCCGCCCGCGGCGGCAGACCGCGATCCACCGCGACCGCACTGATCAGGGCGGCGTTCGCGGTGCGCTCGGTGGTGTAGCGATGGCTGGTGCCCAGTCCGGTCGCGGTGCAGGTCCCGGCGTGAGCGGGGGACCCGTACCGCTGCAGCGCCACATAGGAGCCGCCCGCGATGCTGACGAAGACCAGGATCAGCACCAGCGGGATCACGAGGTGACTGAGCGCCGAGCGCCTGCCGTGATGTCTCGCCACCTCGTCTCTCGCTGTTCTCCGGGGTCGGTCAGTGCGGTGCTGGTGAAGGCGGTGCCGGTCGGTGCAGGGGCGGTCTGTGCCGGTGGGTCAATTCGCGTGCAGCGCGGCGTTCAGCGAGACGGTCTGGCCCTCGCGGGCGACCGCCTCGATCGTGCCGGTCAGCGAGTTGCGGCGGAACAGCAGGTTCGGCACCCCGGAGAGGTCGCGGGCCTTCACGGCGTGCGGCTCCTCGGACTCCGCACCCTTCTCGCCCACCACGACCACCTTGGATCCGGCAGTGAGGTACAGCCCAGCCTCCACCACGCAGTCGTCGCCCAGGGCGATGCCGATCCCGGCCTCCGCCCCGATCAGTGACCGCCTGCCGATCCGCACCCGCTCGGTGCCGCCGCCGGAGAGGGTGCCCATGGTGGAGGCCCCGCCGCCCACGTCGGAGCCGTCCTCGACGATGACGCCCTGAGAGATGCGGCCCTCGACCATGGAGGCGCCCAGGGTGCCGGCGTTGAAGTTCACGAAGCCCTCGTGCATCACGGTGGTGCCCTCGGCGAGGTGGGCGCCCAGCCGCACTCGGTCCGCATCGCCGATGCGCACCCCGGAGGGCAACACGTAGTCGACCATGCGGGGGAACTTGTCGATGCTGAACACGGTGGGCCGGCGGCCCGCGGCGATCAGGCGCAACCGGGTCTCCTCGAAGCCAGCCACGGCGCACGGACCCTCGGAGGTCCACACCACATTGGTCAGCGTGCCGAACAGCCCCTCGAGGTTCTGGGTGTTGGGCTGGACCAGGCGGTGGGAGAGCAGGTGCAGGCGCAGGGAGGAATCCGCCGCATCCGCCGGTGCGGCGGCCAGCTCGATCTGCCGGACCACCACCTCCTGGGTGGTGCCGCGCACCTCATCGGCCCGGGCCGCGGCCTCGAGCTCGGCGTGCAGCGGGTGCGCGGTGGCATCCGCAGGGGATTCGCCCAGCTGAGGGGCGGGGTACCAGACGTCGAGGATCGACCCGTCGGAGGCGTGAGTGGCGAGGCCGATGCCCCAGGCTTGCGTCGCGGTGGAAGTCACGGGGAGAGTCTACGAACTCCGGGCGGGAGAATCCTGGTCGGATTCATCTCGTGCTGCGGCTCACGCGGCGCCCCCTGTCGGGTCACACGGAGGTGCCGAACCACTCCACGGCGGTGGCACGACGCACGATCAGCTCCAGCCGGTGAGCGCGCCACCGGGAGGCCAGCACGGAGCCGATCAGGCTCACCACTCCGATGCCCAGCAGGATCAGGCACAGGCGCAGCAGATCCACCTCGGTGTCCGGGCGCATCAGCAGCGAGACCAGCAGCACCCCGGCACCCGCGACGATCCCGATCACCCCCGCGCCCAGCAGGGCCGCCGGAGCCAGCGGGATCAGCAGCGCGGGCCCGAGGGTCTCCTTCTGCAACGGGGTCGCCACCGGGATCCCTCGCCCCAGCTGGCCGGGTCTGCTCACCGCCCAATCCAGCAGTCGGCGATCCCGTCGCCGGGTGGCCCAGGCCCCGGTCGCGCCGGCCAGCACCAGGGACAGGGCCGCGCCGCCCATCAGCACTGCGAGCGACAGCGCCTCCTCGTGCAGGACGATCATCCCCCCGAAGCAGCCCAGCGCCGCCAGCACCCAGACGGTCTCGAGCACCCGCAGGGGGATCTGGCGTGCCTCGTGCTCCGCGGCCGCCGCGGAGTCGAGCTCATCGGGCACCGGATCGGCGCCCTCCTCGAGCACCACCCGGCGCTCGTCCGCCAGCCGCGCCACGAACTCGACGGGGTCGTCCCCGCTGCGCAGCCAGGGAGCATACCGGCCGCGCTGCTCTCCGCTCAGCCAGCGGGCCAGGACCGCGGCATCCGCCGTGGCGCGGTCCCCGGAAGCGGCCGTGACCTGCGCGGCATCGATGATCCGGCGCATCCGTCGGCGATGGCGCGGCGGCAGCGAAAGGTTCTCCATGCCGTCATGATTCCAGAGCGAGGGGCCCCGGGCGTGATACTTGCAGGCATGACAGCTTCTCCCGGGACCCTCCGCACCGTCGCCGTGATCGGTGCGGGACCGCGCGGGACCGCGATCATCGAGCGCCTGGTGGCCGCATCCCACAGCGAGAGCTGGCGGGGGCAGCTCACGGTGCACCTCATCGACCCGCTGGTGGGACGGGGCGGGGCCGTGTGGCGCGATGACCAGCCCGAGGTGCTGCTGATGAACACCACCACCTGCCAGACCACGATGTACCCCGACGACTCCTGCCATGCCCTGCTGCCCCGGCTGCACGAGCGCACCCTCGCCGACCACCTGCGGGCGGAGGGGTACGGGCCCGCCGACTTCGCCTCCCGGGCCGCCCACGGGCGCTATCTCGCCGCCGTGCTCGCCACCGCCCAGGACGATGCCGACCCCGAACGGCTGAGGATCGTCCTTCACCCCGCCGAGGCCGTCGATGTCACCGGCGCGGCCGACGGCCCGCAGCGGGTGCGGCTGGACGACGGCCGGGTCCTTCCCGTCGATGCCGCGGCCCTCGCCCTCGGGCACCTGCCCACCGCGCTCGGCCCCCGATCCCAGCAGCTCGCCGACGCCGCCGATCGTCACGGGCTGCTCCACATCGGCCCCGCCAACCCCCTCGAGATCGACTACACCCGGCTGCTCGGCCGCGAGCGCATCGCCGTGCAGGGTATGGGCCTGAACTTCTACGACACGCTCGGCATGCTCACCGCGGCCGCCGGGGGCCGCTTCGAGCCCGATCCCGCCGCGCCCTCCGGGCTGCGCTACCGGCCCGGTGGGGGAGAGCCGCACCTGCTGGTCGGCTCCCGCTCCGGCATGGTCTACCGCCCCAAGCCCGATCTCGGGGATCGCCTGCCCGCCCCGTTCACGCCGCAGATCCTCACCGGGGAGCGGGTGCTCGAGCTCGCGGTGCGCGCCGCCGGAGTCGACCACGAGCGCGAGGTGATGCCGCTGATCCTCGCCGAGCTGCGCCGCGCCCTCGACGGTGCCGGACACCGCCTGCTGGCCGACGACCAGGCTCTGCTGCAGCTTCTGTTCCCCTTCGGTCGCCGCGGCGGAGGCGCGAGCACAGACCCCCATCGCCGCACCCGGGACGTGCTGCGGGAGGCGCTGCGCTGCGCGACCGAGCCCGATCCCGCCTGGGTGCTGATCCACCGGGTGCTGGTCGCGATGCGGATCCAGGTCAACCGCCTGGTGGACCTCGGTGCCTACACCACCGACTCGGTGCGCCGGGACATCGACGGGCACCTGCGCAACGCCTTCGCCTCCTGGGCCTCCGGGCCGCCCGTGATCCGGGTGCGCCAGCTGCTCGCCCTCGAGGAGGCGGGCCTGGTCACCTTCACCGGTCCCCGCATGCACGTGGACATCGACGAGGAGGCGGGCCGCTTCGCCGTGCGCGGCGGGGAGCACCCGCCGAGCAGCTGCGACGGCGTGCTCGAAGCGCATCTGCCGCCCGTGGACCTGCCCGCCTACCGCAGCGCCCTGCTCGGTGCCTGGCGGGAGCGCGGCGAGGTCCAGCGCGACCACTGGGCCTCCCGCGGCAGCCGCAGCAGGATGCTCACCGGCTCGATCGCGGTGGACGGCCTGTACTCCCCGCTCGGGGCCGACGGCACCGTCCACGAGCGCCGGCTCCTGGTGGGGGTCCCGGTCTCCACTGCCCAGCCCGGCTCCGCCATCACGGCCGAGCCCGGCACCGCCGCACAGCTGCTGCGCCATGCCGAGGCGGTCGCGATGCGTCTCGCCCACGCCGGGGGAGCGCTCGCCGGGTCCTGAACAGCCGCCCGGCGCGGACGGACCCGTCCCGCCCTTCGTCTCCCTCGTCCCCCGGTCCCGCCGTCGTCCCGTCCCTGCCCCGCCCCGAGGGCCGTGGCACGATGACGGGCATGACAGCGAGCAGCGCCCCCTCCCTCGATCCGTCGGCGGACATCGTCGACCTCACCGCCGCGATCGTCGACGTCGAATCCGTCTCCGGGAACGAGCGCGCTCTGGCCGACGCCGTCGAGGCGGCACTGCGCGAGCACGCCCCGCACCTCCGGGTGATCCGCGACGGCGACACCGTCATCGCCCGCACCGACCGCGGGCTGCCTCAGCGGGTCCTGCTGGCCGGGCACCTGGACACCGTCCCCGTCGCGGCGAACCTGCCCTCCTCCCGCCGGGTGCGGGAGGGCCGCGAGGAGCTCGTCGGGCGCGGCAGCTGCGACATGAAGGGCGGGGTCGCCGTGATGCTGCGCCTGGCCGTCGAGATGCGGACCGCGTCCCGGGACCTCACCTGGATCTTCTACGACCACGAGGAGGTTGCCGCGGCGCAGAACTCCCTCACCCGCCTCGCCGCCGAGCATCCCGAGCACCTCGAGGCGGACTTCGCGATCCTCGGCGAACCGACCTCCGCGGGGGTCGAGGGCGGCTGCAAGGGCACCATGAAGCTCGAGGTGACCGCGCGCGGCACCGCCGCCCACTCCGGCCGCGACTGGGTGGGGGACAACGCGATCCACCGCCTCGCCCCGGTGATGCAGCGCTTGGCCGAGTACGAGGCCCGGCGCGCCGTGATCGACGGGCTCGAGTACCGCGAGGGCCTCAACGCCGTCGCGATCAGCGGCGGGATCGCCGGCAACGTGATCCCCGATCGCGCGTCCCTGACCCTGAACTACCGCTTCGCCCCCGACACCTCGGTCGCCCGGGCCGAGGCGCACGTGCGCGAGGTCCTGGCCGGGCTCGACCTCGAGATCGAGGTGACCGATGCGGCGCCCGGCGCGCTGCCCGGCCTGACCACCCCTGCGGCCCAGGAGTTCCTCGCCGCGCTCGGCGAGGGGGTGCCGGTCAGCGCCAAGCAAGGATGGACCGACGTCTCCCGGTTCTCGGCGCTGGGCACCCCGGCGGTGAACTTCGGCCCCGGTGACCCCCTGCTCGCCCACACCGACGACGAGCACGTGCCCGTCGCGGACCTGCAGACGGCGCTCGCCGGGCTGCGACGCTTCCTCGCCGGCTGAATCGACCACGGACGGGAACCGGAGGCGGGGACCATCGGTCGGCCGCGGCGATTACGCTTCGACCATGACCTCTCAGGCATCAGCCCACCACCGCAAGGGCCCCGTCACCCTCCGCGGCGCCCAGCGCCCCACCCGCACCACCGACCAGCGCCTGCTCGAGGAGGACGCGCCGGGGGACTGGGTGCACTCCGACCCCTGGCGGGTGCTGCGCATCCAGTCGGAGTTCGTCGAGGGCTTCGGCGCGCTCGCGGAGCTGGGGCCGGCGATCTCCGTGTTCGGCTCGGCGCGTCTGGGAGAGGACCATCCCGACTACGCCACTGCGCGCCAGATCGCGGCCGGGATCGTGGAGATGGGGTACGCGGTCATCACCGGGGGCGGGCCCGGCATCATGGAGGCCGGCAACCGCGGGGCGAAGGAGGCTGGCGGGGTCTCCGTGGGCCTCGGGATCGAGCTCCCGCACGAGCAGGGCATGAACGAGTACGTCGACCTCGGGGTGGACTTCCGGTACTTCTTCGCCCGCAAGACCATGTTCGTGAAGTACTCCAGCGGCTTCGTGGTGATGCCCGGCGGGTTCGGGACCTTCGACGAGCTGTTCGAGGCGCTGTGCCTCATGCAGGCCCACAAGATCGACATGTTCCCCGTGATCCTGGTGGGCCGCTCCTACTGGCAGGGCCTGCTGGACTGGCTGCGGGGCACCGTGCAGCCCTTCGGGGCGATCAGCGCCGGTGACGTGGAGCTGATGCGCGTGGTGGACACCGCCGAGGAGGCGCTCGAGGCGCTGCGGGAGGCCGCCGGGGCATGAGCGCGGTCAGCCCGATGGTGCTGGTGCTGCTGCTCCTGGCGCTCGTGGTCGCGGTGGCGATGATGGGCATCGCCCTGGGTCACGGGGGTGAGGGGATCGCCCTTCCTCGGCGCACTCGGCGCTCCCGACGCTCCCGACGCCCGAACAGGTCGCGGGACCTGAGATAATGGGTGGGCACGCGCGCTGTGCGGGCCCCGACGGGGGGCCTGAGAACGCCCAGCGTCACCATTGAGGAGGCATGCCATGGCTGCTATGAAGCCGCGCACGGGGGACGGTCCGCTCGAGGTCGTCCAGGAGGGCCGCAGCATCATCATGCGGGTTCCGCTCGAGGGGGGTGGCCGCCTGGTCGTCGAGATCGCGGCCTCGGAGGCTGTGGAGCTCCGCGACGCACTGCAGGGCGTCATCAAGGAGTGATCCGCGCGGTGGCCGTGCTGCTCGCCTCAGCGGCGCAGCACGGCCGCCAGCACACCATCCCCGCTCCCGGTCAGGGCCGCGACCAGGTCCTCCGACTCGGTGATCGCGCGCAGCAGCGCCCGCACCGACTGCGTGTGCGGGTCGCGAGCAGCCGGATCCGCCACCCGATCCCGATACAGGGCATGGGGGACCACCAGCACTCCGCCGTCGCGCAGCAGGCGCCGGGCATGGGTCAGCAGGTCCAGGGCATGCGGGGCATGCGCCGGGAAGCTCACCAGATCGTAGGCGTGATCCGTGAGCCGGCCGATCACCTCGCGAGGCTGGCCGGCGATCGTGCGCACCCGAGAGGGCCGGATCCTCGCCTCGGCGAACGACTCGCGCGCGGCGCGCTGGTTCTCGACCTCCGGATCGATGGTGGTCAGCACCCCGCCGGGTGCCATGCCGGAGAGCAGGTACAGGGAGCCCACCCCGCTGCCGGTGCCGATCTCCACGGCGGCGCGCGCCTGCACCGAGGCGGCCAGCAGTCGCATCAGCGCCCCGGCGCCCGGCAGCACCGGATCCACGCCCAGCTCGTTGCCGCGCTCGCGGGCACGGGCCAGCAGGCCCTCATCGGGGTACAGCGAGGCCTCGTCGACGAACTCCTCGCCATGGACCCAGCTGGACACCTTCCCGGCTGCTCCTGCAGGCATCGTCACTCCTTCCCTCGCTGTGCGGACGTCTCAGCGTACGTCAGGTGCGGTCGGTGCAATAATGGAGGGCACCGCCCATGCCGGGCGGCACGGGACGGCAGTGCCGCAGCAGGCGGCGACGATCAGTACAGGTGGCGAATGAACCAGGGCTTCTTGGGAATCGGCGGGTGGGAGCTCGTCATCCTGCTCGTCGTCTTCCTGGTGATCGTGGGGCCGCAGCGGCTGCCCGAGCTGACCCGTCAGCTGATCACCTGGGTCCGCCAGGCCCGCCGCTGGGTGGACGACTCCCGCGCCACGGTCGAGGACGAGATGGGCATCGCCATCGACGACCTGCGCAAGTACGACCCGCGCCAGTACGACCCGCGCCGCATCATCCGCGAAGCCTGGGGCGACACCGATGTCGAGGACATCCTGCCCTCCAAGGAGTCGATGGCCGCGGTCACCGGCGGGGCAGCCGCCGGCAAGGCCGCCGCGTCGAAGAAGAAGACCGGCGCCAAGAAGTCCGCCAAGGCCAAGGGCCCCCAGCGCGCTCCCTTCGATCCCGAGGCGACCTGAACCCCGGGGCGACCTGAGCAGAGCTCCTGTCGGCGCTTCCCGTGCCGGTGCTCCCGGCGACGACCTGGCGCCGCTGCTCAGCTCATCGCCGCTCAGGTCACCGACAGGGGCAGCTTCATCCCGGTCAGTCCGCGCGGGGTGTGCATGAGACCGCGTGCCACCTCCCGCAGCGCATGCGCCGCCGGGTTCTCCGGGTCCGAGACCACCAGCGGCACTCCCGCGTCCGCGCCCTCGCGCAGCGCCGGCTCCAGCCCCACCCGTCCGAGCACCGGCACGGGATGATCCACGGACTCGGCGAGGGTGGCGGCGACCCGGTCCCCGCCCCCGGTGCCGAAGACGTCCATCACGGAGCCGTCGGGCAGGGTCAGGCCCGCCATGTTCTCGATCACCCCGGCGATGTCCTGCTCGGTGGCCTGGGCGAGGGTGCCCACCCGCTCGGCGACCGCGGCCGCTGAGACCTGCGGGGTGGTCACCACCAGCATCCTCGCCGAGGGCAGCAGCTGGGCGATCGAGATCGCGACGTCCCCGGTGCCGGGCGGGAGGTCCAGCAGCAGCACGTCCAGATCCCCCCAGAACACGTCCGAGGCGAACTGCTCGATGGCCCGATGCATCTTCGGCCCGCGCCAGACCACCGCCTGCCCCTCGGGCACGAACATGCCGATGCTCATCACCGACACCCCATGGGCCTGCGGGGGCATCAGCAGATCCGAGACCTTGGTGGGCTGATCGGTGATCCCGAACATGCCGGGCATCGAGAAGCCGTGGATGTCCGCATCGATCACGCCCACCTTCCAGCCCTCGGCCGCCATCGCCGCGGCGAGGTTCGCGGTCACCGTGGACTTGCCGACCCCTCCCTTCCCGGAGGAGACCGCGAAGATGCGGGTCAGCGAACCGGGCCGGTTGAAGGGGATCTGTCGGCGGCCCTGGCGCAGCTTGCTGGTCAGAGCACGGCGCTGCTCCTCGGTCATCGCGATCGAGTCGACCTCGACCCGGGCCAGGCCTGGGACGGTCGCGGTCGCCTCCGCGGTGTGACGCTCGATGCTGCTGCGCATCGGGCAGGCCTCGATGGTCACCAGCACCTGGACATGGGCGGTGTCCTCCTCGTCGATGCGCACGGTGCCGACCATGCCGAGCTCGGTGATCGGTCGATGGATCTCGGGGTCGATCACCGCGGTGAGGGCCTCGTGGATCTGTGCGATCCGAGGATCCTCCGGCGCGGTTGAGTTCTCAGGCGCGGCGTCGGGCGCGGACTCCGGGGCGGTGGCGGCGGTGGGGGAGTTCTGCGGGGTACTGCCGGCGGTGCTCACGGGGTGGTCGGGGTCTCCTTCCCGGGATCGTCGCCACGGCCGAGGGCGGATGCCAGCTCCTCGCGCACGATCGCGCGCAGCATCTCCTCGTCCTTCTCCTCCTCGACCTCGCGCAGCAGATCCCGCAGCTCTCCGCGCACGAAGTCGCGGGTGGCGACGTCGTTCAGCGCGAGTCGGAGCGAGGCGATCTCGCGGGTGATGAAGTCGGTGGTGGCGTGATTGCGTTCATTGGACTGGCGATCCTGCTCGGCCTGGACCTTGTCGCGATCATCCTGGCGGTTCTGCGCGAGCAGCAGCAACGGGGCCGCGTAGGAGGCCTGCAGGGAGAGGATCAGGGTGAGCAGGGTGTAGTTCAGGGCGCGGGGATCGAACTGCCAGGACTCGGGGGTCAGGGTGTTCCATCCCAGCCAGATCGCGCAGAACAGGGTCATGCCGATCAGGAACCCGGGGGTTCCCATCAGGCGGGCGAAGCCCTCCGCCGCGCGGCCGAACATGTCGCCGCTCATCGGGTTGCGGAAGCGATGCGTGCGCCGCGGCGCGGGATCGTCCAGGGGAGCCGGGGTGCGCTGCTGTGCCATCACATCACTCCTTCGCGGTCTCGGAGCCGGTGTCACCGGCAGTGCTCGTGGTCGTCTCGCGGGCGGTGGCCCGCGCGATCTCGGAGAGGTCGATCTGGCCGGTGGAGGTCGGGGGCTCGTCCTCCTCGCGCCAGTCCTCCGGCAGCACGTGGTCCAGCACGTCGTCGACGGTGACCGCGCCGAGCAGGCGCCCGTCCTCGTCGATCACCGGGATGGAGACCAGGTTGTAGGTCGCCATCTCGCGGGTGACCTCGGACAGCGGAGCCGAGGGGGAGACCGCGATCCGGTCCGGTCCCAGCAGCTCGCCCACCGGTCGGTCGGGCCGTTCGCGCAGCAGCTGCTGGAAGTGGACGATGCCCAGCAGGCGGCCCGTCGGGGTCTCCAGCGGAGAACGGCACACGTGCACGGTCGAGGCCAGGGCCGCGTGCAGCTCCTCCCTGCTGATCATCGCCAGGCAGGTCGCCACCGGGGTCTCGGGGGCCACCAGCAGCGGCTCGGTGGTCATCATGCCGCCGGCGGTGTACTCGTCGTAGGCGAGGAGGCGACGCACGTCCTCCGCCTCCTCGGGCTCCATCAGGTTCAGCAGCTGGGAGGCGAGCGTGTCCGGCAGCTCCTGGACCAGGTCCGCGGCGTCATCGGGATCCATCTCGTCCAGCACATCCGCGGCACGCTTCGCATCCAGGCCCCTGATCAGCTCGACCCGGGCGTCCTCCGGGAGCTCCTCGAGCACGTCGGCGAGGCGCTCGTCGTCCAGCTCGCGGGCCAGCTCGATGCGCCGCTTCGGCTCGAGCTCCGTGAGCACATCGGCGAGGTCCGCCGGGTTCAGGTCCTGGTACGAGGCGGCCAGCAGGTGCGCCGACTGCTCGGCAGGGGTGCCCCACAGCCCGGCGACCTCCGAGAGGGACGCGGTCATCGTCTCCCCGCGGGAGACCAGTCGCCCCAGCGTCGAGCCGCGCTTGCGGCGGCGCAGGTACAGCCGGGAGACCTCCCAGTCGTGATGACGGTCCTCGTCCATCGCGATGTCCTGGACGATCGCCTCCCCGGAGCCGTCGGACAGGGTGACCACCCGGTCCAGCAGGTCACCGATCACCAGCAGCTCGCCGGTGCGCTTCTCGAAGCGGCGCACGTTCAGCACACCGGAGGAGATCACCTGCCCGGGGGAGATCGAGGTGACGCGCGTGATGGGCAGGAACACGCGGCGCTTCGCCCCGACCTCGACCACGAACCCGACCGCGCGAGCCTCGGCGTGGGAGCGGGGCAGCACCACGACGTCGCGGATCGTGGCGACCGCGTCCCCGATCGGGTCGAAGACCTTCGTGCCCGCCAGGCGCGCCGCGTAGAAGCGGGGCTGCTGGTGGGTGCTCACGGCAGGAGCCTGCGCATCCATGCCTCGACGTCGTCCGCCGTGCGGGGAGCGGCTGCGGAGAGGTTCTCCACGCCGTCCGCTGTCACCAGCACGTCGTCCTCGATTCGCACCCCGATGCCGCGCAGCTCCTCGGGGACCAGCAGATCGTTCTGCTTGAAGTACAGGCCCGGCTCGATGGTGAACACCATGCCCGGCTCGAGCTCCGCATCCAGGTACATCTCACGCCGCGCCTGCGCGCAGTCGTGCACGTCCAGCCCCAGGTGATGGCTGGTGCCGTGGACCATCCAGCGGCGGTGCCACTGGCCGTCCGGGGCCAGGGACTGCTCGGCGGTGCCGGGCAGCAGGCCCCACTCGGCGAGGCGGCCGGCGATGACCTTCATCGCGGTGGCGTGCAGGTCCCGGAACCGCAGGCCCGGGCGGGCCACCGCGAACACGGCGTCGGCCGCCTCCAGCACGGTCTCGTAGACGCGGCGCTGGACGGGGGAGAAGGTGCCCGAGACCGGCAGGGTGCGGGTGACGTCCGCGGTGTACAGCGAGTCCACCTCGACCCCCGCGTCGATCAGCACCAGGTCCTGCTCGCGCACCTGCCCGTCGTTGCAGATCCAGTGCAGGGTGCAGGCGTGGTCGCCGGCCGCGGCGATGGTGTCGTAGCCGACCCCGTTGCCGTCGGCCCGGGCGGTGCGGGCGAACACCCCCTCGATCACCCGCTCGCCGCGGGTGTGGGCGACCGCCTCGGGCAGCTGGGAGATGACCTGCTCGAAGCCGCGGATGGTGGCGTCGACCGCGGTGCGCAGCTCGGCGATCTCGAAGGCGTCCTTGACCAGTCGCTGCTCGCTGGCGGCCTCCTTGAGGGCGAAGTCGTCGCCGCCGGCCGGGCCGTTCTGCTCCCGGATCTCCTGGACCATCGCCTCCACGGCGGCGTCCACCTGGGGGATCACCGCGAGGGAGAGCTGGGCGCCGATGTCTTTGGCGAGGTGGTCGCGCAGCTCGTCGATGTGGCGCACCTCGATGCCGAGCCGGCCGGAGGCCTCCTCGACGGTCAGGCGGCGCCCCACCCACATCTCCCCGTACCGGGAATCGGAGTAGAACTCCGCGGAGTCCGCCCCGGCGCGGGGCCGGAAGAAGTAGGTGGCGGTGGCGCGGGCGGGATCCTCGGCGCTCGGCTCGACCACCAGCACGCTGTCGGGCTCCTCATCGGTGCCCAGTCCTGAGTAGTAGGCGAAGGCCGAGTCCGGGCGGAACGGGTAGTCGGTGTCATTGGAGCGGACCTTCAGCACCCCGGCCGGGAACACCATCCGGGTGGCGGGAATGCGGCGGACCAGGGCGTCCCGGCGCGCCGGGGTGTGCTTCGCGCTCTCGAGCAGCTCGGCATCGGGGACCGTCTCGTCCCAGCCGGAGGCGATGAAGGCCCGGAACTCCTCGTTCGCCGGGCGCTGTGAGCGGTTCTCGTTCCTGTTCTCGTCATTCACCCCTCGATGGTCTCACGGTGCCGCGTACCCTGGCAGTCATGAGTGACCGCATCGACCTGCATTCCCACTCGACGTGCTCGGACGGCACCGAGGGCGTCGCGGACCTGTTCGAGCAGGCGCGTCGGTCACGCCTCGATGTGCTCGCGCTGACCGATCACGACACCGTCGACGGCTGGGCTGAGCTGCCGGCTGCGGTCGCGGCGAGCGGCGTCGCGGCGCTGCCGGGGATCGAGGTCTCCGCCGAGCACGAGAGCCTCAGCGTCCACGTCCTCGCCCTGCTGGTCGATCCGGACGAGTCCACCGTGCTGGGCGAGGAGATGGCCCTCTCCCGTGCCTCACGACGGGATCGTGCGCGCCGCATGGTCGAGCTGATCGCCGCTGACCATCCGCTGACCTGGGAGGACGTCACCGCGCAGGTGGCGGGGGAGCAGACCGTGATCGGCCGCCCCCATATCGCCGACGCCCTGGTGGCGGCCGGTACGGCGGAGAACCGCAGCGCCGCTTTCGGCAGCATCCTCAGCTCGGACGGTCCCTACTACGTCCCCTACTACGCGCCGTCGCCGGTGCGGGTGATCGAGGCGATCCGTGCCGCCGGGGGAGTGTCGATCGCCGCGCATCCGGGATCGCTGACCCGGGGCGCGAATCTGCCGATCGAACTGCTGGAGGCGATGATCGCCGCCGGGCTGGACGGCATCGAGGTCGACCACCGCGAGCACGAGGCCCCCGAGCGGGCCGCGCTGCGGGAGATCGCGGAGCGCCACGACCTGCTGATCACCGGAGGCAGCGACTTCCACGGCACCGGCAAGCCCAATCAGCTGGGGGAGAACCTCACCGCACCACGGATGCTGGAGCGGGTCCGCGAGCGCGCCACCAGCGGCACCGACCTGCTGCTGCCCTGACCGGAGCGGGCCCCGGTCAGGAAGCGCAGCAGGCGGAAGGGGTCAGCCGTCCTGCGAGGCCGAGCTGGAGCTGCTGCCGTTCGTGCTGCTCCCGTTCGCGGTGCCGCCGCTGCCGCCACGGGAGCGGCCGCGACCGCCCCGGGACCGACGCCGACGGGACCCCGCGGAGCCGGCGCCGCCCGTCGCCTCGCCGGAGCGGGAGGAGGACTCCCCGGAGCCCTGGGACGAGCCGCCGGACTCGGAGACGACCTCGCCGTTGACCCGGCGGGTGCGGGAACGGTTCCGGCTGCGCCGCTGAGCGGGACGCTCCTCGGAATCGCCCTGACCGCGGTGGCCCGACTCGCGATCGGCTCCACGACCGCCGTCGCGCCCGCCACGGTCTCCACGACCTTCGCGTCCCCCACGATCGCCGCGCTCGCCACGGCCGCCGTCACGGGGACCGCGCGAGGAGGAGTCCGGGCCGCCCAGATCCTCGATCTCCTCGGCGTCCAGGCCCTGCCGGGTGCGCTTGTCCCGGGGCAGGATGCCCTTGGCGTCGGAGGGAATGTCCAGATCGGTGAACAGGTGCTCGGAGGTCGAATAGGTCTCGACCGCCTCGGTGGACTCCAGGCCCAGCTGGCGGGCGATCAGCGCCCAGCGCGCCAGATCCTCCCAGTCCACGAAGGTGATGGCGGTGCCCTTCTTGCCGGCGCGGCCGGTGCGACCGGTGCGGTGCAGGTAGGTCTTGTCGTCGTCGGGGCAGTTCCAGTTCACCACGTGGGTGACGTCGGTGACGTCGATGCCGCGAGCGGCCACATCGGTGGCGACCAGCACATCGATCTTGCCGTTGCGGAAGGCGCGCAGTGCCTGTTCACGGGCACCCTGGCCGAGGTCGCCGTGCAGCGGGGCGGCTGCGAAGCCACGGCCCCGGAGATCATCGGCGACCTTGTCGGCCTGGCGTTTGGTGCGCATGAACACGATGGTCAGTCCGCGGCCCCGGGCCTGCAGGATGCGGGCCATCACCTCGATCTTGTCGAGCTGGTGGGCGCGGTAGACGACCTGCTTGATGTCCGCCTTGGTGCGCGCCTCGTCGCCCGGGTCGCTGGCGCGGATGTGTGTGGGCTGGTTCATGAAACGGCGGGCCAGGGCCATGATCGGGCCGGGCATCGTCGCGGAGAACAGCATGGTCTGGCGCGCGGTCGGCACGGCCTGCAGGAGCTTCTCGATGTCCTCGAGGAAGCCCAGGTCGAGCATCTCGTCGGCCTCGTCCAGCACAGCGGTGCGCACCTGGGACAGATCCAGGTGCTTCTGGCGCATCAGGTCGATCAGGCGGCCGGGCGTGCCCACCACCACCTCGACACCCTTTTCGAGGGCCTCGATCTGCGGTTCGTAGGCGCGGCCGCCATAGACAGTCAGGATCCGCACCGGACGCTTCGTGGAGGCCGCCTGGAGGTCCGCGGCGACCTGCACGGCCAGCTCCCGGGTGGGCAGCACGACCAGGGCCTGCGGCTTGCCGATGATGCGTTGCTCGGGATTGGGCTCGCCCGGGGCGACGGAGTTCTGCAGCAGCGGGATGCCGAAGCCGAGGGTCTTGCCGGTGCCCGTCTTGGCCTGGCCGATGATGTCACGGCCCCGGAGCGCGACGGGCAGGGTCATCGCCTGGATCGGGAAGGGCGAGACGATGCCCTTGTCCGCGAGGGACTGGACGATGTCGGCGCGGACGTCGAAGTCCGCGAACGTCTGCGTCGCCACCGGCTCGGCGGGCGCGGCGACGACGGTCGCCTCGGGGATGCCGGAGCTCTGCTCGACGGCGGGGGGGGCCGACACGGCCTCGTCGGACTGCGGGGTGGTTTCGGGCACCATTCAACTCTCGTCGTGGGATAGGCGGGGCCAGTCTAGCCCTCGCCGCCGTCACTGGCCTCGGAGGTCGGGCTGATCGGGTCGGTGGGGGTGACCCGTTCCTCGTCCGGGAGCCCTTCGCCGGGTTCGACGACCTGCTCGGAGGGGATGGGCTCCTCCGGCGTCTCGGCGTCCTCGGGGATCACCAGCTCGGGGTGCTCGGTCGGCATCTGGGTGCGCTGGATCGAGACCGAGACCAGTCCCAGGCCGCCCATGACGATGTCGTCGTAGGCCACCAGCTCGTGGGTCTCGCTGTCGAAGTACAGCATGCGCGCGGTGAGGTCCAGCGGATCGTCGCCCTCCAGCACCGGGGCGACCCCGCCCGAGGCGAGCGCCCCGCCGGTCGAGCCGACGGTCAGCCAGTCGGTGCCGGAGCCCTCGCGGTCCAGCTCGACGTCGGAGGTGTGCATGTGGCCGGAGAGCACCAGCGGCACCCGGCCCAGGAGGCCCTCGGGCAGGCGCGGGTCGTGGAAGAGCGCGAGATCGACCGGGTCCTCCGGGTTCTGCTCGTCGTGCGCCGTGATGGTGTCGCCGAGCTGGAAGGCGCTCGCGGTGACCGCGGCCTCGCCCTCGCGCCAGCCGCCCGCATCGGAGTCGTCGTCGGCCGCAAAGCGGGGGTCCCCGATCCCGGCGATGGTGAGCCCGGCGATGGTCTCCACCTCGTTGTCCAGCACGATTCCGTTCGGCTGAGCCGCCACCGCGCCGGAGGCGCCCGCGCCGTCATGGTTGCCGCTGACGAACACATAGGGGGCGTCGATCCGGCCGATGGCGCTGATCAGCTCGTTCTCGTAGGAGGTGCCCCAGGAGACGATGTCGCCGGTGTCGATCACCAGCTCGACCTCGAACTGGGCCTCGAGCTGGGCGATCACGTCATAGGCCTGGGGATTGTCGTGGATGTCCGAGACGTGCAGGACCGTGATCAGGTTCTCCGCATTGCGCCCCACCGGCAGGGAGTCCGCGGCGATGTACAGCGCCGAGACCTGTCCCACGAACTCCGCGAGGGTCTCGCGATAGGAGTTGTAGTCGGTCAGGGTGCCGCTGCCGATGTCGGCGACATAGGTGGCCTGCGACAGGAGGCCGTCGAACTTCGGCTGGTACAGGGCCTGCGGGGAGAACGTGAGCCCGGCCGCCGCGACCGAGGCGCCCACCACGGCGACGCTGGACGCGCCGGCGACCACGGTGCGGCGCACCCGACGGAACGTGAGTCCGACCGCGAGCGAGGCCCCGGCCGCGGCGAGCACGGCGCTGAGCACCGCGTTGCGGGCCGCGGCACTGGTGACCGCCTCGGGGGCGGTCGCCTCGAGCTCCGCGAGCGCCGCGTCCGAGAACAGCAGCTCCTCGGCCGCGGCGATGTCCACGCCCTGGACCCGGGCCTCGACCCGCACCGGTGCGACGTGGGTGTCGAACAGGACCTCCCCGACCGGGGGCAGCAGGATCGCCGTCTCCGAGTTCAGGGAGGGCTTGAGATGCACCGAGGCCGACAGCGGGCCGATCTCCACCTTGGTGGCCGGCACCAGCAGCAGACCGATCGCCGCACCCGCCGCGCCGATGGCGAGGGTCAGCAGGATCTGGACCAGTCGCCGTCGACGGCCGCCGCGCGCCGACGGGTTCGGATCCGCACCGGGCGCGGTCTGTGCGCTCACTGCTCGCCGCTCGTCATGCGGTGCTCGATGCCCAGGGGCGGGCTCAGCCCAGGAAGCCGACGCGCCGGGGCTCCTCGGAGGAGACCTCCGCGTAGGCGATCGCGGAGCCGTTCAGGACGACCTCACGGCCCTTGACATCGGTCAGGGCCACCGGCGAGCCATCCGCCATCGCGGAGCGCAGGGAGGCCACGACGGTGTCGTGCTCCTGCTCCGACTCCACGACGATCTCACGGGGGGAATGCTGAATGCCGATGCGAATCTCCATGCCGGGAAGTCTAGCCGGACCTGGAGTTCAGGCGTGGCCGGTCGCGTCCGCCGAGGGCGAAGCGGGCGGGCCCTGCCGCGGCTCGAACGCGGTGAGACCGCCGACGATCAGGGTGGTCGCGACCTCGAGGATCTCCTCCCGCTCCGCCTCATCGGCCGCGCCGTGCAGGAGGGCGGCGGTGGACTGGGTGGTCACCAGCAGGGAATGGCCGATCACGCGCGCCTCCGAGGGCGTCAGCCGCCGGGCCGCGGCCACCACCCCGGCGAGCTCCCCGGCCATCTCCTCGAGCACCCCGCCCACGCGCTCCTGCAGTGCGGGCGAGACCCGGTCCCGCCCGGTGAACAGCTGCAGAGCGCCGTCGAGCGAGACCAGGTCGTAGAAGCGCCGCAGTCCGTGACGGACCCGCGCGGCGGCGGTATCGCCGACGGTCAGCAGGTCTCGCACCTCGGTCAGGAGGGACTCCGAGGTGATGTCGATGACCTCGGAGAACAGGGCCTCCTTGGAGGCGAAGTGCTGGTAGAGCACGGGCTTGGTGACCCCGGCCGCCAGCGCGATGTCATCCATGGAGGTGCCCTGGTACCCCTTGGCGGTGAACTCCGCGGTGGCGAGCTGGAGCAGCTGTGCACGGCGTTGGCTGCGCGGCATGCGCAGGGTGGCGTTCATGGCGGATGACCTCCACAGCGAGGACTCGGACGGGTGCGAACACTGTACCCGTACCCCTCCCCGTGCCCGCCGGTCGTGCTCGCCCGTCCCACCGATGCGTTCCAATAGAGGGCATGGAGACCATTCGACTGCTCGGCCCGGACCTCGGGTCCCTGCCCGCCCTGCGCGGGCCCGAGCAGCTCGATCCTCCGCAGGACCGGGCGCTGGGGCACTGGACCGACGGCGCCGACGTGCTCGTCCACGGCGCCCCCGGCAGCGGCCGCAGCGCGGTGGCGCTGGCCGCCGCCGCTCAGGGCGCTGACGGAGCGACGATCCTGCTGCTGCCCCGCCGCACCCTCGCCGCCCGCGCCCGGGACGCCCTGGCTGTCCATGGGATCCCGGACCTGCAGGTGATGACCCCACCCGCCCTCGGGTACGCGCTGCTGCGCGCGGAATCGATCGCGCAGGGGAGGGGAGAGCCCACCCTGGTCACCGGCGCCGAGCAGGATGCCCTGCTGGCGGAGCTGATCAGCCTGCGCACCGACTGGCATCTGGACATCGATCCCGCCGCCCATCGCCTGCCCGGCTTCCGCGCCGAGCTGCGCGACCTGATCACCCGCGCCACCGAGCGCGGCCTGCGGCCCGAGGACCTCGACCGGATGGGGCGCGAGCGGGGACGGCCCGCCTGGCGCGACGCCGCCGAGATCCTGCGCGACTACCTCGGGGTGCTCGACCTCGAATCCGCCTCCGCGCTCGATGCGGGACCGCGCCTGGACTCCGGCGCACTGGTCCAGCGGGCCGCCCAGCTGCTCGACGGGGGATCGATCGCCCCGCCGGCCCGCCGCATCGTGGTCGACGACGCCCAGGACCTCACCACCGCCGGCATCGCGCTGGTCCTCGCCGTCGCGCGCGCCGGCGCGCAACTGCTGCTGACCAGCAGCCCCGACGCCGCGGTGGACACCTTCCGCGGAGCCAGGGTCGACGCCTCCCAGCAGATCGCCGAGCAGCTCGGCCGCCCTCTGGCCGAGGTGGTGCTGACCGGTGTCCACGGGACCTCCCCACAGCTCGCGGGACCGATCGACGCCCTGCGCGGGCGGCTGCCGCTGGCCGGCGCTCCCGCCACCACCCGTCGGCGGCGCGAGGGCGCCGGCAGCTCCGGCCTGGCCGTGCTCCGGGCCCGGGACCCCCTGGACGAGGCCCGGCTGATCGGCTCCACCCTGCGCGACCTGCACCACCGCGAGCAGATCCCCTATGACCAGATGGCCGTGATCTGCCGCTCCGGCGGGGCGGTCACCGAGCTCGCCGATCTGCTCGCCCGGGAGGGGCTTCCGGTGCGCACTCCCCGCCGCCCCCGGCCGCTGCGCGAGGAGCCGGTGGTCGCGGACCTGCTCGCGATCGTCGAGATCGGCCTGCGGGAAGGCCTCGAGGACGGAGCGCTCCCGGACCCGCTGCAGGTCGGAGAGCTGCTCACCGGGCCGTTCGGGGACGCCGACGTGCTGCGTCTGCACCGCATCCGGCGCCGTCTGCGCGCTCAGGACGCCCCGGTCGAGGAGATCCTCGCCCGGGCCCTCGTCGATCCCGACGCGCCCGAGCTGCCCGATCCGGTGCGTCGGGTGCGGGCCATGGTGACCGCCGTCCGCGAGGTCGCCGGGGCCGGAGCGCAGCAGGTGATCTGGGCCGCCTGGGAGGCCTCCGGCCTCGCGACGCCGTGGCGCCGTGCCGCCCTGGGCACCGCCGCGGACAGCGACGGCGCCCGCGCCCGCATGGCCTCGGGCCGGCTGGACGCGCTGATGACCCTCTTCGCCGCCGCCGAGCGGCTCACCGACCGCCGACCCGGGGCGGGGGCGCTCGAGCTGATCGAGCAAGTGCGCGGACAGGCCGTCGCCGAGGACACCCTGGCCGCCGCCGCCCCCGCCCGGGGCACCATCGCGGTGCTCACCCCCGCCCAGCTGGCCGGCGAGCACCGCGACACCGTCGTCCTGGCCCGCCTCCAGGAGGGCAGCTGGCCGAACCTGCGCCTGCGCTCGACACTTTTCGGCGCCTCCGAGCTCGCCCTGCCCCCGCTGGACGCCGAGGCGCTGCGCGCGATCCAGCGCGAGCAGGTCCTCGCCGACGAGCTCCGCCTCGCGGTCAGCGCCCTGGCCCGCGCCCGCACCCGGGTGCTGGTGACCGCGGTCGACGGCGGGCAGGACGAGCCCTCGGCCCTGCTGCGGGCACTCGAGCAGCTCGCCACCGACCCCTGGATCGATCTCGAGCAGCTGCGCGCCGACCCCGGGCCCGCCCCGGATGCCCGCCACCTCGTCGCCACCCTGCGCCGCCACCTGCGCCAGGGGGACGACCGCGCCGCCGATGCCGCACTCGCCCTGCGCGAGCTGGCCGCCGCCGGCGCTCCGGGCGCGGACCCCGCGGCCTGGTACCACCAGCATCCCAGCAGCGCGGAGCCCCTGCACGATGCGGACGCCGAGCTCGGACTCTCGCCCTCGGCCCTCGAGCGCGCCGCCGCCTGCCCGCGCTCCTGGCTCCTGGAGCGCTCGGGCGGAACCCGCACCGGGAGCGCCGCCCCCGCGATCGGCACCGCCCTGCACCGGCTCGCCCAGGAGCACCCCGGCGGCGCCGCCGCCGAGGACCTCCTCGCCGAGCTGCACGGTCTGCTGCGCGGGGTGCCCGGGCTGGAGACCTGGTCCGGTCGCCGCCGGGTCCGTCATGCCGAAGACGCCGCCCGCCTGCTCGCGGAGCACCTGCAGAGCGCCGGGGAGCCGCTCGCCGTCGAGGCGCCCTTCGAGGTCGAGGTCGCCGGCGTGACGCTGCGCGGCACCATCGACCGGATCGACGGCGACCCCACCGGCCTGCGCGTGGTCGACCTCAAGAGCGGCCGCACCGCCAAGACCGCGGCCGCCGCCGAGGAGGACCTGCAGCTGGCCGCCTACCAGGCCGCGATCCGCGAAGGGGCCCTGGACGAGCAGCTCGGACCGGACGCCGCCGCCCGGCTCAACGGCGCCCAGCTGGTGTACGTCGGCACCGGGGGCCGCCGGGCCACCGTGCGCACCCAGACCGCCCTGCCCCGCGCCGAGAACCCGGTCTGGTTCGACGAGATCGTCACCCGCGTCGCCGGAGAGGTCTCCGGCACCCACGTCACCGCTCGCCGCAACCCGCACTGCTCGATGTGCTCGGTGCGATCCTCCTGCCCGCTGCAGCCCGAGGGGGAACAGCTATGAGATTCTCCGCCCTCCAGCTCGCCCAGCTGCTGGACCAGCCCCCGCCCACCGCGGAGCAGACCGCCGTGATCGAGGCCCCGATGGAGCCGATGCTGGTGGTCGCGGGCGCCGGCTCCGGCAAGACCGAGACCATGGCCTCCCGGGTGGTGTGGCTGATCGCCAACGAGATCGTCCAGCCCCGTCAGGTCCTGGGCCTGACCTTCACCCGCAAGGCCGCCCACGAGCTCGCCGAGCGGATCACCGCCCGGCTCGCGACCCTGGCCGCCGCCCTGCGCGCCGAGGGCCTGAGCGTCCCCGCCGGGCTCGACACCGGCGGCGACAGCCTGATCGGGCAGCGCCCCCTGATCCACACCTACAACGGCTTCGCCCTGGACCTGGTGCGCGAGCACGCCCTCTCCCTCGGCATCGACCCCGAGGCCGCGATGCTCTCCACCTCCGCCTCCTGGCAGCTGGCGCACAGCCTGATCGAGTCCTGGGACGACTCCCTGGACCTCGACGCCTCCCCGGCCACCCTCACCGCCGCGCTGCTGTCCCTGACCTCCTCCCTCGCCGATCACCTGGTCACCCCGGGGCAGCTCGCCGCGCACCTGCGCGAGATGCACGCCCATCTCTCCGGCATCCCCCTGCAGGTCGAGGGACGGCGCCGGGTGACGCCGAAGAAGGTCGCCGCCGTGCTGACCGCGCTCGAGTCCCGTCTCGCGCTGATCCCGCCGCTGGAGCGCTTCGGCGAGGTCCGCGCCGAACGCTCCACCCTCGACTTCGCCGACCAGGTCTCCCTCGCCGCGCGGGTGGCGCGCGAGGTGCCGACCGCCCGCGACCTCGCCCGGCGCATGCACCGGGTGGTGCTGCTGGACGAGTTCCAGGACACCTCGATCGCGCAGCTGCAGATGCTCACCGACCTCTTCGGGCCCTGCCATCCCGCCTGCGCCGTCGGCGACCCCCAACAGGCGATCTACGGCTGGCGCGGCGCCTCCGCCGCCTCCCTCGCCGGCTTCGCGAAGGCCTTCGCTACCCCCGACCGGGCCGTCCTGCAGCGCACCCTGTCCACCTCCTGGCGCAACGACGAGGCCGTCCTCGCCGTCGCCAACCGCCTCGCCGCCCCGCTGCGCGCCGGATCCGCCGCCGTGGAGATCCCCGAGCTGCGGCCGCGCCCCGGTGCCGGGGAGGGGGCTGTCCACCTCATCGAGGCCGCCGACGAGATCTCCGAGGCCCGAGCCATCGGCCGCTGGATCCTGCGCCGCCGCGCCGAGCACGATCCCCGGCACGACCCGGAGCATGATCCCGGGCAGCACGAGGTGCGGACCGCGGCGGTCCTGGTGCGGGCACGCCGTCAGATCCCGGCGCTGGTCGAGGGGCTGGAGGCCGAGGGGCTCCGCACGGAGGTGGTGGGCCTGGGCGGGCTGCTGCACCGACCCGAGGTCGCCGACGTGCGGGCCCTGCTGCTCGCCGCCCACGACCCCGGCCGTGGGGACGCCCTGATGCGCCTGCTGACCGGGCCCCGGATCCGCCTGGGCGCCCGCGACCTCGCCGTGCTCGGGGCCTGGTCCGGGCGCGAGGGCAGCCTGATCGACGCCGTCGACGTGCTGCCTCCGCAGGACTGGAGCGACCGCAGCGGTCGACGGCTGAGCAGCACCGGCCGGGACCGCCTGCTCCAGCTGCAGCAGCTGATGCGCGGGATCCGCCGCCAGCTGCACCTGCCGCTGCCGGACCTGATCACCGCGGCCGTGCGCGCCCTGGACGTCGACCTCGCCCTGCTCGAGCAACAGGCGGGCACCCGGGCGCTCGCCGACCTCGAGGCCCTGCGCACCCATGCCGCCGAGTTCGAGCGCACGGCCGCCCGTCCCGACCTCGGCGCCTATCTCGACCTGCTCGAGATCAGCGAGGACGAGGAAGCCGGGCTCGCCGTCACCGCCGCCCCCGAGGACGCCGCCGACCCTGCCGCCGTCACCCTGGTCACCATGCACTCCGCGAAGGGTCTGGAATGGGACCTGGTCGCCGTCGCCGGGCTGACCGAGGGCTCCGTCCCCTCCTACGACCTGCGCCGTGCGAAGGTCGACGAGGCCGGGCGGGTGCGCGTGCCCGCCTCCGGCTGGCTGGGCCCGCTGGCGACCGCGAGCCTGCCCAGCTCGCTGCGCGGCGACGCCGAGACCCTTCCGCAGCTCGCCTGGGCCGAGGCCGACACCCAGGTCGACGCCGAGGAGATCATCGAGCAGTTCCACCTCGACCAGGGGGAGGAGTCCCTGCGCGAGGACCGCCGGCTCATGTACGTCGCCGTCACCCGGGCCCGTCGCCACCTGCTGCTGAGCTCCGCGGCCTGGCGCAGCGGACTGCGCGCTCCCCGCACCCGCTCCCGCTATCTCACCGAGGTCGCCGACCTCGTGCCCGCCCAGCTCAGCGAGCGCGAGGAGGTGCCCGAGGAGAACCCCCTCGAGAAGGAGACCGCCGTCGCGGTCTGGCCGCCGGCGCCGGGGGAGGCCGAGGCCGAGCGCTCGCGAGCGGCCGCCCTGATCGCCGAGGTCCCGCAGCAGGAGATCAGCGACCCGCAGCTGGCCGAGGTGGTGCGCAGGGCGATCCGCGACCTCGAGGAGCGCGCCGCGGTGCCCGAGGTGCACTCCCCGGCCCGGCTCTCCGCCTCCCAGCTGGTCCGCCAGGCCCAGGATCCGCAGGATGCCGCCCTGGACCTGCTGCGACCCCTGCCCCGGCGTCCCTCCGCGGCGGCCAGTCGCGGCACCGCCTTCCACTCCTGGCTCGAGCACCGCTTCGACGCCGCGACCCTGCTGGACCTCGACGACCTGCTGGAGGACGAGGAGGACGATCCCGCGCTGGACACCCAGGCCCTGCGCGAGGCCTTCCTCGCCTCGCCCTGGGCCGAGCGCACCCCGCTCGCGGTCGAGCATCCGGTCCTCACCCGGATCGGGCCGATCGCCGTGCGAGGAGTGATCGACGCGGTCTTCCCCGACCCCGACGGCGAGGACGGGGTGATGATCCTGGACTGGAAGACCGGCCACACGCCGCGTTCAGCGGAGCTGCGGGCCCGCTCCCTGCAGCTGTCGCTCTACCGCATCGCCTGGCACGAGCAGACCGGGATGCCGCTGTCGCGGATCCGCACGGCCTTCCACTTCGTCCCCGACGGGATCACGCACGAGGTGCGGAGCCATCCCTCCCGGGATCGGATCCTCCGGCGTCTGCAGAGCTGACCTCGGAGCTGAGCTCCTCGAAGGTCCGCTCGGCCTCCTCACGCGCCAGCTGCGCCAGGTCCCGATCCAGATCAGCGATCATCCCTTGCGCATCGGCGATGATCTCCTCATCGCCCACGTCCAGCCCGTGCAGCAGCCATTCGGCGAGGGCGAACTCCCCGAGCGCCTGGGCCCGCTCGAGCAGCCGCGGATGCGTGGCCGTGGGCAGCTCCTTGCGGTACGCGGCATAGAGATCGTCGAACCGCTCGGGCTCGAGCGCACTGATCAACCAGGCCAGATCCGACGCCGGATCCGCGACCCGCGCCGAGGACCAGTCCCGCACCGCGCTGATCCGGTCCCCGGAGCGGAACAGGCTCTCCTCGGACAGATCCCCGTGCACGAACTGCGGGGTGAAGTCCCACAGCTCCTCGTCGGCCAGCAGGTCGCCCCACCGCTGCGCGACCGCGGTGGGCAGATGGTCGCCCTCCCGGACCCGGGCGATCCGCTGGGACTGCTGCTCGTGCAGCACCTCCGTGGTGAAGGACTCCACCCCCGCCGCCTCCCCGGCGTAGCGGGGCACGGTGTGGATCCGGGCGAGGACCTGACCCAGCGAACGGGCCAGCTCCGCGGAGGCGCCGAGATCATCGAGCATCAGCGGCGCCCCTGCGGGGGCCGCCGTCACGGCGGCACGGCCACCCTCGGCGAGCTTCACGAAGCCCAGCACCGGCGGGATCACCCCCTGGAGGGGCGTGCCGGTGAGATGGTCGGCGACCCGGAGGTCCCGCTCCATCTGCACCCCGGCCGCCGTCGTCGACGGCGAGGTGACCACCACCCGGCGACCGTCCTCGCCGACGACTCCGGCGACGTCCACGTCCTCGAGCGGGGTCGCGATCGAGGAGGTCCGCACCGGGACCAGCCCGGGGACCGCCGCCGCCGCGAGCGCTGCCAGTGAGTAGGAGTTGCGATGCACCCTGACACCGTACCCGCCGGATGTCGCCGTGCCTCGTAGGCTGGTGGGCATGGCGAACGTTCGAGGCCCCCATCTGCGCACCCCTCTCACCCTCCTGCACTCCGATCGCGATGCGCTGGAGCGCGACGACCCCGCGATCCTCGCGCCCGGGGAGGATGCCCGCTACCTGGTCACCCGGGCCGGGGCGGCGGCGATGACCGAACGGGAGGACTCCGTCCTCCAGCTCGACCTCGAGACCGAGGACCCCCGCGCCGCCACCACGGAGATGCTGGTGTTCCTGGGCCGGCGCGACGGGCACCGGATCCTCGCCGCGGAGATCGCCGAGCCCAGCCCCGAGCTCGACCTGCCCGGCCGTGATCTGCGGGACCTGCGCCGGGTGGCGCAGCATCTGGACCCGGCCGACGCCGACCTCGCGCTCGCCGCCGTGTCCATGGGGTCCTGGCACCGCGTCACCCGCCACTGCCCGCAGTGCGGTGGCGCGCTGGATCCGGAGATGGGCGGCTGGGTGCTGCGCTGCCGGGAGGAGGGCAGCGAGCACTTCCCCCGCACCGACCCCGCGGTGATCATGGCGGTCCGCGACGGCGATGATCGCCTGCTGCTGGCCCGCAACGCCCACTTCCCCGACCGCTTCCACTCCGTGCTGGCGGGCTTCGTGGAACCGGGGGAGACCCTCGAGGGAGCGGTGATCCGCGAGGTCGCCGAGGAGGTCGGCGTCGTCGTCGACGAGGTGCAGTACGTCGGCTCCCAGCCCTGGCCGTTCCCGCGCTCGCTGATGCTGGGATTCCGCGCCTGGGTGCCGGGGGCGGCCGCGCTCTCCCTGCAGGACGAGGAGATCGCGGAGGCGCGGTGGTTCAGCCGCGAGGAGTACACGGCCGCGGTGGAGCAGGGGGACATCGAGGTGCCCTCCGGCTCCTCCCTGGGCCGCGCCCTCATCGACGACTGGCTGGACGGCAGCGAGCACGGTGAGTGAACGGCTGCTGGAAGCGCTGGACCCGGAGCAGCGCGAGGCGGCCAGCAGCTTCGGTGCCCCGCTCTGCGTGCTCGCCGGCGCCGGCACCGGGAAGACCCGCGCCATCACCCACCGCATCGCCTACGGGGTGGACACGGGGCAGCTGAACCCCCGCCATGTGCTGGCGGTGACGTTCACCGCGAAGGCCGCCGCGGAGATGCGCTCCCGGCTGCGCGACCTCGGGGTGCCCGCCGTGCAGGCTCGCACCTTCCACTCCGCGGCCCTGCGCCAGCTGCGCCACTTCTGGCCGCGCGTGGTCGGGGGAGCGGTGCCGGAGATCCTGCCCCAGAAGTACGCCGGAGTGGCGGAGGCCTGCCAGCGTCTGCACATGAGCGTGGACCGGGCCGCTCTGCGCGACATCGTCGCCGAGGTGGAGTGGTCCCGGGTGGCGATGCTCACCCCGGAGGCCTACCCGCAGGCCGCCGAGCAGTCGCAGCGCCCGGGCGTCGCCGGCTTCGACGCCCGCTCGATCGCCCGCATCCTCACCCAGTACGAGGAGGTGAAGAAGGAGAAGGGCGTGATCGACTTCGAGGACGTGCTGCTGCACATGGTCGGCTTCCTCACCGAGCGCTCCGACGTCGCCCGCGAGGTCCGCTCCCAGTACAAGCACTTCGTGGTCGACGAGTACCAGGACGTCTCCCCGCTGCAGCACTCCCTGCTGCGGCTGTGGCTGGGCACCTCGGACGATCTCTGCGTGGTGGGCGATGCGGCCCAGACCATCTACACCTTCGCCGGGGCGAGAGCGTCCTACCTGCTCGACTTCGGCAAGGAGTTCAAGCGCGCCCGCACCATCCGGCTGGAGCGAAACTACCGCTCCACCCCGCAGATCGTCCGGATGGCCAACACCGTGCTGGACGGGGCCCAGGGCCGCACCAAGGCCCACCGCCTCACCCTGGTCTCCCAGCGGGAGGCGGGACCGCCCCCGATCGTCGAGTCCTATCCCGATGACACCGCCGAGGCGACCGGGGTCGCCGAGCGCATCGCCCAGCAGCTGGCCGCGGGGCGCCCTGCCTCCGACATCGCGATCCTTTTCCGCACCAATAGCCAGTCCGAGGCCTTCGAGGATGCGCTGACCGCGCAGGGCATCGGGTACCTGGTGCGCGGCGGGGACCGCTTCTTCTCCCGCCAGGAGGTGCGCCGTGCCATGGTCGCGCTGCGTGCGGCGACGCGTGTCGAGCAGATCGCCCCCGACCGCGCCGTGCGGGACGTGCTGGGCCAGCTCGGCTGGTCCCCGGAGCCCCCCACCTCCACCGGCGCTGTCAAGGACCAGTGGGATTCCCTGAACGCGCTGGTGTCCCTGGCGGACACCGTCCTGGCTCGGGAGGGCACGGGACTGGTCGATGTGGTGCGCGAGCTCGAGGAGCGGGCCGAGGCGCAGTCCGCCCCGGTCGTGGACGGTGTCACCCTCGCCTCCGTGCACGCCGCCAAGGGTCTTGAATGGCCGGTCGTCCACGTGGTCGGCGTCAGCGACGGCCTGCTGCCGATCTCGATGGCGCAGACCCCCGCCGAGATCGAGGAGGAGCGGCGCCTGTTCTACGTCGCCCTCACCCGCGCCCGGGACCTGCTGACCGTCT
This sequence comes from Candidatus Brachybacterium merdigallinarum, assembly GCA_019115335.1. GTDB lineage: Bacteria > Actinomycetota > Actinomycetes > Actinomycetales > Dermabacteraceae > Brachybacterium > Brachybacterium merdigallinarum. Next base: position 30,025 of record DXDT01000222.1, read on the forward strand.
CCTGGGCCGCCGCCCGCACCCCCGGTGCCCGCGGCTCCCGGAAGCCCTCACGATTCCTCGACGGCGTGCTCGATCATCCCGACACCGCCCGCACCGCCCCGGGCGCCTCCCCGCGCCGCACCGGTCGGCGCAGCGCCACCGTGTACAGCGAATGCCGGGTGTGCGGGCAGGGTCTGGTCACCGCCCGCGAGCAGCGCACCGGCCGCCACGCCGGCTGCCCCGCGGGCGGGAACGGGAACCTGGCCGGTGCGCTGCGCAGCTGGCGGCGGGAGGAGGCGGCCTCGCTGGGCGCCCCCGCCTACGCCGTGCTGACCGACGCCACCCTGGAGGCGATCGCCGAGCGTCGGCCGACCACCGAGCAGGAGCTGCTCGCCATCCCCGGGATGGGACCGGTGAAGATCGACCGCTACGGCGCCCGGATCCTCGCCCTCCTCGCCGCACAGGAGTGAGCAGGAATCAGCGAAACCGCAGGTCAAAAAATAGATGGCGCGTCTTGACCGACGCTGTAGACTCGTAGTCGTCCAATGTCCAGGTCGTGACCCGGGAGACCGGGGAGCGTGCAGCAGAGAGGGGGTGGCACCAGTGATCGATATCAGGAATCTCGCGGATACCGCAGCCCGGCGCCGCCCCGTCGGCGCGCCCGATCCGCTGGTGCTCACCCTGGACTGACGAGGTCTCCTCGCTCTCGGTCGGGCAGCACCGCAGCCGCCCCGATCGACATTCGACAGCAGCGAGACGATGACTTCACTCTTCACCCCCTTCAGCACCACCCGTACGGCGGCGCCCGCACACCTGCTGCCCTGCCATGACACGGAGGCTGCGGACCTCTTCTTCTCCGAGCGGCCCGCCGACCTCGAGACCGCGAAGACCCTGTGCGCGGACTGCCCTCTGATCCAGGAATGCCGTCAGGGGGCACTGGATCGCGGCGAGCCATGGGGCGTCTGGGGCGGCGCGATCTTCGACGACGGCCGCATCATCGCGGTCAAGCGCGGACGGGGCCGCCCCCGCAAGAACGCCGCCTGAACCGCCCGGCACCGGGCCTCGGGACGGAACGAGAACGAGGAGGGGCGAGGCACCGACATAGTGCCTCGCCCCTCCTCGTCCGCTCACAGGCTCCGCAGAGCCGTACGCGAGCGTGGTCGCGCCGTGGGCGGATCAGGCCTTGCCGAGGATCCGGTTGAGCTTGGTGCTGCACTCGGGGCAGACGCCCTTGGCCATGCGACGACCGTTGGAGACGACCACGTCACCGGTGGCCTCCCGCTTCTCCCGGCACTTCACGCAGTAGAACTCTCCGGTCCAGGTCTCGTCAGCCATACCCGCTCCTCACGATGTGTCTTTCAGGGACAGTGGACCGCACCCTGTGCGGGAGCGATCGCAACAGCTCACCACTGTAACGGGCAAAAGGATGGCCCGTCGCACGCTTCGGGTTCAGGGGGCTCCGCAGAGCCGAGGAAGTGCGTGCGACGGGCCAGCGTCGCGGCCCGCCAGGCAGCGATCATGTTCCTTCGGGCCGTGGAACCCCGGGGGCGCTCAGCACCACGCGCACCTTCCCCGTGTGCGTCCTGCTAGTTATCCCGGGGTTCCACGTTCCCGGAAACCTAACGGGTCGATGCCCGGAAGGTCAAAGAGATCTCGGGGACCCGTTGTGGATGCACGGTGCATGGCGCCGCTCCCACTGTGGAGGAACCGCCATCCACCGCCGCACACGGGCCCTGACGTGCAAGTTCCCAGTGCACAGCTGTGGACGAACTTTTTGCTGACACTTCCGTGGCACGCTGGTCCCCATGCCGGAAACCACACTCCACCGCGATGTCACCGGGCCCCGAGGCGAACAGGTGTTCGTGCGCCGCTCGGCCCGGCGCCGTCGCACCGTCTCCATCTCCCGGCGCGAGGGCGACCTCGTCATCGCGATCCCCGCCTCCTTCAGCGCTCGTCAGGAACGGCAGTGGGTCACCCGGATGATCGACCAGATGGTCGCCCGGGAGCAGCGCGCGACCCCCGCGCGCCGCAGCGACGCGGAGCTCGCCCGGCTCGCCGCCCAGCTCGGTGAGAGATATCTCGAGGGTCGCACCCACCCCACCTCGGTGACCTGGTCCACACGCCAGAACACGCGCTGGGGGTCCTGCACCTCCTCGGAGGGCACCATCCGCCTGTCCCACCGCCTTCAGGATATGCCCCAGTGGGTCATCGAATCGGTGCTGATGCACGAGCTGTGCCACCTGCTGGTCCCCGATCACGGGCCCGCGTTCCAGGAGCTGATGAACCGCTACCCGCGGGCCACCGAGGCCAAGGGATTCCTGGACGGGGTCACCTGGGCGCAGAACCAGCCGCGCGACCGCTCGGAGGACTCGGCCGCGTCCTGAGCGGCAGCGGCCCGTCCCGCCCCGCGTCGTGCCGCGTCATACCGGCCGTGCCGAGGCGGGCAGGATCACAGCAGGCCCAGCTCCGCGAACGTTCCGGGCAGATCGGGCACGATCCCGTCCGGCAGCGCCGCAGCATCCAGGGGGAACCATCGCACCTGCGGGGACTCCGCACTGGTCCTCAGCGGCGTCTCGGCGGCGGGGCGAGGAGTGCACAGCAGGTACTGCACGTCCCAGTGCGCCCGGCAGCTGCCGAACGCGGCCTCCAGCCCGTGCTGATGCAGCATCGCCGGCCCGGCCCCGATCCGCTCGAGCCCGCTCAGCCCCGTCTCCTCGGCGACCTCCCGGGCGGCGGCCAGCTCGAAGCTGGTCTCGCCCGGCTCCAGGTGCCCTCCCGGCTGCACCCAGAAACCGCCCTTGCGATGCCAGATCAGCGCGATCTGCTCCCGCTCCGCGTCGATCACCAGCGCGCTCGCGGTCAGGTGCACCGGGCCGGAGTCGCGGTGCAGGGACCGCGGATCCCGCGCCAGCAGCTCCCGGAACTGCGGGGCCAGCGGATGGTCCGCAGCGGCGAGCTCCGCCTCAGCGCGCATCGTCGTCGGGGCCCGTGCCCTCGTCGCCGCTCTCCTCGTCCAGGAGCTTGGCCAGCTCGGCATCGAAGTCGGTGGGGAGGATGTCGACCGTCTCCTCCGCCGGCGCGTCCTGCGGGGCCTGCGGGCGGCCGGAGAGCACCTCGGCCGTGGGCAGCAGGTCGGGATGCTCCCACTTCGCCTCCCGACCGGCGGTGTCCTCGGTGGCCAGCACGCTCTCCCACCAGGCCAGGGCTTCGCGCACGCGGCGCGGCCGCAGCTCGATGCCGATCGTGCGGGCCAGCATCTGCTCGGCCGCGGAGCCCGAGGCGCGACGGCGCCGCAGCACCTCCCGCATCGCCTCCAACTGCGGCAGCTTCCCGTCCAGGGCGAGGGTGGTGACGTGATCGACCCAGGACTCCACCAGCGCCAGCGTGGTGGCGAGCTCCTCGAGGGCGCGTTCCTGCGCCGCCCGCCGGGTGAAGACGAACATCTCCTCGGGGCGTCGCGCCTGCATCGCCTGAGGATCCGAGAGGTCCATGCCCCGCACCATCTCGTCGAGCGCATCGAGGTCCAGGGTGATCCCTCGGGCGTAGTCCTCGATCGCGGTGAACAGGGTGCGGCCCAGCCACGGGTGGGAGCGGAACAGGGCGGTGTGGGCCAGCTCGCGGGCCGCCAGGAAGATGCGGGCGGCGCTGGGATCCAGGGAGTGCTCGGCGATCAGGTCCTCGACATTGCTGGCGACCATCGCCGGCTCCCCCTCCCGGCCCAGCGGCAGCGACAGGTCCGTGGTGCCGATGACGTCGCGGGCCAGGGAACCGATGGCATGCCCGAACTGGATGCCGAACATGGTCCCGCCCATGCGCTCCATCATCTGGGCGGGATCCCCGGGCATCTCGCCGGCGGCCTCGCGCATCTGCGCGGCGATCGCCTCGCCGATCGCCCCGGCCATGTACTTCGCGACCGGTTCGACGGTCGACTCCCAGCGCGGCAGGGTGCGGTTCAGCCAGGAGCCGCGGCTGTACACCCCGAGCTCGGCGGACGGCACATCGATCGCGAGCACCGGCTGCAGCCACAGCCCGGCCACGTGCGCGGCCTGGCGCAGATACTCGACCTGCTGCCCGGTCGGCGCAGGATCACCGGGCGTGCCCGCGGGGGCGTCCATCCCGGGGATCTGCAGGGCGCCGCTCGCGGTGCGCCGGGCGATGTCCTTGGCCATCTCCCAGTTCACCGGGCTGTCGCCCTGGCCCTCGAACAGGTGCTGCATCTGGGCGGCGGCGGCGCGCAGCTGCGCCGGATCCTGCGGCAGGTTCGCATGCTCGGCGAGAGCCGAGAGGTCCAGGCCGTCCAGCGCCCCCTCCGGCAGGGCGTCGCCGAAGGCCTCGCGCAGGAAGCGCTTGAGGCCCTCCTCGTCCATCTCGCCTGGGCCTTGCATCGGGTTCTGGCTCATGGGCACCTCCGGGAGTGGGTCGGCCGACGCGGTGCCGACACGGTATCGAGCCCATCGCCCGGGCGCCGAGCCCATCGATCGAGTGGGGCACAGATCGAGTGGGGCACAATGTCGGGGTGAGCCGCTTCGCCCCCATTCTCCCCCGTGCCCGCGCCGTCGTGCGCCGATACGTGGAGGATATGCAGTTGGCGAAACCGCGCCTCGCCCTGACCTCCCTGGCCCTGCTGTGCGCGATGATCGTGGGCGGCGCCCTGATCCCGGTCCCGTACGTCATCGAACGGCCCGGCCCCGCGATCGACGTGCTCGGCGAGTACCAGGACGAGCAGATCCTGGTCATCGACGGCGCCGAGACCTATGACACGGACGGCTCGCTGATGCTCACCACCGTCTCGGTCGACGGCGGCCCCGGATACACGGTCACCCTGGCGGAGGTCATGGTCTCCTGGTTCACCCGGTCCCACGCCGTGCTCCCTCGCGAGGTGATGTTCCCCGAGGGCCAGACCGCGGAGCAGACGGCGCTGAACAACTCGGTGCAGATGAACACCTCCCAGCAGGGCGCGGTCGCGGTCGCCCTGGACGAGCTCGGCATCGACTACGACCCCGCGGTGCTGATCGGCGGGGTCCTCGAGGACGCTCCGGCCGACGGCATCCTCGAGCCCGGCGACGTGCTCGTCTCCGTCGGCGGAGAGACGGCGAACGACGTGATCGGCTACCAGGAGCTGGTCGCCGCCACCCCGGAGGGGCAGGACGTCCCGCTCACCGTGCGCCGCGACGGCGAGGAGCTCGATCTCGAGGTGCCCGCCGAGACGGTCGACGGCGCCCCCCGGATGGGTGTGATGCTCGCGGAGGGCTTCGAGTTCCCGATGAGCATCGACATCACCGTGGGCTCCATCGGCGGTCCGAGCGCGGGGATGATGTTCTCCCTGTCGGTCTACGACCAGCTCACCCCCGGCGCCCTGACCGGTGGCCACGAGATCGCGGGCACCGGCACTATCGCCGCCGACGGCGCTGTCGGCTCGATCGGAGGGATCCGTCAGAAGCTCACCGGCGCCGAGCAGGCCGGGGCCGAGTATTTCCTCGCCCCCGGGGACAACTGCGGCGAGGTCGTCGGCTTCGAGCCCGACGGCCTGGAGGTGGTGGCGGTCGACACCTTTGAGGATGCGGTCACCGCCGTGGAGACCATCGCCGAGACGGGCAGCACCGAGGGGCTGCCCGTCTGTGAGGAGCGCTGAACCGATGAGCAGGAGCCACCGATGAGCCGGAACCGACGCCGCACCCCGCCCAGCCCCACCGTGGTCTTCGACTTCGGCGGCGTGCTCAGCCAGGCCCACGACCCGGTGCCCGCCGTGCACGAGCTGCTGGGAGGGGACCGGGAGACGCTCGCGACTGCGCTGTGGGGACATCGCGCCGCGTACGACCGCGGCGACCTCGACCGCGCCGAGTACTGGGGCGCGGTCGCCGCGGCCGTCGGCGTCGATCAGCTCAGCGCGGGGGAGGTGGACGAGCTGCAGAGCGCCGATGACCGCCACTTCCTGCAGCTGGACGCGGCCTCCCGCGAGCTGATCCACGACCTCGCGCGCAACCGTGTGCGCCTGGCGATCCTCTCCAACGCCTCGGTGGCCTTCGCGGAGGCGACCCGGCGGGCGGACTGGTTCGAGGCCTTCTCCTTCGGGGTCTTCTCCGGGGAGGAGCGCACGGTGAAGCCGGACGCGGAGATCTACGAGATCCTGCTGGACGTGCTCGCCCATGAGACCGGGGGAGTGTCCGTGCCCTCGGCGGTCGTGTTCTTCGACGACAAGCCGGAGAACGTCGCCGCCGCCCGCGCCCTCGGCATCGACGCGCACCACTGGCCCCGCAACGGCGAGCCCGACAGCACCGAGCACGGCACGGACATCGCCCGTGGCGTGCTCGCCGCCCGCGGCATCCCGCTGGACTGAGCACCCCGGCGGGAGAGCTGCGCCGGATGCGGGTAGAGTCGGTCACCGTGACGACTCCCGTGCGGCGCCGCCCCGCGGCGCGCCGGTGAGGACCCCGCACCCCGACCACCCTCCGACAAGGACACAGACTTGGCAGAGTTCATCTACACCATGTACAAGGCCCGCAAGGCCGTGGGCGACAAGGTCATCCTCGATGACGTCTCCATGAGCTTCTACCCGGGCGCGAAGATCGGCATGGTCGGCCCCAACGGCGCCGGCAAGTCGACCATCCTGAAGATCATGGCGGGACTGGACCAGCCCTCCAACGGCGAGGCCCGTCTCAGCCCCGGCTACAGCGTGGGCATCCTGCTGCAGGAGCCGCCGCTGAACGAGGAGAAGACGGTCCTTGGCAACGTCCAGGAGGGCGTCGGCGAGATCTTGGCGAAGGTCGAGCGGTTCAACGAGATCGGCAACGAGATGGCCGATCCCGACGCCGACTTCGACGCCCTCATGGACGAGATGGGCAAGCTCCAGACCGAGATCGACGCGGCGAACGCCTGGGACATCGACTCCCAGCTCGAGCAGGCGATGGACGCCCTGCGCTGCCCGCCGCCGGACGCCCCGGTCACGAACCTCTCCGGCGGAGAGCGCCGCCGCGTCG
>DXDT01000223.1 GCA_019115335.1 Candidatus Brachybacterium merdigallinarum
GGACGAGCAGCACCTGCCGATCAAGCTCGACCCGCACACGAGCGCCGGCATCCCCTTCCAGGGCACCACCGAGATGATCCGCGGCATGCACATGCGGCACTTCATCATGAGAGAGGAACCCACCGGCTCGCGGATCGCCACCTGGATCAACGCGATGAACGAGGTGGCCGAGGAGACCCACTGGGGCATCCCCGTGATCGTCGCGGCGAACTCGAAGAACGAGGCCGGCGGCTTCAAGATGGGCAGCACGCCCGAGGACCAGCCCTTCGCGCAGTGGCCGGGCACCCTCGGCCTCGCCGCGACCGGGTCCCTCGAGGTGATCGAGTCCTTCGCCGCGCACTCCCGCCGCGAGTGGGTCGCCTCCGGCCTGCGCAAGGGCTACATGTACATGGCCGATGTGCTCACCGATCCGCGCTGGTTCCGCGGCCAGGGCACCCTGGGCGAGGACCCCGATTTCGTCTCCCGCGCGATCGCGGCACTGGTGCGCGGCTTCCAGGGCGAGGACGGTCTCGAGAAGGGCGGCGTCGCCCTGACCACGAAGCACTTCCCCGGCGGCGGCGCGCGCGAGAACGGCACCGACCCCCACTACGCCGAGGGCCGCTTCAACATCTACCCCACCCCCGGCTCGCTCGAGGAGTACCACCTCCCGCCCTTCCAGGCCGCGATCGATGCCGGCACCGCCTCGGTGATGCCGTACTACGCGATCCCCTCGGAGGAGAAGTCCGCGACCCCGCAGGGACGGGTGACCGAGTTCGAACAGGTCGGCTTCGCGTTCAACCGCGAGATCCTCGACCTGCTGCGCACCATGGGCCACCGCGGCTACATCAACTCCGACTCCGGCGTGCTCTCGAAGATGGCCTGGGGCGTCGAGGAGCTCACCACCGCCGAGCGGGTGGGCGCTGCCGTGATGGCGGGCACCGATATGTTCGCCGACACCAACGATGTGGAGTCCGTGCGCGAGGCGTACGTGAAGGGACTGTTCACCTCTGAGCGCCTCGACGAGGCAGCGGCCCTGCTCCTTCAGGAGCTGTTCGCCCTCGGCCTGTTCGAGAACCCCTATGTGGATCCCGAGGAGGCCGACCGCGTGGTGGCGAACCCCGAGGCGACGGCCGCGGCGCTCGATGCGCACCGCCGCTCGGTGGTGCTCGCGAAGAACCACGGCTCGGTGCTCCCGCTGACCGCCGAGGCGCTCGCCGGCAAGCGCGTGTATCTCGAGCTGTTCGCCAAGGACCTGCTGGTCAAGGACCTCGATGCGCTGCGCCGGCAGATCGCCGAGGCGCATCCAGGCATCGACTTCACCACCGATCATCGCGGCGCGGACATCGCGATCGTGCTGCTCGCTCCGTTCATCGGCAGTTACTTCGAGTTCGTGGGCATCGGGGACCTCGCAATCGACGACCACTCCCACGTCGACATCGCCAAGGTGCAGGAGATCCGCGAGAGCGTGGACACGATGGTGGTCGCGCTGGATGCGAAGTTCCCGTGGCTGCTGGACGGCGTCGAACCGATGGCCGATGCGCTGCTGATCGGTTTCGACACGGACCGCGGCGTGCTGGTCGACGCGGCGCTCGGCGAGTTCGCACCGACCGGCCGCCTGCCGATCACCTTCCCGGCCGACGCCGCGGCGATCGCGGTCGACGAGGACGGCCGCTGCGCCTCCCCGAACGACGTGCCCGGCTTCGCGAAGGAGGAGCACATGGGCGGCCGGGCGTACGTGTACGTGGATGCCGACGGGAACCGCTACCAGCTCGGGCACGGACTCTCCTACGACGGCTGAGCCCGCACGGATCACGGCCCCGGCGCGCGGGGACGGGGCTCGGCGTGAGCGGCTCGGCGTGAGCGGCTCCCCGTCTACACTGTCCCCGTTCGGCCGCGGGACCTTCACGAGCGCATGGGGTGCCGACCGCGGCCGCGGGGAACCATGTCACACACCGTCACCGCCCATGTCCTGCTGGAATCCGCACCGTCGGACCTCTCCTCCGTGCTCGGCACGGAGTACGCCGGGGCTGCCATCCCACCCGGATCCGCCCGGGTGCAGGCCTCCGCCGCCCGGGACGCGACGGCCTCGCTCACGGTGGGCGAGCGCATCACCTCGCCGGAGCTGACCGCGGACACCCAGCTCAGCCCCGGTCGGGACGCGATCTCCTCGGCCGTCACCGACCACCGGGCGACCCTGACCGTCGAGTCCACCAGCGACCTCAGCCCCGCGGACGCCGTCCGCGGTCTGTGCGAGGCGCTCTACCAGCTGCCGCAGCTCGGGTACGCCCTGCTCTGGTTGCCGTTCCGCCACCAAGTCACCAGTCAGGTCCTCTTCGAGGGCAAGCTCGATGTGCGGCCCGAGTCGACCTTCTTCTGGACGTCCGCGATGTGGTCGGATCCCGAGCACACCCGTTCCCACGGGATCGCCCGCGGCCTGGGCGTCGTCGGAGGGCACGACCTGCAGGTCACCAGCGATCAGCACAGCCCCCAGGAGCTCTTCGGCGTCCTGGAGGACGCCGTCGCCGCCGCCCTGCGCGAGGGCGAGCTGCCCGAGCCCGGCGACCGCTTCGCCCTGGACGGCATGTGGTACATCACCGAACCGGGCACGGACGTCATGACCGATGAGCCGGTGCTGCAGCTGCGTCCCACCGGGGAAGCGGCAGACACCACCGACTCCGCACCCGAGGAGATCACGCCCTATGCGGCTGATCCTGAGGACCACGCCTGGTACCTGCTGCTGAGCGAGGAGCCCTCATCGATCGGGGAGCCGCTGCGGGAGTTCATGCCGAACTTCTCCGCCCATCTGGAGGAGGAGGGGGCGATGCACGCCAGCGTCCCCTACGAGGACGAAGGCATCGAAGCGCAGCTGCAGGTCATCGGTCGGATCGAGGATCCCGCACTGGAGGCGGCGGCAGCGCTCGCCCCGGATCCCGCGGCGGCGCGGGCCCGGATCGCCGAGCATCGGGCCGCAGTGCGGATCACCGCACACGGCGAGGACGATCGCCCGAGCGCAGTGACCTCGCAGATCCTCCACGAGGCGGTCTTCGGGCAGGAGCTCTCCGGCCTGCCGGAGGCGAGGGGCGTGTGGGTCCCGGTGCAGGAACGCTTCGAGGCCGGCGCCTTCTCGTTCGAGGGGGGCGAGGAACGGTTCGCGCACCTCACGTGGCACCACACCCCGGCCCGCGGCGAACAGCCCGCAGCGGTCTACACCCGGGGCCTGGCCCGCTACGGACAGCCCGAGATCTGCACGGCCAGCCCCGAGGAGCTCGACCCGACCCGCATGGGACAGATGCTCGTGCTGATCGCGGACGACCTGCTGGAGAAGGGGGGACCCCTCACCGCAGGCCTGACCTCGAAGGCGGTGCCGAGGCTGCTGGGCACCCTGTACGAGGTCGAGGACCCGATCACCTCCGAGCCTGCGCTCGGGGTCGAGCTGACCCCGCGGAGGAAGAAGTTCCTCGGCCTCTTCTGAGCGCGGCCCGGCTCGCCGTCCGGGTACGACGAAGGCCCCCTCCCCCGCGCATCAGCGCAGGTGAGGGGGCCTTCGTCGTCGAGTGCTGGCGTGGAGCCGGCGGGAATCGAACCCGCGTCCGATAGTGCGGAGCAAGGACTTCTCCGGGCGCAGTCCGTGA
>DXDT01000224.1 GCA_019115335.1 Candidatus Brachybacterium merdigallinarum
AGGGCAGGTCCGGGCCGGGCACGAAGCGCATCAGCTCCTCGAGCTCGGCCTCGGGATGGTCGATGAGGTGGCGCGCCGCGGCGATGGTCTCGACCAGGTTGTGCGGGGCCATGTTCGTGGCCATCCCCACCGCGATCCCGGACGCCCCGTTGACCAGCAGGTTCGGGTACTGAGCCGGCAGCACGTCGGGCTGAGTGAGCTGATTGTCGTAGTTGGGGACCATGTCCGCGACGTCCTCGTCCAGGGACGTGGTCATCAGCAGCGCGGCCTTCGCCGGCCGCGCCTCGGTGTACCGGGCGGCGGCCGGGCCGTTGTCCAGCGAGCCGAAGTTGCCGTGCCCGTCCACCAGCGGCAGGCGCATGTTGAAGTCCTGCGCCATCCGCACCAGGGCGTCGTAGATCGCGGAGTCGCCGTGGGGGTGGAGCTTGCCCATCACCTCGCCCACCACGCGCTGGGACTTCACATGACCACGGTCGGGGCGCAGCCCCATCTCGCTCATCATGTAGAGGATGCGGCGCTGGACGGGCTTCAGGCCGTCCCGCGCATCCGGCAGCGCCCGCGAGTAGATCACCGAGTACGCGTACTCGAGGAACGAGGTCTCCATCTCACTGGTGACGTCGATGTCGACGATCGTCTCGTCGATCGGCTGCTCCCCGGCGGGTGGCTGGGTCTTTCGTGAACGGGCCATGGGGGACATCATGTCGCATCACCTGCACCACCTGCATCAGCTCGGGCAGGCGGGCCCGTGAATCCCGTCAAACCCCACACCGGCACGGCTAGGATCGGGACATGGTGGAAGGGACGCCCCGACGCGACGCACTGCGCTCCAGGCTCCGCGGCGCCGCCTCCTCGGCCCCGTCGGCCCCGACCTATCCGGTGCACTGGGAAGCGGACATCGCCCTGCGGGACGGCTCTGCCGCGCACGTGCGACCGATCCGGCCGGAGGACGCCGACGCCCTGCAGCGCTTCCACGAGAGCCAGTCCGAGCGCTCCCTGTACATGCGCTTCTTCGCCCCCATGCCGACGCTGTCCCCCCGGGACCTGCGCCGTTTCACCGTCGTGGACCACCGGGACCGGGTGGCGCTGGTGGCCGTGGTGGGGGAGGCGATCATCGGCGTCGCCCGCTACGACCGCACCGAGGAGGACTCCGCCGAGGTCGCGTTCATGGTGGCCGATGACCGGCAGGGCACGGGGCTGGGATCGGTGCTGCTGGAGCACTTGGCCGCCGCCGCCCGCGAGCGCGGCATCCGCACCTTCACCGCGGAGGTGCTGCCGCAGAACACGCGGATGATCAACGTGTTCACCGACGCAGGCTTCGACGTGCGGCGCGTCCTGGACGACGGCGTGGTGCTGGTCGACTTCGAGATCGACCCCACCGAGCGCTCCCTGGCGGTGATGGCCGAGCGCGAGCACCGGGTCGAGTCCGAGGCGATGGAGCGGATGCTGCACCCCGCCTCGATCCTGCTGGTCGGTGTCTCCACCCGCAACGATTCCCCGGGTGGCCGGATCCTGCGGGCGCTCGAGGACTCCGGCTACGACGGCGCCGTGCACATCGTCGCGCGGGACGCCTTCGAGGTGAGGGGGCGCCGTGCGCACGCGAAGATCACCGACCTCACCGTCCCGGTGGATCTCGCGGTGATCGCCCTGCGACCCGAGGCGACGCTGCAGGCCGTCGAGGACTGCGCCGAGATCGGGGTGCGCAGCATCCTCATCCCCAGCGAGGGCTTCAGCGAGGACGACACCGGCCGCCGGCTCCAGCGAGAGCTGCTGGCCCGCGCCCGCCGGCATGGAATCCGCCTGATCGGCCCGGGGTCCTTCGGCTTCGTCCGCACCGGGGAGGACCCCCTCAGCGTCTCGCTGTCCCCGAAGCTCCCGCGGCCGGGACCGGTGGGGATGGCCGGGCAGTCCAGCGCGCTCTCGGCGATGCTGCTGGCGGGCACCGACTCCCGCGGCATCGGAATCCACGAGTTCGTGGCGGTCGGCAACCGGGCGGACGTCTCCCTCAACGACACTCTGCAGCACTGGGAGGACGACGAGGACGTCTCCGTCATCGCCCTGGCGCTCGAGTCGATGGGAAACCCCCGCAAGTTCACGCGCATCGCCCGCCGCCTGACCCGGCGCACCCCGCTGGTGGTGCTGCGCCCGCCGGGGATCGGCTCCGCCCTCCCGCCCGGGCACGACGTGCGGGAGTCGACCCTGCCGCGGCGCGCCCTGGATCAGGTCCTCGCCGCCTCCGGAGCGGTCCAGACCGGCAGCGTCGATCATCTGCTGGACGTCGTCGACGCGCTCGCCCGGCAGGGGACGCCGCACGGACCCCGGGTGGGGCTGCTGTCCAACACCCCCGCCCTCGGGGCGGCGCTGCGCGGCTCCGCGGATCGAGCGGGGCTGGAGGTGGTGGCCGAGAACCGCAGCGTCCCGCTCGGGTCCGATCCCCGGCTGGTCCAGCGTGCCTTCACCTCGATGGCGGCGCTCGGGCACGCCGATGTGGTGATCGCGGGGGTGCTGGACCCGCTGACCTCCGACGCGGTCGAGTCGCTGCGCCAGATGGCCGTGATCGCCCGGCACAGCGAGGTGGTGCTGCTGGTCTGCATCGTCACCACCCAGGAGCGCTTCGCCCAGCTGCAGGACGCCGTGCGCGAGGACCCCGGGCTGCCGCCGGTGCACTCGACCCCCTTCGCCGCGGTCCGTGCCGCCGAGGGTCTGCTGCGAGCCGCCCAGCGTCCCGCCGCCGATGACGAGCCGCCGGCCCGTCGCGACGACGTGGACCGGGCAGCGGCCCGTGAGCTGGTCCAGCGCCTGCTGCCCGAGGACGCCCGGGGCGAGGTGCCGCTCACGCCCGCCCAGGTGAGGGAGCTGCTGGCCGCGTACGGGATCACCGTGCTGGCCGGGGAACCCTTCCGCACCACCGAGGAGGCGGTGGCGGCCGCCGCCCGGATCGGCTATCCGATCGCGCTCAAGAGCACCGATCCGGTGCTGCGCCACCGCGCCGATCTGGGCGGGGTGCGGCTGGACATCCCCGACGCGGTCCAGCTGCGTCACGCCGTCACGGCGATGCGCCGGGACCTGTCCTTCTCGAGCGCCGAGCTCGAGGTGCAGGCGATGGCCCCGGCCGGGGTGCCGATGGTGGTGCGCAGCGTCGAGGACCCCTCGCTGGGGCCGGTGGTCTCCCTGTCCGTCGCCGGGGACGCCACCGACCTGCTCGACGACATCGCCTACGCCATCCCCCCGTTCAGCACCTCCGCAGCTCGGCGTCTGATCGACACCCCTGCCAGCGCCGTGAAGCTGCGGGGCAGCCGCGGCCTGCCGCCGGCGGACCGGGACGCCCTCACCGAGGTCGTGATCCGGATCGGGCTGCTCGCCGAGGACGTCCCCGAGCTCGCCCGCCTCGAGCTGTACCCGGTGCTGGTCGCCGCTGACGGCGCCAGCGTGGTCGGGGCGGAAGTCACCCTGGCCCTGGCCCCGAACCGCACCGACGGTGCTCGCCGGGCGCTCAGCGGCCCCGCCGGTCCCTGACCACGTGGGATGATGGATCGATGACCACTGCCCTTCCCTCGCAGCTCCGCGCGGACCTCGAGACCGCCGGGTATTTCCCGCAGACCGCGGCCCGCAATCTGGAGCTCTCCCTGCGCGGCGCGACGGTGCTGGCCCACCTGGTGCGACCCGAGACGACCTTCGACGGCTCCGAGGTGCGCAGACATCTCACGGTGGTGGTGCTGACCGCGAGCCACCTGATCATCGCCCACCTCGACGACGACCCCGCCGACAACCTCAACCCCAGTCAGGTGGTCGCCACCTGCGAGCGGATCCGGCTGCGCCGGGTGATCTCCACCGGCCTGTCCCAGGTCTTCGACACCGACGGCAGCCGCGTGCGGGGCGACGAGGCGGAGGTCACGCTCGGCATCACCTGGAGCGGCAGCCGCCGCATCGACCTCGAGCGCGCCGTGTGCGATGACCCCGAGTGCCAGGCCGATCACGGCTACACCGGCACCGTCGCGCCCGCAGATCTCGCCGTGCGGATCAGCGCCCTGGCCGATGGCGAGCGCGCGGTCGCCGAGGGCATCGCCTTCCACGGCCACCTGATCGACGCGCTCGACGCCCTCGAGGACCGGGACGGCTGAGCCGAGCATGCCTGTTCCCGGCGCAGCCCTGCCCGACTGGCCTGAGGACCTCCTGCCCCCGCCGTTCGCCGGCGACTCGGGCTCCGATGCGCCGCAGAGCCCGGGACTGCTCGGTCTGCTCGCGTCCCTGGTGCGGGATCCGCAGCCCGGGCGGGACCTGGTGGTGGTGCTGGACGGCGTGGGAGCGGACCTGCTCGCGGAGCATCGCGGGCTGACCCCCGTCCTGCGACGCCTCGCGGGGAGCACGTCCAGGATCCGCACCGTCGCCCCGACCACCACCGCGACCGCGATGGTCTCCCTCCTCACCGGCGAGCCGCCGCTCGCGCACGGAGTCCTGGGCTACACCACGCGAGACCCGGACCGGGACGAGCCGCTCAATCAGATCCAGGGCG
Source organism: Candidatus Brachybacterium merdigallinarum (assembly GCA_019115335.1). GTDB lineage: Bacteria > Actinomycetota > Actinomycetes > Actinomycetales > Dermabacteraceae > Brachybacterium > Brachybacterium merdigallinarum. The sequence goes on from DXDT01000224.1 coordinate 4,511, forward strand.
GGCCTGCCGTGGTGCCCGAGGAATGGATGCCGGTGCCGACCCTGCTCGAGGAGCATCCGCGGCGCGCGATCCAGGTGGGGCCCGCCAAGCATGCCGGCTCCCATCTCAGCCGGGTCGCCTTCCGGGGCTGGGAGTTCCGCGGCCACGGCCGTCACGATGCGGTCGACACCTCCCTGGCGGCCCTGCGGGCAGCGGGTCCGGAGGGCCTGGTCCACCTCCATGTGGATCAGGTCGATCACACCGGGCACCGGCACGGGGTGGACTCCGATGCATGGCGCACCGCCCTCGCCGACGCCGACTCCTTGCTCGGCGCCCTCCTGCGTCGGGCCCCGACCGGCACTCGGGTGCATGTCACGGCTGACCACGGCATGGTCGACACCTCGCCGCAGCATCTCGTGGATCTGGCCGATCACCCCCGGCTGCAGTCCCTGGCCTCCGTGGTCGCGGGGGAGGCGCGGGCACTCGCCCTGACCGCGGTCGACGCCCCGGGAGCGGTGGCGCAGCTGCGCAGCGGACTGCAGGAGCTGTTGGGGGAGAGGGCGCTCGTGCTCACCCGCGACCAGGTGCTGCGGATCGGCATGCTGGGTCCGATCGGTGCATCGGTCCCGGAACGGGTCAGCGGCCGGGTCCCGGACGTGCTCGTGCTCGCGCGGGGGCGATGGAGCGTGGACGACTACTCGCGCCGGCCAGCCCGCACCCGCGCGATGATCGGGGTGCACGGCTCGCTGACCTCGGCCGAGGCATGGGTGCCGCTGGTGCGCGTCGACGCCTGAGCCGATCGCGCCCGACCGGCCGGCCCGGGGCGGTGCGGAGCGCCAGCGGGGCCGTCAGTCGTTGCGGGAGCCGAAGACGATCTCGTCCCAGCTGGGCATCGAGGCGCGCTTGGACTTCCCCTGCTTCCGGGATGCCGCGGGCTTCGCAGGGGAGTCCTCCTGCTCCTCGCTCGGGGCGCCGGTGGCGGCGGAGTCGTCGTCGAAACCGGGCAGCGGGGTGAGGTCCACGGTGTCCTGGTAGTGGATCGTCGCCTCCGCCGTGGTGTCGGCGGTGGCCTGCGGTCCCGGCTCGTCGACCACGGACCAGGCGGCGTCGGCGTCCTCCGGCTCAGCATCCTCCGGCTCGGAGTCCGGGCCCGGCGCATCCTCGCGCGCGAGGGAGTGCTCCTGCAGGGCCTCCCGATCGGCAACGGGAAGCGCCTCATCGGCGCTCGCGCCCGGACCGGGACCCGCACCTCCCGGGGTGGCAGCGGGGCTCGCGCTCTCCCCGGCGCTGTGCGCGTCGAGACTGGACCACACCGATGCCTCCCCGGAATCGTCCTCGTCGAAGGCGCCGGCGGAGGGGTGCTGCGGCACGGACCGCAGCCCGCGGCGGGCGTTGAGCGCGTCGAGCTGCTCCTCGTCGATCGGGGTGCGGCCTGCGCGCGCTGACGTGGGGCGGTGGGGCGCGGGCTCGGCCTCCTGGTCGAACACCGATCGCTTGACGGCCTTCAGGCGGCCGCGACCACGAGCGGGCTCCAGCGGGGCGTCCTCATCGCTGATCCAATGCGCCTCGTCGTCCAGCGCGACCAGGGTGCGGGCCTCGAGATCGGTGAGCCAGTGCGCCTGACGGGTGCGCCCCCCGGCGGAGAAGCTGAGCTCCAGGGTCCAGGTGCCGTCGCTGCGGCGCCAGGCATCCCAGGCGGTGTCCGCCTCCGCCTGACGGGCGGCGAGGCGCTCAGCGACCTCCGTGGCCAGGGAGGGTCCACCGCGGGTCACCGGGAAGGTGCGGGCCCGCTGCGCGGTGAACTCGCGCTCGGCGAGGATAGGACCCTCGTAGCGTCGTACATGATCCAGGGGGACGTTCGCCACCTCGGCGATGTCCTCCGCGCTGCGCCCGGAGCGCAGCAGGGTCTGGATCTCCCGGGGGCGCAGAGGCGCGGACTCGTCGGCCTGGATCATGCCCAGCGCGGGCCGATCACGGCGGACCGCGGCGCGTAACGCCTCGTCGACGCGCAGGGTGAAGCGATCACCATCTGAGTCGACCAGGATCACGTGCTCCCCGTCGTCATGGATCCCGTCGAGTTCGAGTTCTCGCATCGTCGTCCTCTCCATCGGCCCCTGCTCGGCGTCCCGGTGCCGGGACGGCGGGACAGCGGAGCACTGAGCCCACTGAGCCGGGGTGAAGGCCGTTCCGGGGTGAAGTCTAGTCCTCGACACTAGCTCTCCGCCGGTGCGCTCCCTGGGATCGGGCCGGGCGTGTCGACCCTCAAGGCGCCTCCTGGGCGGCCCCGGAGAGGCAGGCGGAGCGACAGCAGGTGTGGCGCCGGACACGTGATTGCTGATCGCAGGAGGCTCTGCAATAATGCCGCCGCATTCGGCGTTACGACGCGAACAGGCCTGGTGGATCAGCCCGCTCGCGCTCGCGCGACTGCAGCCCCGCACCAGGTCGATGACCGCCACTGATTCCGGGCCTCCCGGAACGATTACCAGGAACGGACCGTAGATGGCCACTGATTACGACGCCCCGCGCAAGAACGACGACGAATCCGGCGAGGACTCCATCGAGGAGCTGAAGGGACGCCGGAACGAGGCGGCGACCCCTGCCGTCGACGAGGACGAGGCGGAGGCGGCGGATTCGTACGAGCTCCCGGGAGCGGATCTCTCCGGAGAGGAGCTCTCGGTGCGCGTGCTCCCGCGCCAGGCCGACGAGTTCACCTGCGCCAGCTGCTTCCTCGTCAAGCACCGCAGCCAGATCGACCACGTCGAGGGCACCCTCATCATCTGCAAGGAGTGCGCCTCCGCCTGACCCGCCACGGTCCGGCCCGCGCGGCGTCCTCCCCTCGGGGAGGGCGCCGCGTCGTCATGCCGGAGAGCTCTTCATGGCAGGGCCTGATGGCGGGGCGCCGTCACGACAGGCCCCTGGTGCCGGCCTGTCTGCCGCGAGGCCTACTGAGAGGTCGACGTCCGCTGTGCGGCGCGCAGCGCGAGCGACAGGTCCTCGGGGCGACGGCACGAGACCACCCAGGCGGTGACCGGGTCCTCCTCGTCGATCACCGGCACCCGGAGCCCCGAATGGATCCAGCCGCGCGTGACGTGGTGGGCCAGCGGCTCGAACCCCTCGTGCATGGCGTGGTGCCAGTCCTGGCCGGTCAGCACCTCCGGCTCACCGAGCTCCTGCACCGGGATCCGGGAGCGCCCCATCGTCAGCATCCCCTCAGAGACGGTCACCACCGGCGAGGTCGCGACCCCGAGCGCGATCGCGAGGGCGACGCACACCACGGCCACCACCGCGGCCAGGGCAGGGGAGACCGGCACCAGGATCAGCCCCAGAGCGCCCCCGGCGACAACGAACACCACCCAGGTGCCGACGCTCGGCAGCAGGCGCTCCTGGAACGGACTCCCCCCGGTGGCCGGAACGGAGCGCGGGGAAGCCGTGGTGCCGGCGTGACCGGCAGGCGAAGGCGCCGAGGGATCGGGGGAGGAGGCGGCGGGGGTGGACATGTCCCCATCGTCTCACGCACCGCCTGGACGGTTCCGAGCCGGGACCGCATACCCTGGGCGCATGCCAGCACAGACCGTGGACACTCCGACAGCACCCGCGCCGGCCGCCGAGACCGCCCCGGCCCCGGCGCTACGGATCCGACTCGACGACGGCGCACCGATGCCGCACCGCGCGCACGCGGACGACGCCGGCCTGGACCTCACCAGCGCAGAGGACCTCGAGATCGCCCCCGGGGGGCGCGCCGTGGTCCCCACCGGACTCGCCCTCGCCCTGCCGCCCGGCACCGTGGGGCTGGTGTGCCCGCGCTCCGGGCTCGCCGCTCGCCACGGGGTGACGGTCCTGAACGGCCCGGGCATCGTCGACGCCGGCTATCGCGGCCCGGTCAAGGTGGTGCTGCACAACACCGATCTCGAGCACCCTGTCACGGTTTCCCGGGGCGACCGCATCGCACAGCTGGTGATCGTGCCGTTCCTGGCCCCCGCGATGGAGGCCGTCACCGAGCTCGAGGACACGGACCGCGCTGGCGCGGGCTTCGGCTCCAGCGGCGGATTCACCGCGCCCACCGCGCGCAGTGACGAGCAGCCCACTGCCCAGACGACCGAGGAGGCCTGAGATGGGACTGTTCTCCCGCCGCCGGAAGAACCGCAGCGAGCCCGAGACCGAGGCCGAGCTCGAGGAGATCCTCGAGGACGCCCCGGAGGACGGCGACGATCCCGCCGACGACACCGCGGAGGACGACGCCGCTGACGGGTCGGAGTCCAGCGCCGATGCCGATGAGGACGCCGGCGCCGAGGCTTCCACGGAGCGCCCCGAGCACCTCGAGGACGGTCCCTGGGACGTCGCCGATGCTCCTGAGGAGGACCGACTGGATCTGGGCGGGATCCAGGTCCCCACGATCGACGGCATGGAGCTGCGCATGGAGATGGACCAGCGCACCAGCACCGTCACCGGCGCGAACCTCGTCATCGCCGGATCCTCCCTGCAAGTGCAGGCCTTTGCCGCCCCGAAGTCCCGGGGCCTGTGGGACGACGTGCGCAGCTCGCTGCGCGACTCCGTGGTCAAGCAGGGCGGCACCGCGGAGACGCGACTGGGCCCGTTCGGCACCGAGCTGATCACCCGCCTGCCCGTCAAGCGCGCCGACGGCCGCACCGGGTACCGTCCCGCCCGGTTCATCGGGGTGGACGGCCCACGCTGGTTCCTGCGCGCGATCCTCACCGGCAAGGCACTGTCCGATGCTGAGAAGTCGCGCGAATTCGAGACCCTCGTCTCCCGCCTCGTCATCGTGCGCGGCAGCGAGGCGATGGCACCGCAGGAGCTGATCCCCCTGCACCTGCCCGGCCAGCGGCCCGGCCTGATGCAGCAGCCCTCCCGCCCCCTGGACCCCCTCGCCCGGGGACCTGAGATCACGGAGGTGCGATGACCTCCCCGGACTCCGCCGCGGAACGGACGGACGCGCCGGAGCACGGGGAAGCGCAGGAAGCGGAGCAGGGACAGGCCGCCGGGGGGCTCGGCGGGATGCTGCGCAGCGAGGAGTTCTCGGTCGCCGACGCGATCGGGGGACCCCGCGGGATCGCGGAGTCAGTGGTCCCCACCCTCGTGTTCGTCACCCTGTACGTCATCACCCGCTCCGTGCTCATCGCCTCGGTCTCCGCGGTCGCGGTGGTGGTCCTTGCCCTGATCGTCCGCCTGGTCCAGCGCCAGAGCCCCAGCACCGTGCTGGGCGGGCTGCTGGGAGTCGCCCTGGGGGCGGTGCTCGCGATCCGCTCCGGGGACGGGGAGGACTTCTACGCCCCTGGCATCGTGATGAACGTCGTGGCGCTGCTGGTCCTGGTGGTCTCGCTGCTGGCCAAGCGCCCTCTGGTGGGCCTGTTCATCGGGGTGCTCGACCCCCGGATGGAGAACTGGGCGGACGAACCCGACGCCCGCCGCGTCTACACCCGGGCGACCCTCCTGTTCGTCGCCCTCTACGCCGCGAAGCTCCTGGTCCAGGTGCCGCTGCTGCTGATCGGCCAGGTCGCCGCGATGGGCGTCGCGAAACTGGTGATGGGGTTGCCCGCCTTCGCCGTGATCGCCTATCTCGTGTGGCTGATGCACCGCGCCCTGCTCACCCGGCGCGAGCTCGACCAGGAGCCCCAGCAGGGCTGACGCCGCCCCGGAGGGAGCCCGGGAGGTCCGGGGAGCCAGGGAGCCAGGGAGCCCGAGGGAAACTGAGGGAGCACGGGTGGCCGGGGATCCTGATCCCGGCACGCGCATCTCCCCGATCATCCGCCGGGGCGTCCGCATCCTGGGCATCGAGGTGGGACACTGGTCCCCGCGCGGCATGCCCACCGCGCAGGAGTGAAAGAGGTTCGTGATGACCGACGCCGCCCGGATGCGCGACGCCGCCGCCAGCGGTCGCCTGCTGACGCTGACCGTGGACCGCCCGGCCGCCGGCGGCACCTTCGTCGCCCGCCACGAGGGCCGCGTGGTGTTCGTGCGCGGCACCGCCCCCGGGGAGACCGTCACCGCCCGCCTGGTGGACGACCCCGAGGAGAAGGCTGGTGCACGGTTCTGGCGCGCCGAGACGATCGACGTGCTGGAGCCCTCGGCCGATCGCGTGCCCTCCGTGTGGGCGGAAGCCGGGGTGGACGGCGTCGGCGGTGCCGAGTGGGCGCACATCGCCCTGCCCGCCCAGCGCCGCATCGCCACCGAGGTGACCCAGGAGCTCCTGGGCCGGGCCGGGGTCTCGACCTACGACCTCGAGCAGGTCCAGGTCGAGCCCGCTCCCCACGACTTCGACGGCCTCGGCTGGCGCACCCGGGTGCGCTTCGCCGTGGACGAGGAGGGTCGGGTCGGGATGCGCGGCTGGCGCTCTCACGACGTCCATGACGTGGGCGCGAACCCCCTGGCAGCAGCGGCTATCCGAGAGCTCGACATGGGCTCCTGGACCGCGCCCGAGGGCACCGAGTCGATCGACGTGGTCGCCCCGTCCGTCGGGCCCGCCTCCGTGGTCCTCATCGGGCGCGACCTCGACCCCGCCGCCGTGCACATCCCCGAGCAGTGGGGGGATGTGGATGTCGCCGTGCGGAACGCGCGGGGACTGGTCCCGCTGCGCGGCGACGGCACGGTGACCGAACGGGTCGGCGACCATGTCCTCACCGTCAGCGCCACCGGGTTCTGGCAGGTCCACCGCCGGGCGGCCGAGCTGCTCAGCGAAGTGGTCGCGGGCAGCCTGCGGGCGCCGCGCGGCGGCAGCGTCTGGGACCTGTACGGGGGAGTGGGGCTGTTCTCCCTGCCGGCCGCCGAGCAGGTGGGGTCCGACGGCACCGTGATCTCTGTCGAGGGCAACCGCCGGGCCTCCCAGCTGGCCGCCGCGAACCTCGAGTCCCATCCCGGCGCCTCCACGGCCACGGCCGACGTCACCGACTGGGTCCGCGCCCGCCGCGGCGGCGTCGACGCGGTGGTGCTGGACCCGCCCCGCAGCGGAGCCGGGATCGAGCTGATGGAGCTGCTGGCCAAGAGCGTGCGTCAGCGCATCGTGTACGTCTCCTGCGAGCCGGCGACCCTCGCGCGCGACCTGGTCGTCGCCGAGAAGGCCGGCTGGGACATCACCGACCTGCGGGCCTTCGACCTGTTTCCCCACACCCACCACATCGAGTGCGTCGCGGTGCTGGAGCGCGCTCGCCGCTGACCGAGCCCGATGCGGCGGTGCGCGGCGTCCGGCCGGGCCGGTGCCGGGCGTCGCGGTGATCGCGGTCACGAGTCGGCCCTGGATTGTGACAGACTGTCACCACTGGTATGGCGAGCCTCAGCGACCGATCTCACGGGCTCGCCGCCGCGTCCCGGGCGGTGTGGATCCACTGCTCATGATAAAGTTATCTTGACGTCAAGATATTTGAGATCTGCTGCGGAGCAGCCCTCGCCCCGCATGATCGGCCCCGCGTGATCACGGGCGGCCGCACCGCCTGCGGGTGGATCTCCCCGATCGAGAAGGAGCCCGTCCAGTGAGCACTGTCGACTCATTCGCCGCGAAGCAGACCCTTGCCGTCGGCGGCACCGACTACGAGATCTACGCCCTCGACGCCGTCGAGGGCGCCGAGAAGCTTCCCTACAGCCTGAAGATCCTGCTGGAGAACCTGTTGCGCACCGAGGACGGCGCCAACATCACCGCCGATCACGTGCGTGCGCTGGCCTCCTGGGATCCCTCCGCGGAGCCGGACACCGAGATCCAGTTCACCCCCGCCCGCGTGATCATGCAGGACTTCACCGGCGTGCCCTGCGTGGTCGACCTCGCCACCATGCGCGAGGCCATGGCGGACCTCGGCGGCGACCCCGAGAAGATCAACCCGCTGGCCCCTGCCGAGATGGTCATCGACCACTCCGTGATGATCGACGTGGCCGGCCGCCTCGACGCCCTCGAGAAGAACATGGAGCTCGAGTACGAGCGCAACCGCGAGCGCTACCAGTTCCTGCGCTGGGGCCAGACCGCCTTCGACGACTTCAAGGTCGTCCCCCCGGGAACCGGCATCGTCCACCAGGTCAACATCGAGTACCTGGCCCGCACCGTCATGACCCGTGAGGTGTCGGTCGACGGCGCTGCGCCTGTCCTGCGTGCGTACCCGGACTCCTGCGTCGGCACCGACTCCCACACCACC
>DXDT01000225.1 GCA_019115335.1 Candidatus Brachybacterium merdigallinarum
CATCCCGCTCCGCCGACACGCCCCGACCCCTTGAAGGTAGTACGGCTTTCAACTACTATGGGGCCATGAGCACTCAGGAATCCCGCACCGGCCAGGACCCGAACGATCAGAAGGGCGGCTACGTCGCCCAGGGCAAGCCCTTCGACCGCGACATGAACTACATCCCCACCCGGATCACCCGGGACGGGCAGGACGGGTACGCGGTGGAGCCCGGGCGCTACCGGCTCGCCGTCTCCCGCGCCTGCCCCTGGGCCAACCGCACCGTGATCGATCGCCGTCTGCTCGGTCTGGAGGACGCGATCTCCATGGCGCTCGCCGGCCCCACCCACGACAAGCGCTCCTGGACCTTCGACCTCGACGAAGGCGGCAAAGACCCCGTGCTCGGCATCGAGCGCCTGCAGGAGGCGTACTTCGCGCGCTTCCCCGACTACGCCCGCGGGATCACCGTGCCCGCCATGGTCGACACCCGCGACGGCGCCGTGGTGACCAACGACTTCCAGCAGATGACGCTCGACTTCATCACCGAGTGGGGCGAGCACCAGCGCGAGGGCGCCCCGGACCTCTACCCCTCCGAGCAGCGCGAGGAGATCGACGCGCTGAACAAGTGGATGCTGCACGCGGTCAACAACGGCGTCTACAAGGTGGGCTTCGCCGGTTCCCAGGAATCCTACGAGAAGGAGTACCGGGCGCTGTGGACCGCTCTTGATCAGCTCGAGGAGCGCCTGTCCACCCGCCGCTACCTGATGGGGTCATCGATCACCGAGGCCGATGTGCGCCTGTTCCCCACCCTGATCCGCTTCGACCCGGTCTACTACGGGCATTTCAAGGCCAATCGGCAGCCGCTGGCGACCATGCCGAACCTCTGGAACTACACCAAGGACCTCTTCCAGACCCCCGGCTTCGGCGACACCATCGACTTCCAGCAGATCAAGGAGCACTACTACTGGGTGCACACCGACATCAACCCCACCCAGGTGGTGCCGCTGGGCCCGGACATGAGCCACGTGCTCGACGCCCATGACCGCGACCGCTTCGAGACCGACACCTGGGGCCCCGGCGGCACCGCGCCGCAGCCCCCGCTGGCCTCCGAGGTGGTCGACCCGGCTCACACACCCCTGCACCTGATCGGCCGCTGAGCAGCGGGCGGGCCTACCATGGGGCGGTCATGACCGATCACCCTTCGGGCGCCCCCGCACTCCGCGCCGAGAACCTCAGCCTCTCCTACGGGCCCGTGCGCGCCCTGGACTCCCTGGATCTGATCGCCGAGCACGGCGCCGTCACCGCGATCCTGGGACCCAACGGCGCCGGGAAGACCACCGCTGTCTCCTGCGCGACGGGTCTGCTGCGCCCCGACGCCGGTTCGATCCGGGTGCTGGGCACCGAGCCGTGGCGGGCCGGCGCCCAGCACTGCGCCCGGGTGGGCGTGATGGTCCAGGACGGCGGGCTGACCTCCGGGGCGAAGGCGATGCAGCTGCTGCGCTACGGCGCGAGCCTGCATGCCCAGCCCCTGGACATCGACCAGGTGGCCGAGCACCTGGGGATCGACGAGTTCGCCGGCACGCTGGTGCGGCGCCTCTCGGGCGGGCAGCGCCAGCGGCTCGCCCTGGGCCTGGCGATCATCGGCCGTCCCGAGCTGGTGTTCCTCGATGAGCCCACCGCCGGGATGGATCCCGGCATCCGACGCCGGGTCCGGCACCTGATCCGATCCCTGGCCGACACCGGCACCGCCGTCGTGCTGACCACTCACCTGATGGATGACGTGGTCGGGCTCGCCGACGCCGTCTGCGTCATCGACCGCGGGCGCGCCCTCGCCCACGGCACGGTGCAGGAGGTGATCTCCGCGCACCGACGGGCACAGGGGTCGCAGTCCGTGCACGCCCGCCTCAGCGGCATCGCCCCCGGTGCGGCGGAGGCGGTCGAGGCGGACCTGCGCCGTCTCGCCCAGCAGCACGGTGCCCAGCTCGAGCTGAGCGCGGGCGGCGCCGCCGACCTCGAGAACGTGCTGCTGGACCTCATGGACGAGACCGACGAGACCGACGGAGCGGACGACTCCCCGCCGCCCGAGCAGGCCGAGCGGTCGAAGCAGCCCGAGCAGGAGATCACACGCCGATGAGCACCTCCCCCGCCGCTCCCGTCACCTCGCCCGCGCCGCGGCCCGCTCCCCCGACGCGCCGGGTGCTGGCCCACGCGCGCCTCGAGGCGCGAACCCTGCTGACCAACGGAGAGCAGCTGCTGGTCGCGATCGCGGTCCCGGCGATGGTGCTGTTCGGGCTGCGCCTGCTGCCGGTGGGCCGCCTCGAGGGCGCCTCCCCGATCGAGACCGCCCTGGCCGCGACCCTGGCCACCGCGCTGATCTCGACCTCCTTCACCTCCCAGGCGATCCAGACCGGGTTCGACCGCCGCAACGGCGTGCTGCGCTGGGTGGCGACCACTCCCCTGGGCCGGGACGGCTACATGGCGGGGAAGATCCTCGCCACCCTGTGCGTGCACGTCATCCAGGTGCTCGTGCTGGGCCTGCTCGCCCTGGTGCTCGGCTGGCGGCCAGCACCGCTGGAGGTCCTCGCCCTGCTGCCGATCTGGATCGTCGGGACCATCGCCTTCGGTTCCCTCGGGCTGCTGCTGGCGGGCCGGCTGCGCACCGAGGCGGTGCTGGCCCTGTCGAACCTGATCTTCGTCCTGTTCGTGGCGGTGGGCGGGATCGCAGTGCCGCAGGCCGAGTTCCCGCGCCTGCTGCGCGGCATCGTGGACCTGCTGCCCTCCGGGGCGCTCGGCGAGCTCATGCGCGGCACCCTGGTCACCGGGACTCTCCCCGTCGGTGCGGCGGCCGTGCTGGTGATCTGGGCGGTGGGCGGGTGCCTCGCGGTGATCCGCTGGTTCCGCTGGTCCGACGTCTGAGCCCGGATCCCGGCTCCTCCTGCGGTGCCGGTGCCGGTCTGTCCTGCGGCGCTGGTGATGGTGCCGGTCGACTTGCCCCGGGGATGCGGAGTACCTCTCCTCCGGGGCCCTCGACCCAGCCTCCTCCCCTGATCGACGCCTAGAATCGACGGCATGCCCACCACCACCCATGATGAGGTGGCGACCCGGTCCGCCCCCGAGCGTCACGGCCGCATCACCACCCTGCCCGATCCCCGCCTGCTCTCCTGGGGGCCCCGTCGCCGTGCGAGGATCGCCGCCTTCGCGTTCTGGGCGAACCTCGTGTGCCAGATGGGGATCATCCTCACCGGTGGTGCGGTGCGTCTGACCGGCAGTGGACTGGGCTGCTCGAGCTGGCCGCACTGCGAGCCGGGGAGCTTCACCCCGGAGTTCACCGCCGAGATGGGCATCCATCCCTTCATCGAGTTCGGCAACCGCACCCTCACCGGGGTGCTCGGGGTCTTCGCGATCCTGCTGCTGGTGGTCTCCTGGCGCTGGCTCGGCCACAAGGGCCGCGGCTTCCGCGTGCTCAGCGTCGTCCCGCTGATCGGCACGGCCGTGCAGGGACTGGTGGGAGCCTTCGTGGTCTGGCTCCATCTGCACCCGGGCCTGGTCAGCCCTCACTTCCTGATCTCCATCGCGCTGGTGGGCGTCTCCGCCGTGCTGGTGGTGCGCCTGTACAGCGGGGACGGCCGCCTGCGCAGCGCGGCACCGCGGCCGGCGCACGGGGTCTACGGCCTCCTGGCCCTGGCCGGGATCGTGGTGCTGGTGCTCGGTACGGTCGTCACCGGCACCGGACCGCACTCGGGCGACTCCGGGGAGATCGTGCGCATCCCCATGGATCCCGTGCTCGCCTCCCGCCTGCATGCCTTTGCTGTCTACGCCTTCTGCGCCCTGTTGGCCGTGCTGCTGGTGATCCTGCACCGCTCGGCCCGTCCCCGCCAGGCGCTCCGCTCCGCCTGGGCGCTGGTGGGCCTCACCCTGCTGCAGGGCGTGATCGGCTACGCGCAGTACTTCCTGGGCCTGCCGGAGCTGCTGGTGTTCCTCCACCTGATGGGAGCCGCCCTGTTCGCCGCCGGGATCGCCTGGGTGGGGGCGCGCCTGGTCACCTGGGAGGAGTCCGCCTCATGATCCTGCGCCGCCGTCGACGCTCCGCACCCGCCGATCTGCCCACTCTCGAACAGGCCCGACCGGCCGGGGAGTTCGTCGCCTCCGTCCTGTCCCACCTCCGTTCGGTGGTGGACATCGGCTGGAACCTGCTGGAGATCGATGCCGAGGCCCACCGTCTGATCCGCGAGGCCGGGGCCACCAGCTGCTACATCGACTACCACCCCGCTTTCGGCGCCTCCCCCTTCGGCTACGTCATCTGCACGTCCGTGAACGAGGGCATCCTGCACGGCCGCCCCCACGACCGCGTGCTCGCCGACGGCGACCTGCTCTCCCTGGACTTCGCGGTCGAGGTGGAGGGCTGGGTCGCCGACTCCTGCCTCACCATCCCCGTGGGCACCCCGCGCGGCGAGGACCTGCAGCTGATCCGCGATACCGAGCAGGTGATGTGGGCCGGCATCGACCAGGTGCGTGCCGGGAACACGGTGGGCCACATCGGTCACGCCGTGCAGAGCGAGGCACGCCGGCTCGGATACTCGATCAACGACCGCTTCGGTGGCCACGGGGTGGGCCGGACCATGCACGAGGCCCCGTTCGTGCCCAATCAGGGCACTCCCGGGCACGGCGCGGAGCTGGTCGCCGGGCAGCTGCTGACCGTCGAGCCGTTCCTCTCCGCCACCACCTCCGAACTGGTGGTCGATGAGCACGACGGCTGGACCCAGCTCTCCGTCGACGGCTCCCGCGGCGCGCACGCCGAGCACACCCTCCAGGTCACCGACGGGGACCCCATCATCCTCACCGCCCGCTCCGACGACCCCTCTCCGCGCAGCTCCCTGGCCTGAGCCGCGTCGCTCACGCCGATCGAGGAGCGCCTGGCAGTTCCCGGCGTCGAGCCTCGCCTCGCAGTGCCCGGGGTCGAGACGCGCCGTCTGCCGCGACACGCCCAGACACGACTGGCCAGAACACGGAAATACCTCAGAATCGAGGGAGAACAGTGTTCTCGTCGATCGCCCACCGGCGTGTCGAGCCCGGACCTCGGCAGCCGCCCACTGGCGTGTCGAGCCCGGACCTGACATGCACGAGCGCCCCGCCAGGCCGAAGCCTGACGGGGCGCTCGTGCAGTGAGCTGGTACTGCGGGGTCAGGCGGCGGCCAGCGACCGCAGCACGTACTGCAGGATGCCGCCGTTGCGGAAGTACTCCGCCTCACCGGGGGTGTCGATGCGCACCACGGCGTCGAACTCCACGACGGAGCCGTCCTCCTTGGTGGCCTTGACCGCGACCGTCTTCGGGGTCGAGCCCTCGTTCAGGGCGGTCACACCGGTGATGTCGAAGGTCTCGGTGCCGTCCAGGCCCAGGGAGTCCGCGGACTCGCCGGCCGGGAACTGCAGCGGGAGCACGCCCATGCCGATCAGGTTCGAGCGGTGGATGCGCTCGAAGCTCTCGGTGATGACGGCCTTCACGCCCAGCAGCTTGGTGCCCTTGGCGGCCCAGTCGCGGGAGGAGCCGGTGCCGTACTCCTTGCCGGCCAGGACCACCAGCGGGATGTCCTGCTCGGCGTAGGCCTGGGCGGCGTCGTAGATGAACTCCTGCTCACCGGTCAGGAAGTTCTTGGTGTAGCCGCCCTCGACGCCGTCCAGCAGCTGGTTCTTGATCCGGATGTTGGCGAAGGTGCCGCGGATCATCACCTCGTGGTTGCCGCGACGGGAGCCGTAGGAGTTGAAGTCCTTGCGGGCCACCCCGTTCTCCTGCAGGTACCGGCCCGCCGGGGAGTCCAGCTTGATGGAGCCGGCCGGGGAGATGTGGTCGGTGGTGGTGGAGTCGCCGAGCTTGGCCAGCACGCGGGCGCCGGAGATGTCCTCGACCGGTGCGGGCTGCCCGCCCATGTCCTCGAAGTACGGGGGCTTGCGCACGTAGGTGGACTCCGGGTCCCACTCGAAGGTCGCGCCCTCGGGGGTGTCCAGGCTCCGCCAGCGCTCATCGCCGGTGAAGACGTCTTTGTAGTCCTCGGTGAACATCTCCTGGGAGATGCTCTCCCCGATGACCCGCTCGACCTCGGTGGGGCTGGGCCAGAGGTCGCGCAGGTAGACGTCCTGCCCGTCCTTGTCCTGTCCCAGCGGGTCGTTCTCGAAGTCGAAGTCCATGGTGCCGGCGAGGGCGTAGGCGATGACCAGCGGCGGGGAGGCCAGGTAGTTCATCTTCACGTCCGGGTTGATGCGGCCCTCGAAGTTGCGGTTGCCGGAGAGTACGGCGGTGACGGCGAGGTCCTTCTCGGCGATGGCCTCGGAGATCTCCGGGGACAGCGGACCGGAGTTGCCGATGCAGGTGGTGCAGCCGTACCCGACCAGGTGGAAGCCGAGCTTCTCGAGCGCGGGCCACAGACCGGCCTTGGTGTAGTAGTTGGTGACCACCTGCGAGCCGGGCGCCATGGAGGTCTTCACCCAGGGCTTGGCCTCCAGGCCGCGGTCGACCGCGTTCTGCGCGAGCAGGCCGGCAGCCATCATCACCGAGGGGTTGGAGGTGTTGGTGCAGGAGGTGATCGAGGCGATCGAGACGATGCCGTGGTCGATGGCGAAGTCCTCGCCCTTGACCTGCACCGGGCTGGAAGCCCTGCCGGTGACGTGCTGGTGCTCGGGGGCCTGGCCGCCGGACTCGTTGTCGGACTCCGGGGAGGCAGGGTCGGAGGCCGGGAAGGAGCCGGTCTCGCCGTTGGCGGGGGCGGCCGGTGCATCGGCGCCGACGTAGGAGGGCAGCACCTCGCGGAAGGACTCCTTCGCCTCGGTCAGGACCACGCGGTCCTGCGGACGCTTCGGACCGGCGATCGAGGGCACCACGGTGGACAGGTCCAGCTCGAGGTACTCGGAGTACTGGGCCTCCTGGGAGGGGTCGTGCCACAGGCCCTGCCGCTTGGCGTAGGCCTCGACGAGGGCGATCTGCTCCTCCGAGCGGCCGGTCAGGCGCAGGTAGTCGGTGGTGACCTCGTCGACCGGGAAGATCGCGACGGTTGAGCCGAACTCGGGGCTCATGTTGCCGATGGTGGCGCGGTTGGCGAGCGGGACCTGGGTGACGCCCTCGCCGTAGAACTCGACGAACTTGCCCACGGCGCCGTGCTCGCGGAGCATCTCGGTGATGGTGAGCACCACGTCGGTCGCGGTCGCGGCCGGCGGGATC
>DXDT01000226.1 GCA_019115335.1 Candidatus Brachybacterium merdigallinarum
GTCAGACGCAGCGAGCGCGCCGTGGGTGTCCACGGCGCGCTCGCGATGCGGGATGCTGCCCTCGAGGGGCGGGGCTCAGCGGATGCCGAGCTTCTTGGTGCAGGCGGGCCAGGCGCCCCAGCCCTGGGAGGCCTGGGTCTTCTTGGCGATCGCGATCTGCTCGGAGCGGGAGGCCTTGTCCGCAGTGGGGGCGTACTGGCCGCCGCCGTAGGCCTGCCAGGTGGAGCGCGAGAACTGCAGCCCACCGTAGTAGCCGTTGCCGGTGTTGATCGACCAGTTGCCGCCGGACTCACACTGGGCGAGGCGATCCCACACGGAGCCGCTGGGCGCCGAGGGAGCGGAGGAGCTGGCGTCCGACGAGCTCGAGCTGGAGGACCGCTCGGAGCTGCGGGAGGAGTCGTCCGAGGAGGAGCGGGTCTCGGGCTCCGGCTCCGGCTCGGGAGCGGGCTTGGTGCCCTCGGCGACGACCTCGGTGACCGGCTCGGCGGTGGTGGTCTCGGAGACCAGCTCGGACTCGGTGACCTCGCCGTCCACGACGGTGTCGGAGTAGACCTTCTCGATGGAGCCGGGCTTGCCCTCCGTCGTCACCTTGGTCTTCCCCTCGAGGAGGGTGTCGTCCTCCTCCGTGGTGGTCTCGTGGGGGACCTCTTCGGTCTCGGTGCGCTCGACGGTGCGGACGCGCTGGATCGAGTGGGTCGCACCGTCCTCGAGGAGGGTGTCGCGGGGGACGTCGGCGGTGTCGGTGTCCTCGATGTCGCCGAGCACCTTCTCCATCGCCTCGCCGACGGTCAGGGCGGTGACCTCGAAGGTGTCCTGACCGTACTGGCCCACGAAGGTGACGGTCTTCTGGGTGACGACCTCGACCTCGGTGCCGTCGGCGGTGAGCTCGGTCTCGGGAGCGGGGGTGACCGCGGCGCCCTCGGCGGCGTAGTCGACCTCGGCCAGGGCGTCGCCCACGGTGGTGGAGGTGGTCAGCAGCTCCTGGGCCACGCCGTCGATGGTGACGGTGACCGGGCGGCGCTCGATGACCTGGATCTCGTCGCCGTCGGAGACGGTCTCGTCCAGCCCGGGGATCACGAGGTCGGAGTCCTGGACCTCGATGCCCTGCGCCTCGAGGATCTCGGCGACGGTGCCGCCGAAGGTGCGGACCGTGGTCTCCTCCCCATAGGCGTCCACGGCGACCTCGTTCGAGGCCGCCCATGCGCCGCCACCGCCGGCGCCGACGAGCACCACGGTCGTGGCCGCGATGATCCACGGAGTCTTCTTCACAGCATCCACCTGTTCCGTGCCGGCCTCGTGGGTCGGCGTCGTTTCTTCGGGTCGCCCGGGTCGGGCGGGCGGCTCCGGCGCGTGCGCGGCTCCAGGGTGCTGGAGCGCTGCAGGGAAGGCGCGGGGATCCGCCTGATCCAGGGTTCCCGATCGGCGGCGGTTCCGAAAGGCGAACGGGGAGACTTTGGGCGGGAGTGCGAGAAGTCTTTACCCGACCGTGAACATCGGCGTCCCACAGCTCACGTTCTGCGGGCCGCACAGCCGTATCACAGTGAGCTGAGGCATGCGGCTCCGGCAGCGCCGACGGGATTGCTCACAGAAGTGTGCGGGGACGACGAAGGGCGGCCCCACCCGGTGGTGGGACCGCCCTTCCTGGCCTTCACACGTTCCCGGCCCGTGGACCGGACGCGATCACGTCAGCGACTCAGCGGAAGTCCGTGCGGAACGGATCGGCGTAGTCGATGTCGTCGAGGTTGACCGAGCCGGTCGGGCCGAAGCCCGAGAAGTCCAGCTCGTCGTAGCCGGGCACCTGGTACATCTGCGCCTTGGCCTCGTCGGTCGGCTCGACCACGACCCGGTTGAACCGGGACAGGCCGGTGCCTGCGGGGATCAGCTTGCCGATGATCACGTTCTCCTTGAGGCCCAGCAGCGAATCGCTCTTGCGGTTCAGGGCGGCCTCGGTGAGCACGCGGGTGGTCTCCTGGAACGACGCGGCCGAGAGCCAGGAGTCGGTCGCCAGGGAGGCCTTGGTGATGCCCATCAGCTCCGGACGGCCCGAGGCCGGCTGACCGCCCTCGGCGAGCACCCGACGGTTCTCCCGCTCGAAGGTGACCCGCTCGGCGAAGTCGCCCGGCAGCAGATCGGTGTCGCCCGACTCGATGATCGTCACGCGACGCAGCATCTGGCGCACGATGACCTCGATGTGCTTGGCATGGATGTCCACACCCTGCGACACGTACACCTTCTGCACCTCGTCCACCAGGTGCTTCTGCACCTGACGGGGGCCCAGGATGCGCAGCACCTGCTTGGGGTCCACGGAGCCCTGGGTGAGCTGCTGGCCGACGTCCACGTGGTCGCCGTCCGAGATCAGCAGGCCGACGCGGCGCGAGACCGTGTAGGTGACCGGATCGGTGCCGTCGTCCGGCGTGATCGTGATCTTGCGCTGCTTGTCGTTCTCCTCGATCTCGGCCCGGCCCGCGGACTCGGTGATCGGGGCGAAGCCGGCCGGGGTGCGGGCCTCGAACAGCTCCTGGACACGCGGCAGACCGTGCGTGATGTCGCCGTCAGCGCTGGCCACACCACCGGTGTGGAAGGTGCGCATGGTCAGCTGGGTGCCGGGCTCGCCGATGGACTGGGCGGCGATAATGCCGACCGCCTCGCCGATGTCCACCAACTGGCCGGTCGCGAGCGAACGGCCGTAGCAGGCCGCGCAGGTGCCCACTGCGGAGTCGCAGGAGAGCACCGAGCGGATCTTGACCTCGCGCACACCGGCGGCGATCAGCTGCTCGATGAGCACGTCGCCCACCTCGGCACCGGCCGGGGCGGCCTCCTCACCGTTCTCGCCGATCGCGGCGGCGGCGAGGATGCGACCGTAGACCGTGGTCTCCACGAGCTCGTGGGCGACCAGACCGCCGGCCTCCTCGACTGCGATCTGGAGGGTCAGGCCCTTGGTGGTGCCGCAGTCGGCCTCGCGCACGATGACATCCTGCGAGACGTCCACCAGACGACGGGTCAGGTAGCCGGACTGCGCGGTCTTCAGCGCGGTGTCCGCCAGGCCCTTGCGGGAGCCGTGCGAGGCGGAGAAGTACTCCAGCACCGACAGCCCCTCCTTGTAGTTGGAGATGATCGGACGCGGGATGATCTCGCCCTTGGGGTTGTTCACCAGACCGCGCATACCGGCGATCTGACGGATCTGCATCCAGTTGCCGCGGGCACCCGAATGGACCATCCGGAAGATGGTGTTGGTCGAGTCGAAGTTCTTCCGCATCGCCTGGTCGACCTCGTTGGTCGCCTCGGTCCAGATGTCGATCAGCTCGACGTTGCGCTCGGCCTCGGAGACCAGACCCAGGTCACGGTTCTCCTGGACCTGCGCGGCCTTCTCCTCGTACTTGGCGATGATCTCCGCCTTGCCGGGAGGGGTCACCACGTCGGACAGGGCGAAGGACACACCGGAGCGGGTGGACCACGAGAAGCCGTAGGCCTTCAGCGCGTCCAGGGACGCGGAGACCTGCACCTTCGGGTAGCGCTCGGCGAGCTGGTTCACGATCGAGCCCAGCCGCTTCTTGGCGACCTGCCCCACCACGTAGGGGAAGTCCTCCGGGAGCGTCTCGTTGAAGTAGACGGTGCCCAGAGTGGTCTCCAGGACGATCGGGTCGCCCTCGGTCCAGCCCTCGGGAGCCTCCCAGTCGGTCGGCGGCACCAGGTCGGTGAAGCGGATCTTCACCGGCGCGTTGAGGTGCAGCTCTCCGCGGTCGAAGGCCATGATCGCCTCGGCCACCGAGGAGAAGGCACGGCCCGCACCGGGGACGTCCTCGCGCGGGGTGGTCAGGTGGTACAGGCCGATCACCATGTCCTGTGCGGGCATGGTCACCGGGCGGCCGTCGGAGGGCTTGAGGATGTTGTTCGAGGACAGCATCAGGATGCGAGCCTCGGCCTGCGCCTCGGCGGACAGCGGCACGTGCACGGCCATCTGGTCGCCGTCGAAGTCCGCGTTGAACGCGGCGCACACCAGCGGGTGCAGGTGGATTGCCTTGCCCTCCACCAGCTGCGGCTCGAAGGCCTGGATGCCCAGACGGTGCAGGGTGGGTGCACGGTTCAGCAGCACCGGGTGCTCGGTGATGACCTCCTCGAGCACGTCCCAGACCTCGGGACGGGCGCGCTCGACCATGCGCTTGGCGGCCTTGACGTTCTGGGCGTGGCTGAGCTCGACCAGGCGCTTCATGACGAAGGGCTTGAACAGCTCGAGCGCCATGCCCTTGGGCAGACCGCACTGGTGCAGCTTCAGCTGCGGGCCGTTGACGATCACGGATCGGGCGGAGTAGTCCACGCGCTTGCCGAGCAGGTTCTGGC
>DXDT01000227.1 GCA_019115335.1 Candidatus Brachybacterium merdigallinarum
GACCTGCTCGACGTACTTCTTGGTGACGGCCTCGAGCTCCTTCTCGGCGCGGGTGCCCTCGTCCTCGCCGATCTCCTTGTCCTTGACGAGCTTCTCAATGGCCTTCTTCGCGTTGCCGCGGGTGCCGCGGATCGCGACCTTGCCGTCCTCCGCCTTGGTCTTGGCGAGCTTGATGTAGTCCCGACGGCGCTCCTCGGTCAGCGCGGGCAGCACCACGCGGAGGTTGTCGCCGTTGTTGGTGGGGTTCACTCCGAGGTCCGACTCGCGCAGCGCCGTCTCGACCTCGCTCATCGCGCCCTTGTCGTAGGGGGTGACGATGACGGTGCGGGCCTCGGGGAACTGCAGCGACGCCAGCTGGTTCAGCGGGGTCGGCACCCCGTAGTACTCGACGTTGATGCCCTGGAACATGGCGGCGCTGGCCCGACCGGTGCGGATGGCGGTGAACTCGTCCTTGGTCACCTCGACGGACTTGGCCATCTTGACCTCGGCGTCCTTCAGGATGCTGGCAGTGGTGTCACTCACGGGATGCTCCTCGGTTCTGCTGGTTGGTCGTGGTGGAGTCGGCGAACGGATCCATTGTCGCGCACCGACGGGGTGGGCCCTGCGGGCGGCGTCGGCGAGCAGGTCGCGCGAGGCCCCGGTCTGTGCGTCAGCCGGCGGTGACGGTGGTGCCGAGCCGCTCCCCGCGCAGGGCGCGGGTGATGTTGCCCGGGGTGTCCAGTCCGAAGACCACCATCTCCTGGCCGTTGTCCATGCACATGCTGAACGCGGTGGAGTCCACGACCTTCAGACCCTGCTGCAGGGCGTCGCTGTAGGTGACGGTCTCCAGACGCTCGGCGTCGGGGTTCGTGCGCGGATCAGCGGTGTAGACGCCGTCCACGCCGTTCTTGGCCATCAGCACCACGTCGCAGCCGATCTCCAGGGCGCGCTGGACGGCGACGGTGTCGGTGGAGAAGTAAGGCATGCCGGCGCCGGCGCCGAAGATGACCACGCGGCCCTTCTCGAGGTGGCGCGCGGCGCGCAGCGGGATGTACGGCTCGGCGACCTGCCCCATGGAGATGGCGGTCTGGACCCGGGTGGTGATGCCTCGCTGCTCGAGGAAGTCCTGCAGGGCCAGGCAGTTCATGACGGTGCCGAGCATGCCCATGTAGTCGGCGCGCCGGCGGTCCATGCCGCGCTGGGAGAGCTCGGCGCCGCGGAAGAAGTTGCCGCCGCCGACGACGATCGCGCACTCCGCCCCCGCGGCGACGCCCTCGGCGATCTCGGCGGCGATGCGGGAGACGACGTCGGGATCGACCCCGACCGCTCCGCCGCCGAAGGCTTCCCCGGAGAGCTTGAGGAGGACCCTGCGGCCATCGGGCTTCTTGGGGAGTACGGGAATCGGGGAGGTGATGGTCTGGGTCATGACGGTCCTTCCGCGTTCGTGGTCCTGGGCGATGATACCGGCGCGGCCCCGCACCGATGGTGCAGGGCCGCAAGGGGGTGGCCGTGCTCACGCACGGCCGACGGCCCGGTCCGCGACCGGGCCGTCTCCGGGATCAGCTGCCGACGCGGAAGCGGACGAAACCGGTGATGGTGCCACCGGCCGCCTCGACGACCTGGCCGACGGACTGCTTCGGGTCCTTGGCGAACGGCTGGTCCAGCAGCACGTTCTCCTTGAAGTAGCCGTTCAGACGACCCTCGACAATCTTCGGGATGGCCTTCTCCGGCTTGCCCTCGGCCTTGGCGGTCTCCTCGGCGATGCGGCGCTCGTCGGCGACGATCTCCTCGGGGACCTCCTCGCGGTTGAGGTAGCTGGGCGAGTACGCGGCGATGTGCATCGCGACATCGCGGGCGACCTCGGCACCGGCCTTGTCGGAGGCGACCAGGACACCGACCTGCGGGGGCAGGTCCTTGCTGGTGCGGTGCATGTAGGAGGAGACCGCCTCGCCGGAGACCCGGCCGATGCGGCGCACCTCGATCTTCTCGCCCATGGTGGCGCCGGCGTTGGTCAGCGCCTCCCCGAAGGGGGTGCTGGCCAGGTCGGCCGGCTCGGTGGCGCCGGACTCGACGACGGCGGCCACGGCCTCGTCGCCGAGGGCCACGAACTTCTCGTTCTTGGCCACGAAGTCGGTCTCGGAGTTGAGCTCGACCAGGGTGCCGGTCTGGCCGCCCTCGCTGTCGGAGATGTCGACGGCGATGAGGCCCTCGGAGGCGGTGCGTCCCTCGCGCTTGGCGATGCCCTTGAGACCCTTGACCCGGATCAGCTCGACGGCCTTGGCCTTGTCGCCGCCGGCCTCGTCGAGCGCCTTCTTGACGTCGAGCATGCCCGCGCCGGTGGACTCGCGGATCTCCTTGATGTCGGCTGCCGTGTAGTTAGCCATGTGTGTCTCCCTCAGGGACGTGATGTGTCGGTTCAGTCGATTCGTGCCTGGTCACAGGACCGGGGAGGCTGCGGCCTCCCCGGCCCCGCACAATCACTCGGCGGGCTTGGACTCGGTCTCGGTCGCCTCGGCCGCAGCCTCAGTGGCCTCGGCGGCGGGAGCCTCGGCGGCCGGGGCGTCCGCGGCCGGAGCCTCGGCGGTGGCCTCGGAGGCGACCGACTGCTCGGCGGGGGCGTCCTGCTGCTGGACCTCGGACTGGGCCAGGAGCTCGCGCTCCCACTCGGCCAGCGGCTCGGCGTCGACGGCGGAGACGTTCTTCTCGCCGCCCGCGCTCTTGGCGTGACGCTGCTGGAGGCCGGCGGCGACG
>DXDT01000228.1 GCA_019115335.1 Candidatus Brachybacterium merdigallinarum
GGGATGGACAGGGCCGGGTACGGGACGGGCAGCAGCCAGCGGTCGACGGTGCTGATCCGGGGGTCGTCGAACGCGGTCACGACACCTCCGAGGGCGGAGGAGAATCTGCCGTGGCGGGCGGTGACCATCTCGGGGACGAAGGGGACGGTGAGACGGTCCGCGATCTGCGAGCGCAGCATCGTCGCGATCGGTGCCGAGGTCTCGGAGAGGACACCGGAGATGACCACGCGGTGGGGATCGATGATCGCGGTCAGCCGCGCGAGGGGGCGAGCGATGTCCCGCAGGTAGTCGGTCAGGGCGGAGCGGGCCTCGAGCTCACCGGCAGCGGCGCGGCGGCCGGTCTCCAGTCCATCCCACCCGTGGGGCCATCCCCAGGCACCGTAGGTCGATCCCTGCGTCCACTCCGTGCCCGCCGCGGCGGTGATCTCCCCGGCGAGCCCGTGGGCTCCCTGGAAGACCGCACCGTCGACGACGACGGAGGTCGAGACGCGACGCCCGAGCCACAGCAGCACCATGGAGGCGGTGTCGCGACCCGCCCCAGCTCGTGCCTCTCCGAGGCCGGCGAGCTTCACGTCATTGCCGATCCTCACCGGGACGCCGAGCCGCTGCTCGAGTAGTTCGACCACGTCGGCGTCGTTCAGCGCAGGCAGGACGCGGGAGAGCGCGACGTGCTGGCCGTCGAGGATGCCGGGCAGCGCCAGGCCGAGGCCGGCGAGTTCACGACCGCCGGCGACGGTCAGGGTCGCAGCTTCGATGTCTGCGAGGATCTGCTCGATGCTCTCGGCGGGTGTGCCTTCATCGCCCGCGGTGCGTGGGGACTCGTGGGAGGCGAGGAGTGCGCCGGCCCGGTTCGCGCAGACGGCGCGCGTGGTCGCCTGACCGATCTCGACGCCGACGACCACCTGCTCGGGCGCGAAGCGGTAGACCTTGGCCGGGCGGCCGGCACCATCTGCCGGGCGGATGGTGCCCATGACCACTCCCGCGGATTCCAGGGTCCGCGCGATCGCGTCGACCGTGGGCCGGGAGAGCTGCGTGCGTTCCATCAGCTCGGTGGTGCTGAGGCTGCCGGAGTCGCGAAGCAGAGCGAGACAGGCCTGCTCGTTCTGCTGCCGCGCAGTGACCTGATCAGCCATGCCGTGCACCTGCCTCTCGTGGACGTATTCCTAAACCTTCTTTAGGAAACAGTGTCAGCGCCCGGTCCACAACCCCACAGGAGCGATGTCCGCAAGTGTTGTCCGGTTGTTCACCTGGTACCTTTCCGTTCCGCGACAGTCATCGGGGAACAGAGCCGACACTGGACGCACGCGGGGACGGACATGGGGACGGGGAAGGACGAACCAGCATGCGCGAGCACGTGCGACATCTGGTGGACAGCAGGCGGTTCCAGGGCGCGATCATCGCCGTGATCGTGGTCAATGCGGTCATGATCGGGGCGCAGACCTACCCGGGGGTGGGTTCGAACCCGGTGATGATCGCAGCGGACCGGGTGGTGCTGGGGATCTTCGTGGTGGAGATCGTGCTGCGGATCGTCGCGCACCGCGGCCGGTTCTTCCGGGACGGCTGGTCCTGGTTCGATCTGCTGGTGGTCCTGGTGTCGCTGCTGCCGGCGGCGGGCCCGTTCCAGGTGCTGCGGGTGCTGCGCGTGCTGCGGGTGCTGCGCCTGATCTCGGCGGTCCCGAGCCTGCGCAAGGTGGTCAACGCCCTGATCGCCGCGATCCCGGGCATCGCCTCCATCGGCGCGCTGCTGGTGATCATCATGTACGTGTTCGTGGTCGCGACGACCGTGATGTTCGGCGGGGTCAGCGAGGACTTCGCCACGCTGGGCCGTTCCACCGTCTCCCTGTTCCGCCTGCTGATCGGGGACGGCTGGGCGCTCGTGGTCCCGGTGGCGGAGCAGCTGCCCTACGCCTGGCCGTTGATGATGCTCTATGCGGTGGTCTCCACCTTCGTGATCCTGAACCTGTTCATCGCGGTCACCACCGAGGCGATGTACAGCCAGCGCGAGGAGGTCACCGAGCCCACGCCCACCGAGGAGCGGATCCTCGCAGAGATCGCGGCGCTGCGGGATGACCTCGCCGCCGCGCGCCGCGACTCCTGAGCGCGGCGGAGGACGCGCATCACCTCGGTGCGGAGGAGACGGGAGGAGACGAGGGTCCCGGCCCGATCCATCCAGGACTGGACGTGTGTGCGCTCCGGGACGTCGAGGATCGTGCGGAGCGCGACGGCGAGCGGTCTGACGGGGATCCGCTCATCCGGCGCTGGCAGACGCACCACCGGTGCCTGCACCATCGTCGCCGTCCTCGGGGGCGCCGGTGCTGCGCGTCGGGCCGGCGACGGCGCCGAGTGCGAAGGCGCCGACGAGGAGCGCGGCGCACACGATCGCGGCGACCGTCCCGCCCGCCATCAGCGGGAAGTTCGCCAGCGAGATGCCGAGCACGAGGAACAGGCCCAGCCCGCCGAGCCCGGTCGCGGCGAGGGTGACCGCGCCCGCCCGTCGGCCGCCGAAGCGGAGCACAGCGAGCGCCGAGACGAGCACGATCACGGCGGTGATGCCGGTGACGCACAGCGAGGCGCGGGAGGGGGCGCGGTGCACCGGGTGCACCTGCCCGAGCTCGGCGGGCGCGAGCACGCCCACCACTGCGATCATCACCGCGGAGATCAGCCACCACGGCAGCTCGATCCCGGTCCACAGGGCGAGCAGGTTACCGGCCTGCACACCGAGACAGCAGGTCATCGACACGGTCAGCAGCACGTAGCTGAGCAGGGCGACCGCCGCGGTGCCCAGGCCCGCCCGCCGCCCGAGGCCCTGGTGGACGTAAGCGTAGAAGGCGCCGGCGTCCGGGACGTGCGGGGTCATCCAGGTGAAGCCGACCGAGAAGAGCAGCAGGATCAGCGTGGCCGCGAGGATCATCAGCGGCGCGCCGACGCTCCCGGAC
>DXDT01000035.1 GCA_019115335.1 Candidatus Brachybacterium merdigallinarum
GGCATCGACGAGGTCCCGATCTGCACCGGCTACGACGTCGACGGCGTGATCCACCGCGAGATGCCGATGACCCAGACCGAGTTCCACCACGCCGTGCCCGTCTACGAGACCCTGCCCGGCTGGACCGAGGACCTCTCCGAGGCGCGCACCTTCGAGGAGCTGCCCGAGAACGCGAAGGCCTACGTGCGCCGCCTCGAGGAGCTCGCCGGCTGCCGCATCAGCGCGATCGGCGTGGGCCCGGACCGCGCCGACACCATCGCCGTCCACGACCTCCTCCCGGGGGCGACGCACTGACGTGGCGACCCGACGGACCGATCCCGCCGCCGGCACGGAGGCGCTGACCACCTGGGCGCTCGATCCTGCCGCCGCTCGCCGCGCCGTCCTGGCACCCGCGGTGCGACACACGCTCGAGCTGTTCGCCGAGGAGCACCCCGGCGGCGCCGTCGAGCTGCGGGTCCCGCCCTACGCCGCCGTCCAGGCGGTCCCCGGCACCCGGCACACCCGCGGCACCCCGCCCGCCGTGGTCGAGACCGACGCGGAGACCTGGCTCTCGCTGGTGACCGGCGACCTCGACTGGGACGAGGCCGTCAGCGCCGGACGCGTCACCGCCAGCGGAGAGCGCAGCGACCTCACCGACCTGCTGCCGCTGCCCGGGCCGCGCCGCACCGTCCGCACCGCCCGGGAGGCGCATCGGCAGGCAGGACCAGCCAGCGGAGGATCCCGATGAGGACCCTCGTGGAGATCGCCGTCCAGGACCTGCCCGGGCTCGAGGTCGCCGCCGCCGCCGGCGCCGACCGCATCGAGCTGTGCACCGACCTCGCCCGCGGCGGCGTCACCCCCGAGCCGGAGCTGGTCGCCGCAGCCACCGCGCGCGCCCGGGCCCTGGTCGCGGCGCGCGAGGCGAAGCCCCACTTCGACGTGCACGTGCTGATCCGCTCCCGGGCCGGCAGCGACGACTTCCTGGGCCGCCCCGAGGAGTTCGCCGTCACGGCCGACGAGGTGGAGCTGATGGCCTGGCAGGCCGGGGAGTCCGTGCAGGCTGGCGCCGCCGGGATCGTGCTCGGCGCACTCACCGCCGACGGCAGGCTGGACGTCCCCGCGATCGAGACGATCCGCGACGCGGCACTGACCGCGGCCCAGGCGGAGCTGCGCGGCATCACCCTCACCTTCCACCGCGCGATCGACGCCCTGCCCACCTCCGCGGCCCGCGTCGCCGCCATCCCCGCCCTGCTGCGGCTCGGCATGCACCGAGTTCTCAGCTCCGGAGGGCATGCTCGAGCCCTGGACGGAGCCGCGGACCTGGCCGCGATGGTGGAGGCGGCCGACGATCTGCTCGACATCTGCGCGGGCGGTGGAGTGCGCCCCGCGGACATCGCGGACCTCGTGGCCCGCACCGGCGTGAGCGACGTCCACCTCTCCGCCCGCCGCCGTCCGGGAGCCGCCCGGGAGGCGGACGCCCCCGATACCGAGACCGACCCGGCGATCATCTCCGCCGCGGTCGATGCCGCAGGAGCACAGTGAACGAGAACGACCACACCGCCGCACCCGACCCGGAGGCGGCTGACCCGGCAGCAGAGCAGCCCGCCGCCGGGCCCACCGCGCTGTACGTGCGGCGCGGACGCACCCCCACGCTCGGGTTCTGGCTGGTGCTGATCGCGCTGGTCTCGGCCGTGACCGGGATCCTGGTCGCGCTGCTGCGAGGGGTGGGCGATGCCAGCGTGATGCTGAACATGGCGCTGCTGTCCCTGGTCGCGATCGGGATGCCGCTGGCCGGCATCGCCGCGGCGATCGATGCCGTCCGGAATCGGCGCCGGTCCCCGCGGGATCGGGGCCGGGCGGCGCGGTCCGAGGGCGAGGCGGTCGCGGATCACACGGACGAGCAGGGCTGAGAACCCGGCCCTGTGCCATCATGGACCGGTGGCACGAGGCGACGGACAACTTTCCCACGACCTGCTCCCCGGGGAGAAAGGGCCGCAGGACTCCTGTGGCGTCTTCGGCGTCTTCGCCCCCGGTGAGGACGTCTCGAAGCTCACCTACTACGGCCTGTACGCGTTGCAGCATCGCGGCCAGGAATCCGCCGGCATCGCGACCAGCGACGGCGAGCAGATCATGGTCTACAAGGACATGGGCCTGGTCTCCCAGGTCTTCGACGAGGCCTCCCTCGAAGCGCTCCAGGGCCATCTCGCGATCGGGCACACCCGCTACGCGACCACCGGCGGCAGTGTCTGGGCCAACGCCCAGCCCACCCTCGGCGACCGCCCCGAGGGCACCGTGGCACTGGCGCACAACGGCAACCTGATCAACACCGACGAGCTGCTGACCCTCATCGAGGAGCGCCACGGCACCCCCCGCCGCGGCGAGCTGGCGCGCGGGAACACCACCGACACCGCCGTGGTCACCACCCTGCTGAACACCGAGGGCACCCTCGCCGACGCACTGCGCGAGGTGATGCCGCGCCTGCGCGGCGCCTACTGCTTCACCCTGATGGACGAGACGGGCCTCTACGCGGTCCGGGACCCGCAGGGGATCCGGCCCCTGGTGCTGGGCCGGCTGGAGCGCGGCTGGGTGGTCGCCTCGGAGACCGCCGCCCTGGACATCTGCGGCGCGACCTTCGTGCGCGAGGTCAACCCCGGGGAGATGATCAGCATCGACGAGGACGGCCTGCACAGCGAGCAGGTGCTCGAGCCCCGCCCCAAGGGCTGCGTGTTCGAGTACGTCTACCTCGCCCGGCCCGACACCCGCATCGCCGGTCGCAGCGTCAACGAGTCCCGCCTGGAGATGGGCCGCCAGCTCGCCCGCGAGCACCCCGTGGAGGCGGATCTGGTGATCCCCACCCCCGAGTCCGGGACCCCGGCCGCGATCGGCTACGCGCAGGAGTCCGGCATCCCCTACGGCCAGGGCATGGTCAAGAACGCCTATGTGGGCCGCACCTTCATCCAGCCCAGCCAGACCATCCGCCAGCTCGGGATCCGCCTGAAGCTCAACCCGCTGAAGGAGGTCATCACCGGCAAGCGTCTGGTGGTGATCGACGACTCCATCGTGCGCGGGAACACCCAGCGCGCCGTGGTGCGGATGCTGCGGGAGGCCGGCGCGGCCGAGGTCCACGTGCGCATCTCCTCCCCACCGGTGCGCTGGCCCTGCTTCTACGGCATCGACTTCGCGACCCGTGCCGAGCTGATCGCCAACGGACTCCTCATCGAGGACATCGCCCGCTCCATCGGCGCCGACTCCCTGGGCTACATCTCGACCGACGGCATGATCGCCGCCACCGAGCAGCCGCGCGAGTCCCTGTGCACCGCCTGCTTCACCGGGGAGTACCCGTTGGAGCTCCCCACCCCGTCCCTCCGCGTCGAAGAGGCCGTATGACCACCCCCAGCTCCCACCGCACCTCCGCTCCCGAGGCCCAGGCCGCGTCGGAGGGGATCACCTACTCCGCCGCCGGAGTGGACACCGCCGCCGGGGACCGCGCCGTCGAGCTGATGAAGGAAGCGGTCTCGGCGACCCACGGCCCGGAGGTCCTCGGCGGGATCGGGGCCTTCGCCGGCCTGGTCGACGTCAGCGCCCTGAAGGACTATCGTCGCCCCCTCCTCGCGAGCTCGACCGACGGCGTGGGCACCAAGATCGCGATCGCCCGGGCGCTGGACGTGCACGACACCATCGGCCGTGACCTGGTGGGCATGGTGGTCGACGACATCGTCGTGGTGGGCGCGAAGCCGATCGCGATGACCGACTACATCGCCTGCGGGAAGGTGGTCCCCGAGCTGATCGCCGACATCGTGCGCGGCATCGCCGAGGGCTGCCGCGAGGCCGGCTGCGCCCTGGTGGGCGGCGAGACCGCCGAGCACCCCGGACTGATGGGGCCGGAGGACTACGACGTGGCCGGAGCCGCCGTGGGCGTGGTCGAGGCCGATCGGATGCTGGGCCCGGAGCGGGTGCGTACCGGGGACGTCGTGCTCGGCATGGACGCCTCGGGCCTCCACTCCAATGGCTACTCCCTGGTCCGCGCCGTGATCGCCGCCCAGCAGCTGGATCTCGACACCGAGATCGAGGAGTTCGGGCGCACCCTGGGCCGGGAGGTCCTCGAACCCACCCGCATCTATGCCGGGGACGTCCTCGCCCTGCTCGCGGACCCCACCGCCGGGGCGGGCGTCCATGCCCTCAGCCATGTCACCGGTGGTGGCCTCGCCGCGAACCTGGCCCGTGTGATCCCGGCCGGGCTCGGGGCCTGCATCGACCGCTCCACCTGGGAGCCCGCTGCCGTGTTCTCCCGGATCGCGCACTGGGGGACCGTGCCTCAGCTCGACCTCGAGGGCACCCTGAACATGGGCATCGGCATGATCGCCGTGGTCGCTCCCGAGCAGGCCGACGCCGCCGCCCGCCTCCTCACTGAGCGCGGACTGCCCACCCGGGCCATCGGGGAGATCCGGTCCCAGGACGAGCTCGGAGCGGCCCGGGGCCCGCTGGAGCACCTCGTCGCCGGAGCCAAGGGCGTCGAGGGCGGCGCGGTCCTGATGACCGGGCAGCACCACGGCTGGTGACGAGTGCGAGGTGAGCGTGGGGCGAGCACAGACCCCGGACGTGCGACGAGGGTCGACCATCCGGTCGACCCTCGTTCGTCGTCACATCCCGGCCGCGGCCGGGCGGGTTCTCAGCGGTACCGGACAGAGGTGGCGTCCTCGTCGGCCCAGTCGTCCGATTCCTCGGCGTACCGGGAGCTCTCGCCCTCCGCGTCCCTCTTGTTCTGCAGCTCCCGCTGGAGCGCCGAGAGATCCGTCGGCGGGCTGTAGTACTTGAGGTCCCGTGCCACCTTGGTCTGCTTGGCTTTCTGTCGGCCACGACCCATGGATCTGACCCCCTGTGCTTGGGCTGGCGGGCGCTGTTTCGGGCCCGGAGAATAGCAATGATTCGGATCTCAAGCCTACATGCATGAGCGACGTTCCGGCCAACCGGCGCGGCGAGATCTGCATGACGTTGCCGCACCGGGCGTCCACATGCTGAACATCCTGTGGTTGCCGACACGTGTCCGCATGCCTCGCGGTGAATGTCGTTAATGTGGAGCGGTGGGAGGGCATCGGCGTGGTGCCGGCGACCCTCCAGCCCATCCTCGGACCTGCGCGGCGCAGCTCCGGGCCACTGAACCAGGGTGAAAGGGTGCCTCTCGATGGCCCGACCGCAGGACTCGTCACCAGATGTCGATGACGGCAGCGCCCCCCTGCTGACCCCCGCCGAGGTCGCCAAGCTCTTCCACGTCGACCCCAAGACGGTGACCCGCTGGGCGCAGGACGGGAAGCTGAGCTGCATGCGCACCCTGGGCGGGCATCGCCGCTACCGGCGGGACGAGGTGCACGAGCTGCTGAGACAGAGCTCCGAGACCTCTTGAGCACGGACCCCGTCTTCGGGGAGGGATACACCGCCCAGCACATCGCGCTGGCCCCCGACGCCGAAGGGCCCGTGCACGCGACCCTCGTGCACCGTCTCGAGAGGGAAACGGACGCGCCACCGCCTCCCGGCGGCCGTCGCATCCCGATCCTGATCGGACACGGCTGGTCCGACTACGTCTTCGACCGCGATCTCCAGGAGCACCTCGGCAGCCAGGGATTCGACATCTGGTCCCTGGACCTGCGCAAGTACGGGCGCAGCCTGCTGCCGGGGCAGACGCCCACCGCGATCGACCACCTGAACCGGTACGACGAGGAGATCGGGGCGAGCCTGCGGGTCATCGCCGCGGGCGATCCCGACAACCCGCCGGTGCTGCTGTCCCACTCCCTGGGCGGACTGATCGCCACCCTGTACGCCCAGCGCCATCCGGGGGCGGTGCGGGCGCTCGCCCTGAACTCGCCGTGGCTCGAGATGCATCTGGGGCCCGCGGTGCGACATCTCGCCTCCCGTCCGGTGCGCACCGCTGCCGAGCGACTCGTCGATCATCCGATCCTGCCGCGCGGCAGCGAGCACTATGCGCGCACCACCCACCGTGACTACGGAGGGCAGTACGACTACGACCTCACGCTCAAGCCACCCGGAGGCCACCGGTTCCCGGCCTCGACCCTGGCCGCGGTCCTGGACGGACAGCGCCGTGCCTCCGAGGCCGGGCCGCTCGCGATCCCGGTGCTCGTGCTGCATTCACGACGGACCCGGATCGGAGCCGTCTTCACCGAGGAGATGCGCCGCGCCGACACGGTGCTGGACGTGCGCGCGATGGCCTGGGCCGCCAGGCAGCTCGGACCCGAGGTACGCATCGCGGAGATCGACGGTGCCCGCCACGACGTCTTCCTCTCCGCCCCCGACGCCCGCGAGGCCGCGCTCGAGATCCTCGACGACTGGCTGACCTCGTTCTCATCCTGACCGCCTACCATGAGCGCTGAGCAGAACGGATCCGCACCCCGAGCTCACGGCCCGCAGAGCGCCCCTCTGCCGGACGATCCACCGCAGCGCCCGCCGGAGAGGAGGACCGCCCCGTGCCCGTCCCATCGCGAAGCACCTCCGCGCAGGCGGTCCCCCCGCAGGCGCTGCGCGGCCAGGCCGCCGCGATGCGGCGGGCCGCGGACCGCTTCACCCTGATGCGCCTGCGGCTGGCCAACAGCATCGCCGAGACCGCAAGCTCACCGGACGCCCCCACCCGGGACTTCAGCGAGGACCTCCGCCACCGGTGGAACGACGAGGAGTACATCGAGCTCGGACGGATCGCGAGATCGCTGCGCGCTGGCGCGAAGGAGCTCGACGCCGCCGCGACCGAGCTCGAGCGCACCACCGGACGCAGGCTGGGCGGCTACCAGGGGGCGGGATTCCTGGGACGCGGGCAGGAGGCGCAGCAGCACGTGGCGGACGTCGCCCACTTCGTCGGCTCCCAGCAGGGAGCCAGCATCGGCGGCTTCCCCCTCGCTCCCGGCCCCGCCGTGAGTCCGGCCCCGAGCCTGGCTGACACCCTGGGCATCCCCACCCCCGACTACGTCGAGGACGAGTAGCCCGCCGACTCCTCGGGAGGGGAGTGCCGCGGCGGCGACTGCGCCGGCGGGGACTGCAGAGCGGTGGCCGCACCGAGCGCCCCCGTCAGCAGCGGCACCACCACGGTCGCGACCGCCAGCAGCAGCATCGCCGCCGCAGCGTCCTCCGCGCCGTATCCCAGCGCCACCAGGGCCGCGGCCGCGACCGTCTCCGTGATCGCCGCTCCGCCCGGAGTCAAGGGGATCAGCGACAGCACCCGGCCCAGCGCGAAGATCGCGATCGTGAGCAGCAGCGGGACCTGCAGATCCACCGCGGCGAGGGCCACCAGCAGGGCGGCCCACTGCACGATCCGAGCACCGGCCGTCGGGCCGAGCAGCGCCAGCGCGCGCGTGCGCAGCAGGTGCAGCAGCGCATCGCGCTGGGCAAGGACCAGCTCCGGCGCGGGGAAGCCCGGGATCGCGCCGGCCTGGGCGAGGAGGCCCGACAGCACCCGGCGGTTCAGCCCCAGCGCAGTCAGCGCGAGAGCGAGCACGGAGACGGCGAGCGCGACCACGGCCGCCCACCCCGCCCCGGGCAGATCGATCTCCGACCCCGCCAGCAGAGAGGACAGCGCATAGGCACCCAGCCCGAGGACGGGCACCATCACCGAGGTGACCGCCATCTCGACCAGTGATGCCGCGATCAGTCCGGTGATCACCACCGCCAGGGCGAGGCCGCGCCGCCGCAGCAGCCAGGCCAGCATCCCTATGCCGAGCAGCCCTCCGCCCGGGATCGCCAGGGAGATGCCGGAGGAGGCCGCGTGCCCCTGCAGCACCGCCCCGCAGCGGGAGCCCGGGACCGCGACCCGCACCGTGATCGCCTCGAGCGCGACCGCGGCCAGGCCCAGCACCGTCACCGCGGGCATCGCCCACCAGGGCAGGGAGCCGATGGTCGCGAGGATCCCGGACCAGTCGGCCCCGGTCGCCCAGGGCAGCACCCACAGCAGGATCGCGGCCACCACCAGCAGGGAGAGCACGGCCGTGACCAGCTTCCGCGGGGTGATCCGCGGGGGACCGTCGGCGTCCATCTCCTGCGCGAGCTGTGCGAAGCGGTCGGATCCCTCGGCAGCAGCGAGGTGGTCCGACGGGTCGCGGGGGGAGGCCATGAGGCGATTCTCGCACGCAGATGCTCAGGGATTCCCAGGTCACAGCCCGTATCGTGGAGGCATGTCTGCTCTCATCTCCGTCTTCGTCGTCCTGCACATGCTCTGCTGGGCCGTCGCCCTCGGCATCTGGGTCGCCGCCGTGCGCACCCGCGAGCCCGCCAAGGGCCTCTCCCATGCCGCGCTCGGCGCGCTGGCCTTCGGGATCGTGCTGGCGGCCCTGGTCTCGATCACGGGCGACGCCAACCACATGAAGCTCGGCATCAAGCTGGTGCTCGCGATCATCGCGGCGGTCTTCGCGGTGATCGCCCAGCGCAAGGGCTCGCAGACCTCGGCCGCGGTCTGGTACGGCGTGCCCGTCGCGATCGTGGTCAACGTAATCGTCGCCGTCTTCGTCTGATCTCCCGGCGCCAGATCCACCCTCGATGCTTGAACGACTGACGTCTGATCGCCTGACGTCCGCTCACCGCATCGCCCTGGCGGCATCGTCCCTCCCCACCGGCGCTCCCTCCACATCGGGCCGGTGGGGGAGCGGGACGTCGGACCGGACACCTATCCTGGGGATCCCATGAGCTCACTCTTCGACGACCTCCCCCTGCCCCCGGCACTCCAGCAGCTGAGCGGGGTGCGAGGCGAACCGGTGCCGGAGCCGGCTGTCGGCGCCACGCCGGGCGTCGCTGCGGCGCCCGCCGTCGACGCCGCGTCCGCCGATGCTGCGCCGGCGGGGCGTGGTCCCGAGCGGTCGCAGGGCGGTCTCGATGATCTGAACCCGCCGCAGCGGGAGGCGGTCGAGCACCGTGGCAGCCCGCTGCTGATCGTCGCCGGGGCCGGCTCCGGCAAGACCCGGGTGCTCACCCGCCGCATCGCGCATCTGCTCGGCGCGGGCGAGGCGCTGCCGGGAGAGATCCTCGCGATCACGTTCACCAACAAGGCCGCCGCCGAGATGCGCGAGCGCGTGGAGGAGCTGGTGGGGCCCGCCGCCCGCAGCATGTGGGTCTCCACCTTCCACAGCGCCTGCGTGCGGATCCTACGTCGCGATGCCGAGGCGGCGGGGCTCAAGAGCTCCTTCACGATCTATGACAGCGCCGACTCGCTGCGCCTGATCACCACCATCGCCAAGGACCTCGAGCTCGACACCAAGAAGCACGCCCCCCGCGCGCTCGCCTCCCGCATCTCGGGGCTGAAGAACGAGCTGGTCGACCCGATCGACTTCGCCGATCAGGCCGCCGAGGCCGCGAACGAGTTCGAGCGCACCCTGTCGAAGATCTACACCAACTACACCGAGCGTCTGCGCCAGGCCAACGCGGTGGACTTCGACGACCTCATCGGGCTCACCGTGGAGCTGCTGCGCGAGAACCCTGCGATCCGCGAGGGCTATCGTCGCCGCTTCCGGCACGTGCTGGTGGATGAGTACCAGGACACCAACCACGCCCAGTACGCGCTGATCCGGGAACTGGTGGGGGAGGACCCCCGCGCGGACCTCACCGTGGTGGGCGACTCCGACCAGTCGATCTACGCCTTCCGCGGGGCGACGATCCGCAACATCATCGAGTTCGAGCAGGACTTCCCCTCCGCGCGCACCATCGTGCTGGAGCAGAACTACCGCTCGACCCAGAACATCCTCACCGCCGCGAACGCGGTGATCGAGGAGAACCAGGGCCGCCGCGAGAAGAACCTCTGGACCGACCAGGGCGAGGGGGAGCAGATCACCCTCTACGTCGCCGACGACGAGCAGTCCGAGGCCCGCTAC
>DXDT01000036.1 GCA_019115335.1 Candidatus Brachybacterium merdigallinarum
GCGCCCGTAGAACAGGGTGGAGCGGTACATCTGGTCCCAGATCCGCTCGATGTCGGTGACCTTCGCGCCCTCGAGGAAGCGGGCGAGGTGCTTCTCGACGATCCAGGCGCCCAGGTCGCCGCCGGTGGAGACGGCGAAGCCGACGGTGCCGTCATCCGCCTCGAGCTCGACCATGAGGGTGCCCAGCACGTTCAGGCCGAAGGACTGCCGGGACTGCGCGTACTCGGGGTAGATCGACATCGGGGTGGAGATGTGGTCGTCGATCCAGTGGTCGACGCCCTGGTCGTGATAGTCCGCGCCGCCGCCGGTGACGGTGTAGGCGCGCACATGGGCGATGGTGCGATGGTGGGTGCTCATGCGGTGGTCTCCTCCTGGTCGAAGCGGACGAGGATCTTGCCGGCCGGTCCGGTGCCGGCGGCGAGGGCGGCGAAGGACTCCTGGGCCTGCTCGGGCTCGACCACGCTGCTGACCAGCGGGGCGACCTGCTCGGCGTGGCTGCCGATCCAGGCGGTGGCGTCGGCGAAGTCCTGCGCGGAATAGGTGAAGGAGCCCACGACGGTGCGCTCCTCGGTGCTGATCGCGAAGGCCGGCAGCTCCAGGCGGGGCGAGCCCATGCCCACCAGCACCACGCGGCCGCCGAGGCGGGTGGCGGTCAGGGCATCGGCCATCGTGGGACTGATGCCGACGGCGTCGACGGCGAGATCCGCCGCGCCGCCGAGCTCGCCACGGACCAGCTCGGGGAGGTCCCCGGCGGCCGGGTCCACCACGGCCACGCCGAGGGAGGCGACCAGGTCCCGCCGGGCGGCGTCGCGCTCGGACAGGATGATCTGCTGCACCCCGACGCGCTGCAGGGCGATCACGACGCTCTGCCCGATGGGGCCGCCGCCGATCACCAGCACCCGATCCTGCGGGGAGGGATCTCCCAGAGCGACGGCGTGCACGGCGACGGCCAGCGGCTCGATGAGTGCGCCGAGGTGCAGGGGCAGGGCCGGGTCCAGCAGCAGCACGTTTCGGGCGGGGGCGACGACATAGTCCGCGAAGGAGGCCTGGACGTGCTGGGCGACCCCGATCACGTGCTTGCCCGGGGCGTGCTGCTCGCGGCCCCGGAACTCCTCCGCCTCCGCCTCGGGGACCACGACGGGGTTGAAGGTCGCCGGCGCCCCCAGCGGGAACGCCTCGGGGTCGACGCCCTCACCGTGGCCCGCGATCCGCCCGGAGGATTCGTGGCCCATGATCTGGCCCGGTGCGCGGCGCCCGTTCTCGCCGGTGAAGCCGTGGAAGTCGGAGCCGCAGATGCCGGTGGCGGCGATCCGCAGCAGCACCTCCCCCGGGCCGGGCTCCGGGCGCTCGGTCTCGACCAGGTCGAGGCGGTGGTAGTCGGTCATCACGAGTGCTCTCATAGGGGTGCTCCTCCTGGATCGGTGGCCGCGGAGAGCGGGACCGGGCCGCTCCGGTGCGGTGGGTCGCGCACTGCATCGTGCGGCGTTCTCGGGTGCTTCGACGCTACTGTGCGGCGCCGGGGAACTCGAGGCCCGGGCGATCCGAGTTCCGGTAATCCTATATCCAAGATGGGTAAGATGAGCAGGCGCGGTCCCCGCCTCTGCCCGGCAGGGATGCGCGCGACAATGAGGACCGCACCCACCCCGCTCAACGAGGAGAGACCTGGCATGACCACCCAGAACGAGCTCGAGTTCGCCGGCCTGAAGGCCATCGTCACCGGCGGCGGTGCCGGCATCGGTGCGGCGACGATCCGCGCCCTGCAGTCCCGCGGCGCGACGGCCGCCGCCCTGGACCTGGACCCCTCCGGCGCTCCCGAGGGCGCTGTGCAGATCCAGGTGGACGTCACCGACTCGGCCGCGGTGAAGGCCGCGGTGGACAGCGCCGCCGAGCAGCTCGGTGGGATCGACATCGTCATCAACAACGCCGGCATCGGCGCCCAGGGCCAGGTCGACGCGAACGACGACGCCGAGTGGGCGCGCGTGCTCGACGTGAACGTCACCTCGGTGGCGCGGGTGACCACCGCAGCCCTGCCCCATCTGCGCCGCTCCGAGGCGGCCGTGGTGGTCAACACCGCCTCGATCGCCTCCGCGATCGGACTGCCCGAGCGGGTGCTCTACTCCGCCTCCAAGGGCGCGGTGCAGGCGATGACCCTGGCCATGGCCACCGACTGGGTGCGCGACGGCATCCGGGTGAACGCCGTGGTGCCCGGCACCGCGAACACCCCGTGGATCGGCCGCCTGCTGGAGAAGGCCGAGGATCCCGAGGCCGAGCGGGCCGCGCTCGACGCCCGCCAGCCCCATGGCCGCCTGGTGGAGCCCGAGGAGGTCGCCGAGGCGCACTGCTACCTGGCCTCCCCCCGCAACCGCTCCACCACCGGGGTGCTGCTGCCGATCGACGGCGGCATGACCAGCCTGCGCGCCCGTTCCTGAGAGCGCGCCGGCAGCACGACGCCCCTGCTCCGCAGCAGCACTGCGGGGCAGGGGCGTCGTCATGTCGGGCCTCCGGTTCTGGGGTCAGCAGGAGTCAGGTCAACAGGTGTCAGGACGCTGAGCTGCCGACGGAACTGCCCTGGGCGGCCTTCAGCGCGGCCGCGCGCTCGGCACGATCGCCCAGCCAGCTCATCACCGGCGCCGAGGCGATCGCGAGGATCACCAGCACGATGAGCACGGCGCTGATCGGGCGGGTGAAGAACTGGGTGAGGTCCCAGTCCGTCTTGATCACGGACTGCATGAAGTTCCGCTCCACGATCGGCCCGAGCACGATCCCCAGCACCACCGGTGCCAGGGGGATCCTCGCCTTCTCGAAGAGGTAGCCCAGCAGGCCGAAGCCGACCATCAGCCCCACCTCGAGGTAGCCGTTGTTGATGGCGAAGGCGCCGCAGATGGAGATCGCGACGATCAGCCCCATCAGCACCGACCGCGGGATCCGCAGCACCATGCCCGAGACCCGGATCAGCAGGAAGCCGAGGGGCAGCAGGAGCAGGTTGGCGACGATGAAGATGATGTACAGGGCGTACAGCGTCTCGGTCTGGTAGAGGAACAGGTCCGGGCCGGGAGTGATGCCCTTGACCAGGAGCACGCCGATGAGGATCGCCGTGATCGTGTCCCCGGGGATGCCGAAGGCGAGGGTCGGCACGTAGGCGGAGGCGATGCCTGCGTTGTTCGCGCTGGACGCCCCGGAGATCGCCTCGACCCGCTGGTCGTCGGCCGCATCCTTGCCGCGCAGGCGGGTGGTCGCGCGGGTGAAGGCGTAGGCGATCCACGCCGCGATGTCCGCGCCGGCGCCCGGGAGGGCTCCGACCACGCCGCCGATCACCGAACCGCTGCCCACTCGGCCCTTGTTCTTCCAGATCGCCCGGAAGGTCGCCCGGAACTGGCCGGTGCCGTCCACCTTCGGGATGGGCAGGGACTGGCCGCGGCGGGCGGTGACCGCCCGCAGCACCTCGGAGAGCCCGAACAGGCCGATCATCGCGGCGATGAAGTCGACCCCGCGGTACAGCTGCTCCTCGCCGAAGGTGAAGCGGGGATGGCCCAGGGTCACGTCGAGTCCGACGGTCGAGACCAGCAGACCCGTCATCAGGGCGATGCCGCCCTTGAGCTGCGCCCCCTTGGAGACGATGACCGCGGCCGTCAGGCCCAGCACCGCGACCCAGAAGTACTCGTAGCTCGTGAAGCGCAGAGCGAACTCACCCAGGATCGGGGAGACGAAGATCAGCACGACCGAGCCGAACAGGCCGCCGATCACCGAGGCGACCAGGGCGACCCCCAGGCCCAGCGCTCCCTTCCCGTTGCGGGTCAGGGCGAAGGCGTCCTCGGTGTAGGCGGCGCTGGACGGGGTCCCCGGGATGCGCAGCAGCGCGCTGGGGATGTCGCCGGCGAAGATCGTCATCGCCGACATCGTGATGATCGCCGCGATCGCCGGGACCGGGTCGAGGAAGAAGGTGAACGGCACCAGCAGGGCCGCCGCCAGGGTGGCGGTCATGCCCGGCAGCGAGCCGATCACCAAGCCGAACAGACCGGCGAGGACGACCACGAGGATCGTCATGGGATCGGCGATGAGCTGGAGTGCGCCTTGCAGATCATTGCCCATGTCAGAACCCCGGGATGATGCCGTCGGGAAGCTGGACCAGCAGGCCCTGCTCGAACATGGCCCACAGACCCACCGCCGTCAGCACGCCGGTGATGAGTGCGACCCACCATCTGGCTCGCAGCGACCACACGATAGCTGTGACCAGCACTGTCATCGTCACGGGGAAGCCGAGGATCTCGGCGAACAGCACGAAGAACACGATGCCGCCCATCAGGATGGCTCCGTTGATCCAGCGGCGCGGCCCGTCGGAACCGATGTCGGTGTCCATCACGGCCGCGGTCTCCAGCTGCGAGAGGTCCTCCTCATCGCCCTCGGCGACCGGCACGCCCATGCCCGCTTCGCCCTTCGCCTCCTGCACGGCCGCAGCCTCTGCCACGCTGTCGCCGGCCGCGGTGCCGGAGTCGTTCGCGGCAGTCGCGGAGGCGGTCGCCGCCGCGAGCTCCCCCTGGTGGAGGCGCTCGCGGCGCGCGGCGAGCAGCCGGGTGATCGCGAGCAGGATCCCGAACAGGATCAGCAACCCGCCGACCATCATCGGGAACAGGCCCGGCCCGGGGATGCCCTCGCGGATGTACGGCATCGAGGCGCCGTACGGGATCACGATCACGCCGACGATCACGCAGACGGCGGCGACCACGAGGTCTCCCCGCACCGAGACCGCTGCCGGGCCGGTCGCCGGTGCGGTGTCGGCGGGAGCGGTCACTTCGCGAGCCCCGCTTCCTCCATGACCTCGCCCTTGGTGACGTCGTCCTCGCGCATGAGGGTCTGGAACTCCTCCGCGCCGGCGTACTTGACGCCCAGGCCGGAGTCCGTCATGAACTCGTTGAAGCCATCGGACTCGGCGATGATCCCCAGGTGGCACTCGAGCTCCTCGACGACCGAGGGATCCATCTCCTTCGGGCCGGCGATGCCGCGCCACACGGTCATCGAGTAGTCCGAGCCCAGCTGCTCCTGCAGGGTCGCGACGTCGGGGAAGGCGGGATCGCGCTCGGTGCCCATGACCCCGAGGGCCTTGGCGCGGCCGGAGTCGAGCATGGTCTTGGACTCGCCGAGGGCGTTGGTGGTCATGTCGACGCCGCCGGCGACCAGCTCCTGCAGGGCCGGGGCCGCACCCTCGGAGGGCACGAAGTTCACGGCGTCCACGGGGAGGTCATTGTCGAGCAGCATGCCCAACAGCGCGAGGTGCCAGATACCGCCCTGGCCGGTGCCGGAGGCGGTGACCTCGCCCGGGTTCGCCTCGATGTGGGCCAGCAGCTCCTCCGCGGTCTCCCATTCGGCGTCGGCGGCGACCGTGATGCCGGCGCCGTCCTCGTTCATCTGGGAGATGGCGGTGAGGTCCTCGCCGCTGATCTCGGTCAGGCCCTGGTGATGCATCATCCCGATCTCCACGGTGACCAGACCGATCGTCTGGCCGTCGGGGTCGGCGTCCACCATCGCCTGGTGGCCGACCACACCGGATCCGCCGGTGCGGTTGACGACGTTGACGTTGGTCTCGAGCTGTCCGGAGAGCTGGTCGCCGATCAGCCGGGCGACGCCGTCGGTGCCGCCGCCGGCGGCCCAGGGGACGATCAGCTCGACGGGGCCGCTGGGGTACTCGGGGTTGATGTCGTTGCAGGCCTGCACGGCGGAGTCGTCGACCGATTCGTCCGTGGAGCCGCCGCAGCCTGCGGCGACGATGGCCAGGACGGCGGCGCTGGCGATCCCGGTGAGGACGCGGCGTGCGGGACGGGGGCGGGAGGTGGTCTGCATGGCTGACTCCACTTCATCGTGCGGGTCGGGACGGTGATGCGTTGCGGCGCCGAGCACTCCGCGGGCACATCCATGTGCCCGGATCGCGTGACGCAGCTCTCAGTGATGAGGTGCCGACGAAGCTACCAACGGGCGGGGCCGCGATCACCCTCTGAACGATCCGCGATCCGGAAATCCTATATGCGATATTGATAAGGTGGGCCCTCCAAGGCGCTGACCTGCACTGTCGAAGGTCCGCGCCAGAGTGTCGACATCTGATCGTGACCACTGACCGGCACGTCGGCCACCTTCCCGACCGATCCCCAGGAGCCCCCGATGCCCAGAGTCGAGCAGACCGACTGGCTGGAGACCTTCGTCGCCGTCATCGACCACGGCAGCTTCTCCGGCGCGGCCCGCACCCTGCACCGTGCACAGTCCCGCGTGAGCACCCACGTCGCCGCACTGGAGCGAGCGCTCGGCGGGATCCTGGTCGATCGCAGCCACCGGCCGATCCGCCCCACGGAGCTGGGCACCGCCTTCCTCCCCCATGCGCGGGCCGTGCTGGCCGCCCTCGAGCGCGGCGTCGAAGCCGTCGACGAGTACTCCGGCACGCCTCGCGGCCGCGTCGTGATCGGCTGCCATCCCAGCGTGAGCGCGGGCTTCCTGCCCGAGGTGCTCGCCGGGATCCATGCCCAGCACCCGTTCCTGCGGATCGAGCTGACCGAGCACACCACCCCGGACCTGGTCGCGGGGGTCGTCGCCGGTCGCTTCCCCATCGCGATCCACTCCCTCGCCGCCGATCCGCCGTCGGCCGATCTGCAGAGCGTGCACCTGTGGACCGAGCGGTTCGTCGCGATCGTGCCCCCGGGCCATCCGCTGCTGGCCGAGGAACGGGCTGCGGACGGCAGCCTCCTCCCCCGGGCCATCACCGAGCACCCCCTGATCGCCGTCGCCCGGCCGGGGGCGCAGATCGATCCCGATACCGGCGACGCGCTGCAGGCCTGGGGCCTGGAGATCCCGGTGGCCT
This sequence comes from Candidatus Brachybacterium merdigallinarum, assembly GCA_019115335.1. GTDB lineage: Bacteria > Actinomycetota > Actinomycetes > Actinomycetales > Dermabacteraceae > Brachybacterium > Brachybacterium merdigallinarum. Next base: position 6,842 of record DXDT01000036.1, read on the forward strand.
GGCAGACCCAGCAGCCGCAGTCGGTGGTGAGCCTTGCCCGCGCCGGTCTCGGCGTCGGGGTGCTGAACCACCTGGCCGCGGCCGTCTCGGACACCACCGGCATGGTGGTGGTGCCGGTCGGGACCCTCGAGGAGGGCCGACAGGTCGCGGTCACGAGGGATCTGCGCACGGCGTCCTCCCCCAGCGTGGACATCGTCCACCAGGCGATCCTCGATGCCCCGCCGCCCGCCGGGCTCCTGCCGGCGAGCAGAGCCAGCACCGCAGGTCACCGTGCACCACGGCCCTGAGGCACACGTCGGAGGCCGCAGCGCCGTCCCGCCCGAGCCCATCTTGACGCCCGACGAAAAGCCATAGATCCTATAGGCGCACCGGATCGGCGGCCTCTGCCGGCGTGACGGTCCCGCCAGCGGAGCCGGCACCAGACCCGGCCCCGGACCGGCCCTCCCTGGCCCGGCCCTCTGCCCCGAGATGGCACTTGATCGTGATGAGGCGACAAGGAGCACCCATGACTGCGGCACCCGAGACCGAGCTGAAGAAGCTCCGCTCCCCCCTGTACGGGGCCATGGACAGGATCCCCGGGGGCACCATGGTGATCCCCTTGATCCTGGGGGCGATCGTGGGCACCACCGCTCCGGGCTTCCTCGAGCTCGG
>DXDT01000229.1 GCA_019115335.1 Candidatus Brachybacterium merdigallinarum
TGCTGATGTTCGGCACGCCGCTGTTCAACGGCTTCGCGAACTACCTCGTGCCGCTGCAGATCGGCGCCGTGGACATGGCGTTCCCGCGCCTGAACATGTTCGCCTTCTGGATCACCGGCTTCGGCTCGCTGATCGTGGTCTCCGGCTTCCTCACCCCTCAGGGGGCGGCCTCCTTCGGCTGGTTCGCCTACGCGCCGCTGTCGGACACCACGTTCTCGCCCGGCCTGGGCGGTGATCTGTGGGTCTTCGGCCTGGCCCTGCAGGGCTTCGGGACGATCTTGGGCTCGGTCAACTTCATCACCACGATCCTGTGCATGCGCATGCCCGGCATGACCATGTTCCGCATGCCGATCTTCACCTGGAACGCGCTGATCACAGGCGTGCTCGTGCTGATGGCGTTCCCGCCGCTGGCCTCCGCGCTGCTGGCACTGGGAGCGGATCGACGCTTCGATGCGAACATCTTCGATGCGGCCAACGGCGGTCCGGTGCTGTGGCAGCACCTGTTCTGGTTCTTCGGTCACCCCGAGGTGTACGTGCTCGCGCTGCCGTTCTTCGGCATCGCCACCGAGATCATCCCCGCCTTCTCGCGCAAGCCGATCTTCGGGTACAAGACGCTGGTCGGCGCGACGATCTCGATCGCAGCGCTGTCGGTGACGGTGTGGGCCCACCACATGTACACCACCGGCGCCGTGATGCTGGACTTCTTCGCCTTCATGACGATGCTGATCGCAGTGCCCACCGGCGTGAAGTTCTTCAACTGGATCGGCACGATGTGGCGAGGGTCGATCACCTTCGAGACACCGATGCTGTTCATCCTCGGGTTCCTCACCACCTTCCTCTTCGGTGGCCTGACCGGTGTGATCCTCTCCTCCCCGGTGCTGGACTTCCACATCTCGGACACCTACTTCGTGGTGGCCCACTTCCACTACGTGATGGCAGGCACCGTGGTGTTCGGCATGTTCGCCGGGTTCTACTTCTGGTGGCCGAAGATGTTCGGCTACAAGCTCCACGAAGGCCTCGGGAAGTTCCACTTCTGGACGCTGACGATCGGCTTCCACATGACCTTCCTGATCCAGCACTGGCTGGGCGTGGTCGGCGCCCCCCGCCGCTACGTCAACTACCTGGCGGAGGACGGCTTCGACTGGATGAACCAGATCTCCACCGTCGGCGCGTTCATCATGGGCGCCTCGACCCTGCCCTTCCTGCTGAACGTGGTCCTCACCCACGTCAAGGGCAAGAAGGTCGAAGTGGACGACCCATGGGGCTACGGAGCGTCCCTCGAGTGGGCCACCTCCAGCCCGCCGCCGCGTCACAACTTCCATTCGCTGCCCCGCATCCGCTCCGAGCGCCCGGCCTTCGACCTGCACCATCCCGAGGTCGCCGCCCAGGATCACATGCTCGAGCAGGAGCCGGTCAAGAACGAGAGGACGAACTGACATGAAGGCCTCCGTCAAGATCTTCACGATTCTCGGGATCTTCTTCGCGATCGTCGCAGCCGCCTACGGCATCGTCACCGGGTTCTACGAGCCGCTGGGCATCGAGCCCGCCGGGTTCCCCGCGCTGATCGCGCTGGCCGGCCTGGGCTTCCTCATTGCCGGGGCTCTCCGCGCCGCCGACAAGAAGTCCCCCAGGCAGCCCGAGGACAACCTCGATGCCGAAGTCGAGGACCACGCCGGCGTCCAGGGCAGCTTCTCCCCGGGCAGCTGGGCACCGCTGTGGACCGCGCTCGGCGCGGGGATGTGCTTCCTGGGCGTCGCGGCAGGCTGGTGGATCTTCGCCGGCGGGATCATCGTCGCCATGTACGGTGTGATCATGTGGGTGATGGAGTTCTCCATCGGCCAGCACCAGCACTGAGAAGCGTTCGGCACCAGCAGTTCCCGACAGCAGCATCCGACGAAGCGGGCAGCGGCCATATGGCCGCTGCCCGCTTCGTCGTGTCATGCCCAGCGCCGTCCGCCGGCCACAGCGCGTCCACGTCTCCGGGAGCGATGACCGCGGCTGCCTGCGGGCTCTGCGGACGCGCCCGCGGGCGGGTTCTGCGCTCGAGCCCGCGGGCGTGCCCTGTGATCGAGACCGCGGGCGTGCCCTGTGATCGAGCCCGCTGGCGTGCTCTTCGCCCCGGTGAGGTCAACCCTGGTTGAGCTCGACGGGGTGCCCTGCCGGCGGTGGCCTGGAGAGCGGGTGCGTTCCCACGGCAGCGAGCCCACTCGCCCGGCCTCGCGTACAGGGGCAGTCGGGCGGCCGTGCGGCGTGAGCCCAGCAGCGGGGGAGGATCAAGGTGCCCACGGTCGATGCTAGGTTGGCTCCCACAGCACCGGCACATCACCGGAGCCTCCAGCACGACAGAGGGACGTCAACGATGATCAGATCCAACCGTGACCCGCGGCAGCGTGCCGAGCAGGAGGTGCGTGGACTGTTCGCCGAGGACTCCGCGCTGCAGGAGGGGATCTCCTGGGCTCGCGGCGCGCTCACAGCGGCCGGGGTCGATCCCGGCTCCCAGCAGCTGCGGGCGATCCGAGTGCTGCGGGAGAGCGACCAACGGCTCAGTCTCATCGCCGCTCGCTACCTGGTGGACGCCGCTGCGGGGAAGACCACGGGAGCACGCGCCAAGCGCAGCGGGACGGGTCCCCTCACGATGTGACCGCGCAGCACGATGCTGGCGCGCTTCAGGGTGCCGATCCCTCGTCACTCCCACCAGTGCGGGACAACCGTTCGGCACCTCCGAGGTGCATTGCGCAGGTATGGAGGCCCCCTCAGCTCGGAACGCCAGGGGAAGGGGAGGGCCGACCCTCTCTGCTCACAGGACACCAGAACGCCGGGGGCCCCGAGGATCATCCTCGGGGCCCCCGGCGTTCTGGTTCCCGCTGCACTCAGCGGAGACGACGCTGCGGTGGAGTCAGTGCATCGCCTTCTCCGCCGGGGTGCGGTAATCGCCTCCGGTGGCTGCTTCGACCTTGTGCTGCTCGTGGCCGGCATGCTCCATCGCCGCACGCAGCTCCGAGGGGGAGACGGGCTCGATGGCGTCCTTGAAGAAGAAGGACGTCGCGGCGGCCCGCAGCTTCGAGACGCCGTTGCCCGCCTTGAGGGGCCGGTAGTTGTCGTGCTGGACGAGCACCCACCGGTCGTACTCACTCAGCGGCTCGTGGATCTCGAGCATTTCGCCGTCCGCCGTGCGGACCACGCGGGAGGTCTCCCGGCCGTGCAGCGCGAGGTCACGCTTCTGCCGCTGGATGGACAAGCACAGCCGCTTGGTGATCCAGAACGCCAGCGGAGGTGCCACGAAGAACGCGACCCGGAGGAACCAGGTGATGTCGTTGATCGACAGCTCCAGTGCGATCGCGATGAGGTCGTTCGTCGCAGCCAGCGCCGAGATCAGGTAGCTGGTGATCCAGGCGACGCCGAGCCCGGTGCGGACCGGGGCGTTGTACGGCAGGTCCAGCAGGTGGTGCTCGCGGTCGTCACCGGTCACCCAGGCCTCGATGAACGGGTACAGCGCCATGAAGCCCAGCAGCAGACCGAAGTACACCATCGGGATCAGCATGTTCAGCGAGAACACATAGCCGAACACGGTGATCTCCCAGCCCGGTATCAGACGCAGCACGCCGTCCGTCCAGAGCATGTACCAGTCCGGCTGCGAACCCGCGGAGACAGGGGAGGGGTCGTAGGGCCCGTAGACCCAGACCGCGTTGATCGCCGTGGTCGCGGAGATCAGGGTGATGATCCCGAAGACCAGGAAGAAGAACCCACCGGCCTTGGCGGCGTACACCGGGAACACGGGGAAGCCGACCACGTTGCGCTCGGTGCGGCCCGGGCCGGGGTACTGGGTGTGCTTGTGCAGCACCAGCATCACCATGTGGATCGCGATCAGCCCCAGGATCAGGGCCGGCACGATCAGGATGTGGATCGTGAAGAAGCGCGGGATGATCATGGTGCCGGGGAACTCGCCGCCGAACACCAGCATCACCAGGTAGGGACCGGCCAGAGGGATCGACTTCATCAGCCCCTCGACCACGCGGATGCCGTTCCCGGAGAGGACGTCATCGGGCAGGGAGTAGCCGGAGAAGCCGGCCACCATGCCCAGGACCAGCAGGGCGAAGCCCACCAGCCAGTTCAGCTCGCGCGGCTTGCGGAACGCTCCGGTGAAGAACACGCGGAACATGTGCACGAAGATCGCGACCATGAACACCAGGCAGGCCCAGTGGTGCATCTGGCGGAACAGCAGCCCACCGGTGACCTCGAAGGAGATCTCGAGCGTCGACTCGTAGGCGCGGGACATGTGAGCGCCCTGCAGCGCCTCGTACGGCCCGTTGTAGATGACCTCCTCCATGGAGGGGTCGAAGAACATCGTCAGGAACACGCCGGAGATGATGAGGATGACGAAGCTGTACAGCGCCACCTCACCGAACATGAACGACCAGTGGTCGGGGAAGATCTTCCGCGCGATGAACTTGACGAAGCCGCCGCCGGTGGTGCGCTGATCGATCCAGTCGCCACCGATGGCGCCGAGCTTCATGACCCGGCCGGGCTGGGCATCCGAGGAGGCTTCGCGGGAGGAGGGGGGAGTCGTGGTCGTCACGTGATCACTTGTCCTTGTGGATGTCCCAGAAGCTGGGACCGATCGGCTCGGGGAAGTCTCCGGTGGCCACCAGGTAGCCCTCGGAGTCGACCTCGATCGGGAGCTGGGGCAGCGGGCGGTGCGCCGGGCCGAAGATCACCTTCGCACCGTCGGTGACGTCGAACGTCGACTGGTGGCACGGGCACAGCATGTGGTGGGTCTGCTGCTCGTACAGGGCGACCGGGCAGCCCACATGGGTGCAGATCTTCGAGAAGGCCAGGATTCCCTCGTAGCCGTTGGCGAGGCTCTCCTCGTTCTTGCCGAGCGCCGGGTCGATGCGGACGATCACGGTGGCGGCCTTGGCGCGCTCCTCCAGCCAGTGCGGAGTCTCCTCGGTCAGGCCTTCCGGCATCACGTGGAAGATCGAGTTCATCGCGACGTCGGAGGCGAGGATCGGGGTGCCGTCGTGGTCCCGGGTGAGGCGGATCGGCTGACCGTCCTGGCGTCCGTAGCCCCAGAAGGTGTGGTGGAACTTGTTGCCCGGCAGCGGGCCGAAGGTGGACAGCGGCGCGAGCACGGCGACCGGCAATGCGGCCAGGGCCGCGACCATCGTGGTGACGATCAGCGGGCGACGGGCGATGCCGGACTCCTCCAGACCGTCCTTGATGATCCCGACCGCGACCTCGCGGGTGTCGTCATCGCTGCGGATGTCGTGGCGCTCCTCGACCATCTCCTCGTCGGGCATGAGCGTCTTGGCCCAGTGGACCGCGGCAGCGCCGATGAAGAAGATCGCGACGGCGAGGCTGAGGCCGATGATCAGGTTCGACCACCACACGGCGCTCGGCGTGCCCTGCTCCGCGAAGATGTTCGTCTCCGTGGGGCTGACCAGGAAGTACGCGGCGATGAACGCGATGACGCCCAGGATCGACAGCAGGAACATGCCGGCGACCATGCGCTCGGCGCGCTTCTCGGCCCGGCGGCTGACATCCGCCTGCCGGTGCTCATGCGGGGGCAGCCCCGGGTTCGGGAAGCCGCCGTTCTCGGGCGGGACGACCGTGCTCACGCCGCGGGCGGAGTGGTTGCCGTAGCTCTGGTTGTTGCTGGTGCTCACTTCGCCTTCGCCCCCAGCCAGGCAGCCGCGCCGATCAGCAGGGCGAGGACGATGGTCCAGGCGTACAGGCCCTCGGTCACCGGGCCGACCGAGCCCAGCGAGATGCCGCCGGGGGAGCCGGTCTCGTCCAGGGTCTCGAGGTAGGCGATCACGTCGCGCTTGGCCTCGGGGGAGAGGTTCGCGTCGTTGAACACGGGCATGTTCTGGGGACCGGTCTCCATCGCGGTGTAGACGTGGCGGGGCTCGACACCGACCACGGGCGGGGCGTACTTGCCCTCGGTCAGGGCGCCGCCGGCGCCAGCCGCGTTGTGGCACATGGCGCAGTTGATGCGGAAGATGTTGCCGCCGTTGACGGGATCTCCCAGCTCGGGATCGACCATCTCGTCGGTCGGCACGGAGGGGCCGGGGCCCAGGGAGGCGACGTACGCCGCCAGCTGGCGGGTCTGCTCCTCGTTCATCTGGGTGGGCTTGCGAGGCGCCTGCGGGCCGGAGGCCTGCATGGGCATGCGGCCGGTGCCGACCTGGAAGTCGACTGCGGCGGCGCCGACGCCGATCAGGGACGGGCCGACGGTGGTGCCGTCCGCCTCGGTCATGCCCTCGGCGTTGCGGCCGTGGCAGGTGGCGCAGTTGGCGAGGAACAGCGCCTCACCGGCGTCGATGTCCTCCTCCGTGTAGCCCTCCGCCTGGGCGTCGCTCGGCTGGAAGGCGGCGTAGAGGCCGCCGGTCGCGACGAGCGCGAGCAGCAGTATCACGAGTAACGCCATCGGGTGATGACGACGTGCGGCGAGTGCCTTCACGGTTCGGACCTCGATTCGTGGAGGAGGACGGACAGGGGTTCGGGACGGTGGGGGTCGACGGCAGCGGGGGAGGCTCCCGTCAGATGGCGGCTCAGAAGATCGTCCAGTTCATGGTGACCGGGATGACGTGGTCGGGGTTCCCGGCGGCCATGATCGGATCGAGCAGGTAGACGATGAAGAACAGCGCCACCCACACGACGTCGACGAAGTGCCAGTAGTAGGAGACGCAGATCGCGGAGACCTGCTCGTGCTGGGTGAAGGTCTTCGCCGAGTAGAGCCGAGCCAGCACCATCAGGAAGGCGATCAGACCGCCCAGCACGTGGATGCCGTGGAAGCCGGTGGTGAGGTAGAAGACCGATCCGAAGGGCGAGGAGGAGAGCGTCACTCCGTGATGGACGAGCTCTGCGTACTCGAACGCCTGGCCGGAGAGGAAGATCGCACCGAGCACGAAGGTCAGCACGAACCACTCGGTGACGCCCCACTTCGCGAGGTTGAAGATCGATCCGGTGCGGACCTTGCGGGGGGTGAACGACCCGCGGAACGGCATGTGTCCCTCCGCGACGTACACACCGATCTGGCAGGTCACCGAGCTCAGCACCAGGATCGTGGTGTTCACGATGGAGAAGCCGTGGGTGAACATGCTCTGGCCCGCGGAGAAGGTCTCCGGGGCCATGGAGCGCAGGGTGAAGTACATGGCGAACAGGCCGCCGAAGAACATCAGCTCGCTGGCGAGCCACACCATCGTGCCGACCTGGGTCGGATTCGGGCGGCCGACCGCAGGAGCTGCGGCGCCGGGGCGCTGGGGCAAGGTCGCTGTAGTCACGTCACCATTATGTCGTGTCGTCAGATTCAGTGGGTCCCGTTCACGACGTCCGGACCCACCGCGGGGCACGGCCCCGGGCGGACCGGTCCAGCATAGCCCTCCTGACGACCTGTCATGAACCGGACACGCGCTGTTCCCGCCCAGGTGAGGGGCAGTGAGGCGTGTTGTGACCGGTCTGTGATCCACGGTGTGATCGCAGCCGCGCCCACCGGGCTCCAAGTGCGATCATCGGAGCATGAGCGCGAACATCCCGACCTGGCCCCGTCTCACCGCCGCCCTCGTGCGCGGCGACGATCTCTCCGCCCCTGCGGCGAGCTGGGCGATGGACGAGGTCATGAAGGGCGAGGCCACCCCGGTGCAGCTCGCCGGCTTCCTGGTGGCCCTGCAGTCCAAGGGGGTCACCTCCGAGGAGCTCGCGGCGCTGGCCGATGCGATGGTCGCCCACGCCCTCCCGGCCCGGGTGACCCGCCGAGCCGTCGACATCGTCGGCACCGGCGGGGACATGGCGCAGACGGTGAACATCTCCACCATGGCCTCGATGATCATCGCCTCGTCGGAGCGCACCGTGGTCAAGCACGGCAACCGGGCCTCGAGCTCGAAGTCCGGCTCGGCCGATGTCCTGGAGGCGCTCGGCATCCGCCTGGACCTCCCGGTGCCGGCGGTCGAGCAGCTGGTCGGCGAGATCGGGATGACGTTCCTGTTCGCCCAGGTGTTCCACCCCTCGATGCGCTTCGCCGCCGAGGCCCGCAAGGGCCTGGGCGTGCCCACCGTGATGAACATCCTGGGCCCGATCACCAATCCTGGCCTGCCCCGCGCCAGCGCGGTGGGGGTGGCGGATGCGGTCATCGCCCCGACCGTCGCCGGCGTCTTCGCCTCCCGCGGCACCTCGGCACTGGTGTTCCGCGGTCAGGACGGGTTGGACGAGCTCACCGTGACCGCCCCCTCGGACGTGTGGGAGGTGCGCGGCGGGGAGGTGCGCGAGCACGTGCTGGATCCGCGCGAGCTGCTTGGCATCGAGCGCAGCGATCAGGACGCCCTGCGCGGCGGCAGTGCCGAGGAGAACGCCCAGGTGGCCCGGGACCTGCTGGACGGATCCCGCGAGGGCCGCCTGGGTGCGATCCGCGATGCGGTGCTGCTGAACGCGGCGGCCGGGGTGGTGGCCTTCGACGGCATCGACCAGCCTGCAGCCTCCGGATTCGAGGATCGCTTCGGGACCGCCTTCGAGGAGGTCAGCGCGGTGCTCGACTCCGGCCGGCCCGCCCGCCTGGTGCAGCGCTGGGCCGCCGCTTCCCAGGAGCTCTTCTCCCGGGAGGCCTGAGCCCGGCCCGTTGAGGGGCTGCGCCCGGTCCGGAGACCCCGCGGTGCACCGGGCGGCCTCGGTCAGGAGTCGTAGCCGAGGTCGAAGGCGGCGTCGAGCTCCTTGCTCGAGTAGGTCTTGAAGGCGATGTTCGTGTTCGTGCTGAGCACGCCCTCGACCTTGCTCAGGCTCCCGGCGATGACGTCGGCGAGGTCCTCGTGGGCACGCACCCGCACCACGGCGATGAGGTCCACGTCCCCGGTGACCGAGTAGACGTGGTCGACGCCGTCGAGGTCCACGACGGACTGGGCGACCTCGGGGATGTGGGCGGAATCGACGACGATCGAGACGATGGCGGTGATCATGAGCGCTCCTTCGACGGGGATGGTCATCCCTGAGCCTATTGCTGCGGCGCCGCGGCCGTGCGGGCGAAGCGCTCGGTGAGATGCTCCGGCTCGAATCGCGCCCGGGCCGGGATCTCCCAGCTCCCCTCGGTGAGCACGGTGCGCACCCCCTCGGAGTCCAGCCACGTCAGCAGCAGCTCGGCCTCCTGGTGGTAGCCCTGGCACAGGGGAGCGGCGAGCTCGGCCTCGCCGGCCCCGGTCAGCTGCAGGGAGCGGGCGGCGGCGAGCGGGTCCGCCGTGCGAGGCACCAGAGCGGTGCCGGCGAAGCGCCCGTGCCGCACGGCCAGCAGCTCCCAGCCGCAGCCCGAGATCACCGGGTCCTCGCTGGGCCGGGCGGCGACCAGGAGGGGCACCGCGGCGATGGCGCGCAGCCGGGACGCACGACGGGCGGCGGTGAGATAGCTCAGGGCCACCTGGCGCAGCTTCTCGGCGTCCTCGTAGCGGCCGGCGTCGACATGGCGGCGCATGCGCACCGCGACATGGTCCAGGACCTGCCGCGGATCCTCGCGCAGTGCCGTGCGCAGGGCGGCGCGGTAGCCGCCGTCGAGGCGGGTCGTCCCGCCCTCCAGCGATGCCCCGCGACCCAGCACGGCGTCCATCAGCAGCGCGCGCAGCGGTTCGACGTCGTGGCGCGAGGCCAGTGGGCCGATCTGGGCGGAGCCGTCGGACTCCTGGCGGGCGAGGCGCGCCGCGCGCAGCCCCTCGCTGCCGGTGCCGAGGCGCAGCCACAGCGCCTTCTCGGGGCGCAGACCGTGCCGGTTCGACGGCGGCTTCTTCGCGGCGATGATCCGCAGCTCCCGCACGGCCGCCTCGAGCGAGGTGGTGCACTCGATCACCTGGATGCGCTCGGCGCGCGGCAGCATGTCCAGCACCTTGCGGCGGGTCTCGGAGGCGGTGAAGTAGGTGCGCACCCGGGAGCGCAGGTTCCCGGAGGTGCCGACGTACAGGGCCTGACCGGCGGCATCCTGGAACTCGTACACGCCGGGCACGGCCGGGACGGAATCGGCCAGGTGCTTCTTGCGCAGCTGGACGGGGGAGGCGCGGCGGTGCGCCGAGGAGAGGTCCTCGAGGGTGCCGGCTGCGGCCGGACCGAGCCGGCCGATGATCGCATGCAGCACGTCGACCGTGGCCCGTGCGTCCGTCAGCGCCCGGTGGTCTGGAGAGATGTCGGCCCCGACATGGGCGGCGAGCGTGGCGAGCTTGTGATCGCGCACCTCGTCCCGCCGGAACACGGCGCGGGCCAGTGTGAGGGTGTCCAGCACGGGCGGGTTCGGCCAGCCGACGCCGGTGGCCGCGGCCTGGGCCCGCAGGAAGCCGACGTCGAAGCGGGCATTGTGCGCCACCAGCGCGCCATCGCCCAGGAAGTCCAGGAACATTGGCAGCACGGCGCTGATCCGCGGCGCCCCGGCCACGGCGGCGTCGGTGATGCCGGTGAGGGATGCGATGTAGGCGGGGATCGGGCGCTGCGGGTCCACGAAGGTGCGGAACTCCCCGAGCACCTCACCGCCGCACACCTTGACCGCGCCGATCTCAGTGATCGCGTCGTTGCGGGGATCGGTGCCGGTGGTCTCCAGGTCCACCACCACGAGCGTCGCCTCGGCCAGCGGGGTGCCGAGGTCCTCGAAGCTGAGCTGGCGACGGCGGGTGGGCATGAGGGAAGCGTAGGCCCGAGCACTGACCGGCGGAGCCTCCCGGAGGCTCCGCCGGTCAGTGGTGGTGATCACGCCGTGGTGATCGCTCTGTGGCGAACGCTCAGGGGGTCACTGCGCGGGCTTGGCGCCGCTGTAGATCTTCTCGATCAGCTCGGACATGTCCTGGACCACGACATTGCGCTTGAGCTTCAGGGAGGGGGTGAGGTAGCCGTTCTCCTCGGTGAAGTCGGTGTCGATGACCTCGAACTTCCGGATCGACTCCGCCTGGGAGACGGTCCGGTTGGCCGAGTCCACGATGTTCTGCAGCTCAGTCCGGATCCGCGGATCCTGCGCGGCCTCGGTGAGGCTGAGCTCCTCGATGCCGTTGTTCTTCAGCCAGGTGGGCAGCATCTCCGCGTCTAGGGTGAGGATCGCGGCGACGAAGGGCTTCTGGTCACCGATCACGACGCACTGGCTCACCAGCGGATGGGCGCGGAGCTGATCCTCGAGCTGGTTGGGCGAGACGTTCTTGCCGCCGGCGGTGATCAGCACCTCCTTCGAGCGGCCGGTGATGGTGAGGTTGCCGTCCTCGTCGAGATGACCGAGGTCGCCGGTGTGGAACCAGCCGTCCTGCAGGGCCTCGGCGGTGGCCTCCGGGTTGTTGTGGTAGCCCTGGAAGACCATCACGCCCTTGACCAGGATCTCGCCGTCGTCGGCGATCTTGACGGTCGAGCCCGGCAGCGGCGGGCCCACGGTGCCCGGCTTCACGTTCCACGGCAGGTTCACCCCGACGGGGGCCGTGGTCTCGGTGAGGCCGTAGCCCTCCAGCACGGTCACCCCGATGCCGCGGAAGAAGTGCGCGAGCCGCGCCCCGAGCGGCGCCCCGCCGGAGACGGCCCACTGCACCTTCCCGCCCATGGCGTCACGGAGCTTGCCGTAGACGAGCTTGTCGAACACTGCGTGCTTCGCGCGGAGCGTGAGCGGCACCTTGCCGCTGCCGAGGGCCTGCGAGTAGTCGATCGCGGTCTGGGAGGCGGCGGTGAAGATCTTGCCGCGACCGCCGGCGATGGCCTTGGCCTCGGCGCTGTTGTAGACCTTCTCGAACACGCGCGGCACCGCGAGCAGGAAGGTCGGCTTGAAGGCCGCGAGGTCGGGCAGCAGGTTCTTGGTGTCCGGGGTGAAGGCGGTGGTCACCGGCCAGGCGGCGGCCAGGACCGTGATCAGCCGGGCGAACACGTGCGCCATGGGCAGGAACATCAGCAGGCGGGATCCCGGGGGCAGCACCTGCTGGCCGAGCAGGGTGACGGCGCTGCGGGTGGTGTCCACGAAGTTGCCGTGGCTGAGCAGGGCTCCTTTGGGGCGGCCGGTGGTGCCGGAGGTGAAGATGATGGTCGCGATGTCGTCGAGGTTCCGTGCCGTGCGGTGCTCCTCGAGGGTCTCGTCGCTGACGTCCTTGCCGCGCTCGATGAGCTCCTCGATGATGCCGTCCTCGAGCACCCCGATCTTCTCCAGGGCGGGCAGCTCGCCGCGCACCGATTCCACGTCCTCCCGATGGCGGGTGGCCTCGACGACGATGAACCGTGCCTCGGACTGGGAGGCGATCCACTGGATCTGGCTGGGGGAGGAGCTCTCGTAGATCGGCACGCTGACCCCGCCGGCCCACCAGATCGACCAGTCCATGAGTGCCCACTCGTAGCGGGTCCGGGACAGGATCGCGACGACGTCCCCGACCCCGACGCCCGAGGCGATCAGACCCTTCGCGACGGCGCGCACCTCGTCGAGGAAGTCCGCCAGCGACATCGGGGTGTAGTTCCCGGCCTCATCGGCACGCTCGAAGATCGGGATGTCGGGGTGCGTCGCGAGGCGCTCCAGGAGCAGATCGGTGGTGTTCTCGTCTGGCCGACTGGTGTGCTGGGCGGGGGTGCCGTACTGCTTCATCGAATCTCCTTCGATCCGGGTGGGGCGCGCGGCACCGGCGGGCCGGCCACTCGCCCGGAAAGCGCTGGTGGGTCGTCACGATTCTACGGCAGGGAGACCTACCATGTGTGCAGGAGCAGCGTCACCGGCACCGCAGTGCCGAGACCGCGACGAGATGGATACAGCACTGAGACAGCACTGACGAAGCAGCGGGGCGGCAGCGCGGCTGCCGCACCGCAGAAGACGGGGAGGAGCCACATGCTCTCGATCGGCGTGGACATCGGCGGGACCAAGATCGCGGCCGGGGTGGTGGACGAGGAGGGCAGCATCATCGCCGCCACCACCCGCAGCACTCCGGCCACGGAACCGGAGCTGATCGAGGCGGGAGTGGCCGACGCGGTCGCCGAGCTGCGCGTCGAGCACGATGTGGTGGGGGTCGGGGTGGGGGCGGCCGGGTTCGTGGCGGCGGATCGCCGCACCGTCCGCTTCGCCGCGAACCTCGCCTGGCGCCAGCGGCCGCTGGCCGAGGAGCTCGAGAAGCTGGTGGGCCTGCCGGTGGTGGTCGAGAACGACGCCAATGCCGCCGGCTGGGCCGAGTACCGCTTCGGTGCCGCCCGGGACGCGGACCAGATGCTGATGCTCACTGTCGGGACCGGCCTGGGCGGAGCCCTGGTGCTGGACGGCACCCTGCTGCGCGGGGCGGGCGGCTTCGCCGGCGAGGTCGCCCACATGACCGCGGTCCCGGACGGCCAGTGGTGCGGGTGCGGCCGTCGGGGCTGCCTCGAGCAGTACACCTCCGGCACCGCCCTGGTCCGCACCGCCAAGCGTCGCGCTTCGAGCGGGGACCCGCTGATGGGCCCGCTGGTCGCCGCCGCCGGCGGGGATCGCAAGGCGATCGACGGGCCCCTGATCACGCGCCTCGCCCAGGAGGGCGACGCGGGATCGGTCGAGCTGCTCGCGGAGCTGGGGACCTGGCTGGGCCTGGGGACCGCGTCGATCGCAGCGCTGCTGGACCCCGGGATCATCGTGCTCGGCGGCGGCGTGGCGGAGGCCGGGGAACTGCTGCTGGCCCCGGCGCGCGAGGCGTTCGAGAAGAACGTGACCGCCCGCCTGCACCGGGATCAGCCGCAGTGGGCGATCGCCTCGATGGGGAACCGGGCCGGCATCGTCGGCGCCGCGGATCTGGCGCGCTGACCGCCCGCCGCGGCGCTCACCGGTCCGCCGACCGGTGACCGTGCCCCCGGGGCGGGGCATCGACGGGGTGGGGCGCGGTCCTCAGACCTGGGCGCCGTCGTCGTCCTCGTCGCGGCTGCGCGGCACCCGCATCAGCAGGGAGATGACCCCGCCCACTGCGGCGGCGGCCCCGATCCACCCCAGCCACTGCGGCAGGGCGGGGGTCACCGCCACCGCCATCAGCAGCAGGAAGCCGGCGACCAGCGCCGTCCAGGACCACAGGGTGGCCGAGGCCGGCTCGGGCAGGTCCGGGTCCGGGGCCTCGAAGTCCCCGTAGACCACCTCGTCGTCATCGAGCTCCCGAGGGCCGGCCGCGCCGCGGATGCCGCTGGCCCCCATGCCTCCGGCGGCGGGATGCGCGGCCCGGGAGCGGGCACGGTCCCGGTCGCTCGGCGGCTCCGGCGGGGAGTCCGCGCTGAAGGTCCACAGCCCGTCGTCCACGTCGCCGTCCAGCGGGCCCTCGTCGTCACGGTGATGCTCTGCCGCAGCCGGCTCACGGGGAGCCTCTCCCGGCGGGACCTCCAGCCCCTCACCGGCCAGCATGCGGGCGAACTCCGCGTCGACGTCCCGCGGGTCGTGCCGACGATCGTGCGGGATGTCCATCAGGTCCCCTCCTGCTGCCCGTCCGCGCCGTGGTGCGGCACGTGCTGGTCGAAGAACTCCCGGGATCGGGCCAGCAGCTCCGGGGCATCGTGATCGAGCGGCACCAGGTGGTGGCTGCGGGGAGCGGCGAGGCGCTCGACGGGCCCGCTCACCCCGGCGGCCACGATGTCGCTGTCCGTCGCGGGGACGGTGTGGTCCTGCGGCGAGGTGACCAGCAGCAGCGGGACCCTCACCGCGTCCAGGTCGCGACGGGTCGCAGTGAACAGCCGGCGCAGGCGGGCGACCGATCGCAGCGGGGTGCGGTCGTAGGCCTCTTCGCGCACACCCGGGATCGCCACGTCCGAGCCGATCCCGGGGATGGTGCGGACCACGGGGGCGATCAGTCCGGCGAACCGTGCCGCCGGGGGGAGGGTCATCCCCGGGTTCACCGCCACGATCGCGGCGATCCGACCCTCCAGCGCGGGATCCTCGGCCAGGCGGAGCGTGAGCGCACCGCCCATCGACAGGCCCCCGATCCCGATCGGACCGCAACGGTCGGAGAGCTGCCTCGCCGCCTGCTGGACATGGCCGTACCAGTCCTGCTCGTCGGTGGCCTCCAGGTCCTGCCAGCTGCGGGCATGGCCCGGCAGCAGCGGGAGCTCCACCTCCCAGCCGTGGGCGGCGAGGTCCTCGGCCCAGGGCCGCAGCGACTGCGGCGTGCCCGTGAAGCCGTGGCACAGGAGGATCCCGCCGCGCGGGTTAGAGTGACCTCGCGCATGCCAGGGGCGGGACAGTTCGCTGAACGCCATGGGTCCATCGTCGCACCCTCGAGCGGATGCTTCATCTCACACGCCCGAAGTCCCCACCCGCACCACCAGGAGCTGATGTGCTGTACGACGTCGCCAAGCCGCCCGTGCGGCTGCTGCTGCGGACCATCTGGAACCCCCGTCTCCGCGGGGCGGAGAACCTCCCCGAGCAGGGACCGGTCATCCTCGCCTCGAACCATCTGGCGGTCGCGGACACCTACTTCCTGCCGGCCCAGCTCCCGCGGCGGGTGCACTTCCTGGGCAAGTCCGATCTGTTCCGCAGCGGGTCGCCGCTGAACACTGTGCTCGCCCGGATCATGCGGGGGCTGGCGGTGATGCCGGTGGACCGCTCCGGAGGCAGCGCCTCCCAGTCGGCGATCGACGCCGGGATGGAGGTGCTGGAGGGAGGGCACGTGCTGGGGATCTACCCCGAGGGCACACGCAGCCCCGACGGGCGCCTGCATCGCGGCCGCACCGGGGTCGCGCGGCTGGCGCTGGCCACCGGCGCCCCGATCATCCCGGTGGCGATGCTCGGCACCCGGGAGGCGCAGGGGAGCAGGACGCTGATCCCGCACCGTCGACCCCGGATCCAGGCGGTGCTGGGCGCCCCCATCGACGCCGCGGCGATCGCCGCCGCGCTCCCGGACGGGTCGGAGGCCACGGTGTTCCGGCATCTCACCGACCACGTGATGGACCGGATCGCAGAGCTCTCCGGTCAGGAGCGGGTCGACGAGTACGCCTCGGTGGTCAAGGCGCGCCTGCGTGGCGAACGGACGCGGTGAGCAGGGGCGCCGGCGCCGAACCGGGGCACTGAGCGGGGAAGCGGACCGGTCCGCGTGCTGCCCGGTGTGGGACGGATCCCGACCGGCGGGATGCCTCCCCCGGGGGAGACGGGAACGGCTTACCCTGGCCCTGTGACTCAGTTCAGCCCCGATGCCCCCGCCCGCGCCCATGACTTCACCCTGTCCTCGGCCGATGACGGCCTGGCAGCGCTTGCGGCCTGGCGCGAGTATCCGCGGGTGCAGCAGCCGGTGTGGCCCGATGAGGCCGCGCGCTCGCAGGTCTTCGACGATCTGCGCTCCGCGCCGCCGCTGGTGTTCGCCGGTGAGGTCGACGTGCTGCGCGACAGGGTCGCTGCGGCCGCCCGCGGCGAGGCGTTCATGCTGGCCGGTGGGGACTGCGCGGAGACCTTCGAAGATTCGACGGCAGATCGCATCCGCAACAAGATCCGCACCATCCTGCAGATGTCCGCCGTGTTGACCTACGGGGCCTCGCTGCCGGTGGTGAAGATGGGCCGGATGGCCGGCCAGTTCGCCAAGCCGCGCTCCTCCGACGTGGAGACCAAGGACGGCGTGACCCTGCCGACTTACCGCGGTGACGCGGTCAACGCCTTCGGATTCACCGAGGCCGAGCGCACCCCGGATCCGCAGCGCCTGTGGAAGACCTACACCACCAGCGCCACCACCCTGAACCTCCTGCGCGCCTTCACGGGCGGCGGCTTCGCGGACCTGCGCGAGGTCCACTCCTGGAACCGCGGCTTCACCTCCGGTCCGGGCTACGACAAGTACGAGGTCCTGGCCGGACAGATCGACAAGGCGATCCGCTTCATGGACGCCATCGGAGCGGACTTCGACGCCCTCAAGGTGGTCGAGTTCTACGCCTCGCACGAAGCCCTCCTGCTGGACTACGAGGAGGCCCTGTCCCGGATCGACTCGCGCACCGGCGAGATCTACGGCTGCTCGGGGCACTTCCTGTGGATCGGGGAGCGCACCCGCCAGCTCGACGGCGCCCATGTGAACTTCATGGCGAAGCTGCGCAACCCGATCGGGGTCAAGCTCGGGCCGGACGCCTCCGTCGACGACGCCCTGCAGCTGATCGACACGCTCGACCCCGAGCGCGAGCCGGGCCGCCTCACCTTCATCACCCGCATGGGCGCCGGGAAGATCCGCGACCGCCTGCCGGCCCTGATCGAAGGCGTCCGCGCCTCGGGGGCGCAGGTGGCCTGGGTGACCGACCCGATGCACGGCAACACCATCACCTCGTCCAACGGGTACAAGACCCGCCGCTTCGAGGACATCCTCAACGAGGTGGTGGGATTCTTCGAGGTCCACGACGCTCTGGGCACCGTCCCCGCCGGTCTGCACATGGAGCTGACGGGGGACGACGTCACCGAGGTGCTCGGCGGCTCCGGGGAGATCGACGAGGAGGGGCTGACCCGACGCTACGAGACCCTGGTGGACCCGCGACTGAACCACCAGCAGTCCCTCGAGCTGGCCTTCCTGGTCGCCGAACGGCTCGCCCGCCGCTGAGCCGGGATCGAGACAGACACGCCCGAGACGGCCCGTCGAGAACACGGGAAGCCCTCATCGACGAGGGCTTTCCGTGTTCTCGACGGCGCGTCACACGGAGGGCGGGTCCCCGTCGGCTCAGAACACGGTGAGGGTGACCGTCGAACCCTTCGCGAGCTCGGTCCCGGCGGCCGCGGACTGCTCGTACACCAGCCCGAACACGGGGGCGCCTTGCTGGTACTCGACCGTGACCGCGAATCCGGCCGCCTCGAGCTGTGCCTTCGCCTCGGCTTCGGGGAGCTGGAACACGTCGGGGACCTGCACCATCTCGGGTCCGAGGGAGATCACCAGGGAGACGGTGTCGCCGCGGTAGCCGCTGCCGGAGGCGGGGGACTGGGAGATGACCGAGCCGGCGGGCACCGAGGCGGAGTGGGCGGAGGAGGTGGTGACCTCGAACCCGGCGGCCTGGAGGGTGGAGCGGGCACCGCCCTCCCCGTCGCCGGCCACGTTCGGGATCGAGATGGGCTGGCGCCCCTGGGAGAGGACCACGTGGACCTCGCCGCCCGCGGGCAGCGACTCCTGATCGGCGGACTGGCTGATCACCTCGCCCTGCGGGACGGTCTCGGAGTACTGCGGATCGTCCTCGACCAGGGTCAGGTTCGCCGCTTCCACCGCGGCGGTGGCGTCCTCGAGGCTGAGACCGGTCACCTCGGGGACGGGAAAGAGCTGCTCGCCCTTGGAGACGACCACGGAGACCGCGGTGCCCTTCTTGACGGTCTCCCCGGCCGGGATCGAGGAGGAGATGACGTGCCCGGCCGGGACCGTCGCGTCGAACTGTTCGGTGGTGCGGATGGTGAGGTCTGCAGCGGTCAGGGCGCTTTCGGCATCGGTGAGCTGGGTGCCGGCCAGGACCGGGACGGAGCGGTCGGCGCCGGGGCCGGTCTCGGTGTACCAGTGCACGCTGCCCCACGCGCCGGTGCCGAGCACCGCGATCAGACTGAATCCGGCCAGAGCGGCCACGGCCCGGGACCGGAGGCGAGTGCCGCGCAGCAGGTGCCGGCCACGCCTGCTGCGCGGACTGCGCAGGATGACGGACCGCGAGGAGTGCTGCCCTGCGAGGCCCTCCTCACCCTCGTCGTCGGACGACGCGGCTGCCGCGTCCGACGACGAGCCGTCCGCTGCAGAGCCTTCCGCCGTCGAGCCCTCGGAGTCGTCGGCGCCCTCGGCGGGTGCGCTCTCGGAGCCCGGGGAGCTCTCGGGGGACTCGGTGCCCTCCGGGTGCAGGCGGAAGGTGCGGGCTGCGCCGTCGAGCTCGGCGATGACCTCTCCCAAGGGGGCGGTCAGCCGGGGAACCTCTCCGGTGTCGGCCGCCTCGAGCAACTCGGGTCGCGCATCGAGCACCGCGGCGGGAAGGGAGTCCGCGAGGTCGCGCACCGCGCGCAGGATCTCCTCGGCCGTGGCGGGTCTCTGACCGACGGTCCGTGCGGCGGCCCAGGTGACCAGGGAGTCCAGCTCCCGCGGCACTCCCCGGACCAGGCTGGAGGGGGCAGGGATGTCCTCGTGCACGTGCTGGAACGCGATGTGCACCGGCTGCTCGCCGATGAAGGGCTGGCGCCCGGTGAGCATCTCGAACAGCACCACCCCGAGGGAGTACAGGTCGCTGCGCTCATCGCTGTGGCCGCGGGTGACCACCTCGGGGCTGATGTAGGCGACGGTGCCCAGCAGGGTGGCGCTGGCGGAGGAGTTCGTGGTGCCGATGACGCGCGCCAGCCCGAAGTCGGCGACCTTCGCGGTCTCGTCGGTGTCGATGAGGATATTCTCGGGCTTGATGTCGTGGTGGACGATCCCTGCGGAATGCGCGGCGACGAGCGCCTGCAGCACCTGCGACGTCAGGTCCAGGGTCTCCCGGACCGTGAGCCGGCCCTGGCGGGTGATGCGGCTGCGGAGGGTCTCGCCGTCCACCAGCTCCATCGCCAGATAGATCCGGTCGCCGTCCTCACCCTGGTCGAACACGCCGACCACGTTGCGGTGGGCGAGACGGGCGGCGCTGCGCGCCTCGCGACCGAAACGACGCCGGAAATCGGCGTCGGTCGCCAGGTGCGGATGCATGATCTTGAGGGCCACGGTGCGGTCCAACCGCAGATCGTGGCCTCTGAACACTGTTGCCATCCCGCCGCGCGCGATGGGCTCCTCGAGCCGGTAGCGGTCGTCGAGGAGCTGGTCGATGCCGGGGGAAGTCGACGTCGCCGAGCTCACGGACCCACGATAGAGCGCACACCCCCGCTTCACCGGGAGCGACACACGTGGGCGGGTCCGACATATCGGGCCCTGGGCCTCGGCTCGCACCGTCGGCCCGCAGCGTGGCACCCTGGGGTCGTGAACGAGCTCCGTGACGAACAGACCGATGACCAGACCTCCCTCGAGGGCCTGATCACCGAGTGGCTGCCCCTGCCGGATGTCGCCCAGGCGATGGATATCGAGGTCTCGCAGGTGCGACGACTGATCGAGGACGCCGCCCTGGTGGCGGTCCGACGGGGCGAACCCGCGGTGCGTTCGGTCCCCGCCGAGCTGCTGGTGGAAGGCCAGCCCGCCCCGCACCTGGCCGGCACCATCATCCTGCTGCGGGATGGCGGATTCACGGACGTGGAGCTGCTGACCTGGCTGTTCACCGCGGATGAGACCCTTCCGGGGCGTCCCATAGATCAGCTCCGCGCCGGGCAGCGCGGAGAGGTGCGGCGCCGCGCTCAGGCACTCGCCCTCTGAGGCCGTCGGCGGCACCGCCGGCGCCCTGGGCGGAGCCGAGGACCGGAGTGTTCCTCGGGCCGCCACGCGGAGCGTTCAGAGCCGCAAGGACTCCAGCTCGGTGGCGGAGTCGGCGAGCAGATCGAGGCCGGAGCGCCCCAGGGTCCCGAAGGTCTCCGCCGCCTCCAGGAGCTGTTGCGCCCGTCCGGCGCGATCCCGCACCTCCTGGGCCACGGAGGCCACTGCACCGCTGGAGACCATCAGCTCCCTCACGGCGGTGACATCCGCCACCGGGGCGTCGGGGTCCCCGATCGTTTGCGCCAGCAGTGCCCGCTGCGCGTCATCGGCGGCAGCGCTCGTGCGGGCCAGCAGCACGGTGCGCTTGCCCTCGGTGATGTCGCCCCCGATGGGCTTGCCGGTGGCCTCGGCGTCGCCGATCACGCTGAGCAGGTCATCGCGCAGCTGGAAGGCGGTGCCCACCTCGATCGCCCACTGCGAGAGCAACTCCAGCTGATCGTCATCGGCGCCCATCAGCGCGGCACCCATCCGCAGGGGACGCAGCACCGAATAGGGCACCGTCTTCCAGCGGATCACCGCGAGCGCCGCCGCCTCGGGATCCGCCGGGGACTCGAACCCGCCGGCCTGGTGCAGGATGTCGAGGAACTGGCCGGACATCACCTCGGTGCGCAGCCGGTCAAACTCCCCCCGGGCGCGCCGCGCGGCCCCCTGATCCGTCGCCGCCTCAGCCGAGCCCGCGCCGACGAGCTCCTCGGCCCAGCTCAGCGCCAGGTCGCCGAGCACGATCGCGACTGCGACCCCGAAGTCCTCGCTGTCGCCGCTGAGCTCCTGCTCGGCGTGCCGCCGGGCGGCGGCCACGTGCACGGCGGGGCGGCCGCGACGGGTCGGGGAGTGGTCGATCACGTCGTCGTGCAGCAGTGCCGCCGCCTGGACCAGCTCGATCGCCGCCCCGTGCCGGGCGAGGGCATCCAGCTCGGTCTCCGACGGCGTCCGGCCCAGGGTCGCGGTCCCGGCCCAGAAGCAGAAGCGGGGCCGCAGCAGCTTCCCGCCGTCGAGGAACTCCGTCAGCGCATCGACCAGCGTCGCGGACTCCGGGGCGATCGCGGTCAGCGCGGCGCGATGTCCCGCGAGGGTCTCGGCCAGCAGCTGCTGCATCCGGGAGACCAGGCGGGCGTCGAGGGCGTGCAGGGGGTCCCGGGGCGACGGGCCGGTCGCGGAAGACGCAGCAGGCTCAGCGGAGTCGGTCATCGGGGTCCCTTCGACGGTGGCTCCTCGATCCTGCCATGCCCGCGGGTGCGGACGCTGAGCACCGTTCCTCCCCAATGCCCGGTTCTCCCCATATCGGGACGGGGGGATGCGCCAGCCGGGTCCGGCGGGGAAGCCTCGGGACATGACGACGAACTTCCAGCCCTCCGACTCCGCCTCCCCGCGCCTGCTCCGCAGCGAGGACCCCGCCGAGCTGCTCGCGATGGCGCACCTGAGCTTCATGTCATCCCCGCAGGACGACCTGGTCCTGATCGGTCACCGCGGAGATCCCTCCACCCCGGTCATCACCCGCTCCGCCCTCTCCCATCTGCTCGATCCCGCCCGCCACCATCAGCTCGGCCGGCATCTGGCCATGCTCCAGGCACGGGGGTGCTCCCACGCCGTCGCCCTCCTGGTGGTCGGCGACGGCTACCGGCAGGTGGACGAGGAGCACTACGCGCATGCCGCGATCCAGGGTGGCCTGGGGCTGTTCACCGCTGCGGCGGCGCTGCGTCCCGACCCGCTGCAGATCACGGCCGCCTGGGTGCTGGGGGAAGGGTCGGCCCATGAGCTGCGGCTGCTGGAGTCGCCGCCGGACCGCCCGGACATCACCTGCTCACCGCCGCGCCTGCTGCGACCCTTCGCCGAGACCGGAGAGGCCGCGGAGGCCGTGCTCACGGGCCGTGCTCTGCCGTGCACAGCGCACATGGACCTGTTCACCCGTATCGGCGCCACCCTGCCGCTGGCCACGGAGATGCTCGATGACGGAGCGCCGGCTGCCCAGCAGACTCCGCTGCGCAACGATCCGCTCCCGCTCGCGGAAGCGTTCAGCCGGGCCCAGACCGCACTGCGGGGCATCCCGGCCACTGTGCAGGACCCGTCCTCCCCGCTCCTTGTGACGCAGTGTGAACAGCTCGCGCGGTTCCTCCGCGCGATGGCGGAGCAGGAGGCGCTGTGGGAGCTGCTGGCACTCTGCGCCGAGCGCGGCAACGCCCCGATGGCGGATCTCGGGGACGTGCTGGAGGAGATGTTCCACAACCCCGACTGCATCCCCCATCACGACGTTCAAGCAGGTGGCAGCTGGTTCATGGCGATCGAGCAGGCGCGAACGGCGGCAGCTGCGGCGCGTGACCGAGGGCCTGCGCAGGGGCGGGCGACAGCGGTCGAGGCATGGCGGGCACTGACCGCAGCGCTGACCCTGTTGCACTGGTGGAACCATCGATACGCGAGTGCGGGCGATCTCGTGGACGAGCTCGATGCCGATGAACGAGCCCAGCGTCTGGCACTCTTGTTACGTCGGCTGACCGACACCCCGATCCACCCCGCATGGTGGCCACGGCGCTGATCCGCTGCTGGTCGCCCGCGCTCGAGGGACGACTGGAGGAGACCCGCTGCATGACACTGCTCAGTTCCGGCCGCGTCACGCCGTCACCTCCGGGTGACGAGCGTCGCCCCGCAGTGAGCGGGGCCTGGCATCCCGAGCTCGGTCCCGGCGAGCGGCAGTTCCAGCTGCTGGGGGACCTGCAGCTCGAGAGCGGGACCGTGCTGCCCGAGGTCACCCTGGCCTACGAGAGCTGGGGCCAGCTCTCGCCGGACGCCTCCAACGTCATCCTGGTGCTGCACGCCCTGACCGGGGACTCCCACGTGCGGGGGCCGGCGGGACCCGCACACCCGAGCCCGGGCTGGTGGGAGAGCGTCGTCGGCCCCGGGCTGCCGCTGGACACCGACCGCTACTTCGTCATCGCCCCGAACGTGCTGGGCGGCTGCCAGGGATCCACCGGACCCAGCAGCCCCGCCCCCGACGGGACCCCCTGGGGCTCGCGGTTCCCCCGGCTGACCGTGCGGGACCAGGTCGCGGCCGAGCACGCCCTGCTGGGTGCGCTCGGCATCAACAGCCTCGCCCTGGTCGTCGGTGGCTCGATGGGTGGGATGCGAGCGGTCGAATGGGGCGTCTCCCATCCCGGCATGATCCAGCGCCTCGCGGTGATCGCTGCGTCTGCCCGTGCCAGCGCCGACCAGATCGCCTGGAACAGTGCGCAGATCGCCGCGATCCGCTCCGATCCCGGATTCCACGGCGGGAACTACTACGAGGATCCCGAGGGTCCGCGGGCCGGCCTCGGCATCGCCCGCCGCATCGCCCACACCACCTACCGCACCGCCTCCGAGCTCGAGGAGAGGTTCGGCAACCGCGGCCAGGGCGATGAGGACCCGGTGCTGGGCGACGGCCGCCACCAGGTCACCAGCTATCTCGACCATCACGCCGGGAAGCTCAGCCGGCGCTTCGATGCGAACTCCTACCTGATCCTCGCCCAGGCGATGAACACCCATGACGTCGGTCGCGGACGCGGGGGACTGCCGGCCGCGCTCGCCCGGATCAGCGCCCGCACCCTGGTGATCGCGATCGATTCCGACCGGCTGTTCCCCCCTGCCCTCGTCTCCGAGATCGTCGAGCACGTCCCCGCTGCGCAGGAGATCCTGCTCCACTCGCCGATCGGTCACGACGCCTTCCTGCTCGAGCACCCGGACATGGCCGAAGGTCTGTCCGCACTGCTGTCCGAATGAAGTAGGGTCCTCGTACGACCAGCATCACAGGCGCCGCTGCACGGCGCCGTCGACGAGGAGGACTGCGGATGACCGTCGTCGTCGGGTACACGCCCTCGGGCCAGGGCATCGCAGCGCTCGCCGCGGCAGTGCGCCAGGCCCGCCGGACCGGGAAGCATCTCGTCGTCGCCTCGCACCTCTACAACGACCCCGACGCGGGGCCCACCGCTGCGGACGAGGACGCCGTGCGCAGCGCCCTGACGGATCTGGACGCCGCCGACGTGCCCGCCACCGTGCGGACCTGCACCGGCAGCGACATCGGCGAGAGCCTGCTGGAGGCCGCCCGCGAGGCCGAGGCGGAGCTGCTGGTGATCGGGCTGCGGCGCAAGTCCCCGATCGGGAAGCTGAATCTCGGGGCCTCGGCCCGCAAGGTCTTCCTGCTCTCCACCTGCCCGGTGCTCGCGGTCAAGGACGAGCACGTCACCCCGGGCGCCGCTCATCACGCCCGCGTCTGAGCACGGGCCCGAACAGGGCGTCGAGCACGCGGCTGTGCCGCGGGCCGGACACGGGATGGAGCACGTGTGCCAGATCGTCGCCGCGCGGCGGGAATAAGCACGCCCGCACAGTGGTTATACTCGTCAGGCTTGACGGCACCGTGCCTTCGTGCGCCATGAACCCGGTCGGCACCGGTTCAGCGTCCGAAGCGCGAGGCGCCCATGAGCCGCGACGAGTAGACCACCCCCGTGGGTCGGTGCATCCTGTGTGGGGACCGCACCGCCGGAAGAAGGACATCTGTGACCTCCGCCCAGACAGCTGAGACCGCCACCGACACGACCGCTGCCGCGGACGCGTCCGAGGAGCAGACCACCTCGAAGACCCCCGCGACGAAGTCGGCCAGGAAGTCGACCGCCAAGAGCACCTCGGGCAGCTCCCGCAAGACCACCGCGAAGAAGGCCGCCGCGGGGAAGGCCCCCAGCAGCACCAAGGGTGCCGCGGGAGCCAAGACCGCCGCCAAGGCCGCCGGCGCGAAGGACGACGCCGAGGAGACGCCCGAGGAGGACCTCGAGACGACCGAGGGCCAGGCCGAGGTCGAGCAGGAGAAGGAGCAGGAGAAGGAGAAGGTCGAGGACTCCGGCGGCTTCGTCTTCAACGCCGCCGAGGACGACGCTCCCGCTCAGCAGGTCGTCACCGCTGGCGCGACCGCCGACCCGGTCAAGGACTACCTCAAGCAGATCGGCAAGGTCGCGCTGCTCAACGCCGCCCAGGAGGTCGAGCTCGCCGAGCGCATCGAGGCCGGCCTGTACGCCGAGCAGAAGCTCAAGGGCGATGAGTCCCTCAAGGACAAGAACGGTCGCCTGACCAAGGCCGGCCGTGAGCTGACCATGATCGCCGAGGACGGTCGGGCCGCGAAGGATCACCTGCTGGAGGCGAACCTGCGCCTGGTGGTCTCCCTCGCCAAGCGCTACACCGGCCGCGGGATGCTCTTCCTTGACCTGATCCAGGAGGGCAACCTGGGCCTGATCCGCGCGGTCGAGAAGTTCGACTACGCCAAGGGCTACAAGTTCTCCACCTACGCCACCTGGTGGATCCGCCAGGCGATCACCCGGGCGATGGCCGACCAGGCCCGCACCATCCGCAT
>DXDT01000230.1 GCA_019115335.1 Candidatus Brachybacterium merdigallinarum
TCCTGCCCGGGGAGCGGGAGATCCGCGAGATCTCCGACGCCCTGACCGCGCACCTCACCCGCGGCGGAACGAAGGGACGCTCCGCCCTGCCAGTCGAGGTGCTGCCCCTGTTCGGGCGGCTCTCCGCCCAGGACCAGCAGAAGATCTTCACCCCGCCGGCAGCGGGGACCTATCGCCGCATCATCCTGTCCACGAACGTGGCCGAGACCTCCCTGACCGTCCCCGGCATCACCTATGTGATCGACTCCGGTCTCGCCCGCATCTCCCGCTACTCCCAGCGCACCAAGGTCCAGCGCCTGCCGATCGAGCCGATCTCCCAGGCCAGCGCGAACCAGCGCTCGGGCCGCTCCGGCCGCACCCACGCCGGCATCGCCATCCGCCTGTACTCGCAGGAGGACTTCGAGAGCCGCCCCGAGTTCACCGAACCGGAGATCCTGCGCACCTCGCTCGCCTCGGTGGTGCTGCTGATGACCTCGCTGGGCCTCGGGGACGTGGAGACCTTCCCCTTCGTCGAGCCGCCCGCCACCCGCGCCATCACCGACGGCGTGCGCCTGCTGGACGAGCTCGGCGCCATCGAGGACGCCCCCCGCGAGCCCGGCGGGCGCCGCCTGACCCGCGTGGGCCGCACCCTGGCCCGCTTCCCCCTGGATCCCCGGATGGCGCGGATGCTGATCGAGGCCCACCGCCTCGGTGCACTGCGGGAAGTGCTGATCATCGTCGCCGCCCTGTCGATCCAGGACCCCCGCGAACGCCCCCTGGGTCAGGAGCAGCAGGCCAAGGAGAAGCACAAGCGCTTCGAGGACGAGACCAGCGACTTCCTCGCCTATCTGAACCTCTGGAACCATCTCCAGGATCGTCGCAAGGCGCTGTCCTCCTCCGCCTTCCGCCGCGAGGTCCGCGCCGAGCACCTGCACTACCTGCGGATCCGTGAATGGTGGGACCTCCACGCTCAGCTGCGCGACATGGCCAAGGACGCCGACCTGCGCACCAGCGACAACCCTGCCTCCTCACAGGCGATCCACCAGTCCCTGCTGGCCGGGCTGCTCAGCCACGTGGGCCTGTACGAGGAGCGCAGCCGCGAGTACTCCGGTGCGCGCGGCGCGAGGTTCGCGCTGTGGCCCGGCTCGGCCCTGGCCAAGAAGCGCTTCGACTACGTGTTGGTCGCCGAGCTCGTGGAGACCTCCCGGCTGTGGGGCCGCACCGCCGCCCGCATCGACCCCGCCTGGGCGGAGGAGACCGGCGCGCACGTGGTGAGGCGCTCCCACTCCGCCCCGCACTGGTCCTCCAAGCGCGCCTCCGCCATGGCGCACGAGAAGGTCACCCTGTACGGGGTGCCGATCGTGGCGGATCGCGTGGTCGGCTACGGCCGCATCGATCCGCCCGCCGCCCGCGAGATCTTCATCCAGCACGCCCTCATCGAGGGGGACTGGCGCACCCGCCACCACTTCTTCCGCGACAACCGCGCCCTCATCGAGCGCCTCGAGGAGATGGAGGCCAAGACCCGCCGCCGCGACCTCCTGATCAGCGACGAGCAGCTGTTCCGCTTCTACGACCAGCGGATCCCCGAGACCGTCGTCTCGGGCCGCCACTTCGACACCTGGTGGAAGACGCAGCGCCACGAGACCCCGGACCTGCTCACCCTCACCGAGGACGACCTGCTGGACCCGGACGCGGATCTCTCCCACCTGGCCTCCGAGTTCCCCGACACCTGGGTGCAGGGCGACATCACCCTGCCGCTGAGCTACTCCTTCGGTGAGGTCGGGGCGAAGGGCGCCGACGGCGTCACCGCCACCATCCCGCTGGCCGTCCTGAACCGCCTGGAGCCGCGCGGCTTCGACTGGCTCGTGCCCGGGATGCGCGAGGAGCTGGTCACCGAGCTGATCCGCTCCCTGCCCAAACCGATCCGCCGTCACCTGGTCCCCGCTCCGGAGCGCGCCAAGGCCGTCGCCGCGATCCTCCACGACGATGACCCCGATGCCGGCGAGCCCTTCGTCGAGGCCGTCGCCGACGAGCTGGTGGGACTGCCGGATGTGCCCGACGACCTGCCGCTGTACGGCAAGGAGTTCGACCTCGCCAAGCTGCCTGCCCACCTCCGGATGCACTTCCGGGTGGTCGACACCCGCGGCAAGCAGATCGGCACCGGGGACGACCTCGAGCTGCTGAAGTCACGGCTAAAGCAGCGGGTGGATACCGCGGTCTCCGCCCAGGGCGACGACCTGGCCCGCAAGGACCTGCGCGGCTTCCCGCAGCAGGGGGTGCCGCGGATCCACGAGTCCACCGTCGGCGGGCTGAAGGTCACCGGGTATCCCGCGCTGATCGCTCGACGCGAAGCGGATGGCAGGCTCCAGCAGATCGACCTGGCCGTCCTCGCCACCGCCGATGAGCAGGCGCTCGAGCATCGCCGGGGCGTGATCGCCCTGCTGGACCGGGAGGTGGGGGCGGATCTGCAGGGAGTGCTCAACGCCCTGCCGAACCCGACCAAGCTCGCCGTCGCCTCCTCCGCTTACCCTTCGACCGCGGTGCTGCTGGCCGACGCCTCCCGGGCGGCGACCGCGCACCTGGTGGGCACCGCCGAGGTGTGGACCGCCGCCGAGTACGAGCAGCTCGCCGGGCGCGTGCGCACCGAGCAGAGGGAGCTGGCCGCGCAGGCGGTGCGGGACGCCGCTGCGGCGCTCGCCGTCTCCTCCCGGCTGCACAAGGAGCTCTCCCGGGTGCCGTCCCTGAGCGTCCTCGCGCACCTCACGCAGATCCGCGAGCACGCCGACTCCCTGCTGGCCGACGGGTTCATCTCCGCCATCGGGGTCGAGCAGCTCCCGCACCTGGCCCGCTACCTCGAGGCGGATCGGATCCGCCTGCAGAAACTGCCGGAGAACCCGGTGCGCGACGAGAAGCTTGCCTGGCAGGTGCGCACCCTCGAGGAGCACTGGCAGGCGGAGAGGGCCCGGCTCAGCCCGCGGCGCCGCCTCTCGCCCGAGGCCCGGCAGATCGACGCGATGCTCGAGGAGTTCCGGGTGAGCCTGTTCGCCCAGCAGCTCGGCACCCGGATGACCGTCTCGGACAAGCGGATCCGCAGCGCCATCGCCGCCCTCTGACCTCGCTCGTGCACCGGGGTCGACCAGCCCCCTGCGCCGGGTTTGGCGAAGATTTTGCACGGACCACCGCCGCCGAGGCGGGGCTGCGTCCGCTGCCCGCGCCCGGTCCGTCCGGCGCGCCGACGGGAGCAGTGCGGACGTCCCGCGAGGCTCATCCCGTGGGCAGATCACGATTCGGCAATGTCACGGAAAAGTCACGATGCACAGGTCGTGCCAGAGAACTGTGGCGGACGCCAGGGTGGTTCACAGGGAAGGTCGAGGCCTCTAGCGTGTGCGGAGCCCGCCCCGCTCCCTGCACTGAAGGAATCCTGCCCATGGCGTCCCTGCTGTCCCCGCGCTCTGACCGCACCCCGGCCAGGTCACTGGTCACCGCGCCGGCCACCGCACTCGTGCCGGCCGCTCCCGGTGGTGCCCCGCGCAGCTCCGTCGACGTCCACGGCAGCGGCCACGGACGTGCGTTCAGCCGTCGCGGGCTGCTGCTCGCCGGAGCTGGCGCGCTCGCACTCGCGACCTTCGCCGCCACGGCCCCGGCCCGCGCGGAGGATGCCTGGACCGCGGAGTTCATGACCCGGCCCGAGACCCGGGAGGGCTTCGCCGTCGACGCGATGGACGAGTGGCAGATCCAGAACACCCGCTTCATCATCGCTGTCGCCGCCGGTCACGGGATCGGCCAGCAGGGCACCCAGATCGCGCTGATCACCGCGATCGTCGAATCGTGGCTGTACAACTACGAGCCCGCCGTCGACCACGACTCCGGCGGCCTGTTCCAGCAGCGGCCCAGCATGGGATGGGGGAGCTACGACGAGGTCCGCCACAAGAAGCTCGCCATCGATGCCTTCTTCGGATTCGGCGCCCACTCCGCGCCGGCCGGCCTGCTGGATCTCGCTCCCCACTACAGCCAGTGGGAGCCCGGTGCCGCCGCGCAGGCCGTCCAGGGATCCGCTCATCCCGAGCGCTACGCCGAGCAGTGGCAGACCGCCCAGATCCTCTGGGAGCGCCACGCCCACGACGTCGCCCCCTTCACCGGCTGAGCGCGACGCAGAGGCACTGCCGACCTCGGCGCGCGCACGACGCAGACCTCGGTGCCGGGGCGCAGCCGATCTCGGCGCCCGGGATCGGCCGGATGCCCCACCCGGATCGCCCGCGTCGATACGATGTGGCCTATGACACCAAGCCCTTCGGTCAGCTACTCGATCACGATCCGCCTGGAGTTCGAGGCCCGCTCCGCCGCGGTCAGCGACATCACCGGGCTCATCGAGAAGGACGGCGGATCCGTCACCGCGCTGGACGTCTCCGCGTCCGGCCCCGAGCGGATGCGCGCGGACATCACCCTGCTGACCGCCGGGCACGACCACGCGATGGAGATCGTCGAGAAGCTCAAGCAGCTCGAGGGCGTCGAGCTCGGCAAAGTCTCCGACCGCACCTTCCTCGCCCACCTGGGCGGCAAGCTCACCATCCAGTCCAAGAACCCGATCCGCCACCGCGACGACCTCTCCCTGGTCTACACCCCGGGCGTGGCCCGCGTGGTCAAGGCGATCGCGGAGAACCCCGAGGACGCCCGCCGCCTGACCATCAAGCGCAACACGGTCGCCGTGGTCTCCGACGGCTCCGCGATCCTCGGGCTCGGGGACCTCGGCCCGCTGGCCGCGATGCCGGTGATGGAGGGCAAGGCCGCCCTGTTCAAGCGGTTCGCGGACATCGACGCCTTCCCCATCTGCCTGGACGCCCACTCGGTCGACGACATCGTCGCGCACGTGAAGGCGATCGCCCCCGTGTTCGCCGGCATCAATCTCGAGGACATCTCCGCCCCGCGCTGCTTCGAGATCGAGGACCGCCTGCGTGCGGAGCTCGACATCCCCGTCTTCCACGACGACCAGCACGGCACCGCGATCGTCGTCGTCGCCGCCCTGCGCAACGCTCTGCGCGTGGTCGAGAAGGACATCTCCACCGCCCGCATCGTGCTCTCCGGGGCCGGCGCCGCCGGCACCGCGATCCTGCGCCTGCTGCGGGCCGCCGGTGCCCGCGACATCGTGGTCACCGACGTCGACGGTGTCATCCACGAGGCCCGGCCGCAGCTCACCGGCCGCCTGCCCTGGATCGCGGAGGTCACCAACCCCCGCCAGCTCACCGGCACCCTGCAGGACGCCGTGGCCGATGCCGACGTGTTCATCGGCGTCAGCGCCGGGAACCTCCTGACCGCCGCGGATGTCGCCACCATGGCCGATCGCTCGATCGTGTTCGCGATGGCCAACCCCACGCCAGAGATCGATCCGGCCGAGGCCGTCCAGCACGCCGAGGTGGTCGCCACCGGCCGCAGCGACTTCGCCAACCAGATCAACAACGTCCTGGCCTTCCCGGGGGTGTTCCGGGGGCTGCTGGACGCGCACGCCACCCGCGTCAGCGACCGGATGCTGCTGGCGGCGGCGAGGGCGCTGGCCGACGTCGTCACCGACGAGGAGCTGAACCCGACCTACATCGTCCCCAGCGTCTTCGACGAACGGGTCACCAAGGCGGTGGCCGGCGCCGTCGAGAACGTGGCCCGCGAGGAGCTCGGCACGGTGGACACCATCACCGGGGCGATGCCCGCGATCTACGCGGACGAGATCACTCTGGAGGGGTGAGCGGGGCCCGGTTGGCCTCGCGCCGTCGCGCACGCTCCCGCTCCACCAGCCACAGCCCCACCCCGAGTGCGATCCCGATCACATCGGCGAGGACATCCGCGGGATCCGCGGCCCGGTCCGGCAGGGCGACGCCCTGGATCAGCTCGATCAGGCCGGCATGCAGGATCGCGATGATCACGACCCAGCCCATCGGGAAGCGTCGCCGCGGGGCCAGCAGGCGGCCCGCCGCCCACACGGTCAGGGCGAACACGGCCACGTGCACGATCTTGTCAGCGCCCGGCAGGGCTGCGCCGACGGCGGAGCCGCGGACCTCCGGCAGGTAGAACCCGATGTTCGCCAGCAGGGCGAGGGCCAGCACTCCCACCCGCCACGGCAACGCGCCGCCCACCCGCGCGACCTCCTGCGGCAGGCGGCGGACGAACTCGATGACTGCTGCGACCATGGCGGGCATTGTTCCAGGCCGTCGCCCCGGGATCGGGGAGGCGGGGCGGAGCGTTCGGGAGCTGGAGCGCGGTGTGCAGGGGCCGGGGCGAGGTTCACGGGCCGGGGGGAGAGGTCGTGGCCCGATGGCGTCGGCGAGTACCGTAGGGGCAGTCACCGGTGCGGAGCATGCCCCGTCGGCACTGCCCGCCAAGAACACTCCTCGAGGGAGCAGCGATGTCCTCCACCTCTGATCCGTCCCGGATGGACCCCTACAGCGATGATCCCGGCGCCGCGCCTGGCAGCACCGCCGTGCTCGATCGGCAGCTGCAGGAGCAGGAGCAGCTGACCGACGACGGGGATCACGACCGTTTCGCGCATTACGTGCGCAAGGACAAGATCACCCAGGCGGCGCTGGACGGCACCCCCGTGATCGCTCTGTGCGGCAAGGTCTGGGTCCCCGGGCGCGACCCCGAGAAGTACCCCGTGTGCCCGGAGTGCAAGGAGATCTACGAGGGGCTGCGCGCACCGCAGGATGGCGGCGGGAAAGGCTCCGACGGATCCGGGCGCGGCGGCGGCTTCCGCGGCTTCTTCGGCGGGCGGCGCTGACCGGCTCAGGCTCGGACCCCCTCCCAGGCCCTGACCCACCGGACCCCGGACGGCCACGCCGGGGCACCGCAGCGTTGCCGAGCCGCGGCGTGGCGGTGCCGCCGTGCTGCCGCCTCGGTGACCAGGCCTCTTCGACCGCGTCCCGGTGACCGCGTCGAAGTGATCACATCGCGCCGATGGGCGAGTCGTCGGACCGCGGCGGTACGGTGGAGCACGTCGTGAATACCGCATCCCTGTTCTCCGCGAACGACCCCCGCCAGCCCTCCGAGGCGGCGGCCCGGTCGTTGCCCGTGGCCTACCCGGAACGGGCCGCCTGGGGCACCGTCCCCAAGCTCCGTGCCTGGCAGGCCGAAGCCCTGGACCTGTACCGCGACAACGCCCCGCGGGACTTCCTCGCGGTCGCCACCCCGGGCGCCGGTAAGACCACCTTCGCCCTGCAGGTCGCCGCGCGGCTGCTCGCCCAGGGCACGGTGCGCCGCATTACCGTGGTCGCCCCCACCGAGCACCTGAAGACCCAGTGGGCCGACGCCGCCGCGAGGGTGGGCATCTCCCTGGACCCGAACTTCACCAACTCCCAGGGCAGCCACGGCTCTCACTACCAGGGCGTCGCGATCACCTACGCACAGGTGGGAATGCATCCCGCCCTGCACCGCGCCCGCACCGAGGCCGAGCGCACCCTGGTGATCCTGGACGAGATCCATCACGCCGGAGATTCCCTGACCTGGGGCGACGGCGTGCGCGAGGCCTTCGATCCGGCGACCCGCCGCCTCTCCCTGACCGGCACCCCGTTCCGCTCGGACTCCTCCCAGATCCCCTTCGTCACCTACGAGGAGGACGGCGAAGGATTCCTCCGCTCGAAGCCCGACTACCAGTACGGCTACGGTGAAGCGCTGCGCGACCACGTGGTCCGCCCCGTGCTGTTCATGACTTACTCCGGCCGGATGCACTGGCGCACCAAGACCGGGGACGAGGTCTCCGCCCAGCTCGGCGCCCTGGAGACCAAGGACATCACCCAGCAGGCCTGGCGCACGGCACTGGACCCCGACGGCGAGTGGATCCAGTCGGTGCTCTCCGCCGCGGACCGCCGTCTCACCGAGGTGCGCCGCCATGTCCCCGACGCCGGGGGGCTGGTCATCGCCACCGATCAGAAGGCCGCCCGCGCCTACGCCCGCACCCTCCAGGACATCACCGGGCAGGCACCCACCGTGGTGCTCTCCGATGATGCCGGGGCGGGCCAGCGCATCGAGGACTTCTCCGCCTCCGAGGATCGCTGGATGGTCGCGGTGCGGATGGTCTCCGAGGGCGTGGACGTGCCGCGCCTGGCCGTCGGCGTCTACGCCACCTCGACCGCGACCCCCATGTTCTTCGCGCAGGCAGTGGGCCGCTTCGTGCGCTCCCGCACCCGGGGCGAGACCGCCAGCGTGTTCCTGCCCGCGGTGCCGATCCTGATGGCGCATGCCGCGGCGCTGGAGGCCGAGCGCGATCACGTGCTGGACATGCGACCGGACACCGGGGATGCCGAGACCGGGCTGGATGACTCCCTGATCGAGCAGGCCAACCGCAGCGAGCGCGCTTCCGACCAGCTGGAGATGAGCTTCGAGGCGCTCGAGTCGGAGGCCTCCTTCGACCGGGTGCTGTTCGACGGCGGCGAGTACGGCGCCGGCGGCATGATCGGCAGCGAGGACGAGCAGGAGTTCCTGGGGATCCCCGGGCTGCTGGATGCCGATCAGATGCGCACCGTGCTCCAGCAGCAACAGGCCCAGCAGCAGCAGCGTCGCCAGCGCAGCGGCGCCGCGGATCAGCAGTCCGCACAGCAGCACCCGCCCGTGGTCGACCACCGGCGCCTGATGGAGCTGCGCAAGGAGCTGTCCACCCTGGTCTCGGCGTGGGCGCGCAAGTCCAGCACCCCTCACGGCAGCGTGCACAACACGCTGCGTTCACGGTGCGGGGGGCCGGCGGTCGCGCAGGCCAGCGCCGAGCAGATCCAGGACCGGATCGATGTGGTCCGCGGCTGGTTCGTCGGCCGTCGCTGACGGGGCTGTTCCGCAGCGACCCTGCTCAGCAGAGCAGGCTCGCCGAGTCCCGCTCAGCCGAGCAGCCGGGCTGCCTCCGCACCGTCGGTGACGGTCGGGATCGCGACCGGGCCGTCGGGTCCCTCGTCGGCGGCGATGCCGAGCTCGTCCAGCGATTCCCGGTGCCGGGCGCGAGCCTCCTCAGCGGCCTGCGGTGCACGCATCGGGGAGAAGCGGGCCCCTCCGTTCATCAGCGGCACCTGCAGGGGGCGCAGTCGGGCATGGGTCCACTCCGGGGAGACGTCCGCCGAGGTCAGCTCCGCTACCAGCTCCTGCTCGAACTCGCTGAGCTCCGCGTCGCCGGGCAGCACGATCTCCGCTCGCGCCTGATCCCGGACCAGCAGGCGGAAGGCCCGCTTGCCGGCCCCCAGGGTGGTCTTGCCGGCGGACTGCTTGCCGACCGGGTGCATGGCGCCATCGGCCCCTTCGCGCTCCACCAGCTTGTAGACGAAGCCGGGGGCCGGATGCCCGCCGCCGGTGACCAGCCGGGTGCCGATCCCGTAGCCGTCCAGGGGCGCGGCGGCGAGGTCCTCCACCCGGTACTCGTCGAGGTCGCCGGTGGCGGTGATCCGGGTGGTGGTCGCGCCGAGGGAGTCCAGCAGCTCGCGCACCCGGTGGGCCTGCGCCCCGAGGTCGCCGGAGTCCAGACGCACCGCTCCCAGCTGCGGTCCGGCCAGCTCGACCGCGCTGCGGACCGCCTGGTCGACGTCGTAGGTGTCCACCAGCACCGTGGTGCCCGCGCCTTGGGAGGCGAGCTGGGCGCGGAACGCCTCCGGTTCGGTGTCGAACAGGAGAGTGAAGGCATGGGCCGCGGTCCCCGCCACCGGGACCCGGTAGTGCGCTCCGGCCGCGAGGTTCGAGGTGCTCGCGAAGCCGACCACGTAGGCGGCGCGGGCGGCGGCGATCGCGGCGTGCTCGTGGACCCGTCGCCCGCCCATCTCGATGCAGGGCCGGCCACGGGCTGCGGTGACCATCCGGGAGCCGGCCGAGGCGACCCCGCTGTCGTGGTTCAGGATCGACAGGATCACGGTCTCCAGCATCACCGCGTCCTCGAACGTGCCTTCCACCCGCAGGATCGGGGAGGTGGGGAAGAACAGCTCGCCCTCCGCGTATCCGTGCACGTCCCCGGTGAACCGGTAGGTCGACAGGAAGTCCAGTGTCGCCTCGTCCAGCATCCCGATCCCGTTGAGGTAGCGCAGATCTGCGTCGTCGAAGGTGAAGTCCTCGATCGCGCGCAGCACTCGGTCGGTGCCCGCGACCACGCCGTAGCGTCGGCCCTTGGGGAGGGAACGGGTGAACACCTCGAAGACGCAGCGGCGCCCGGCCGTGCCGGCGTCGCGGGCGGCCTGGAGCATCGTCAGCTCGTAGAGATCGGTGAGAAGAGCGGAAGTCACAGGTCCACCGTAGTGTGTGCAGGAGCTCCGGCAGTGCCGGGGCGACGTAGAATCGGCGGCACTGCGTCCCCGACCATCGCTCACCGACCACCACTGCCAAGGAGCCTGCATGCCGATCGAACTGTCACGGGCCGAGCCCGAGACGGGCGGATCGGTCGGCACCCTCCCGGAGGCGGAGTCGTCCCCGGCGGTGAGCGGCCCCTGGTGCACCGTGGTCTGGAACGACCCCGTGAACCTCATGAGCTACGTGGTGTTCGTCTTCCGACGCCACTTCGGGTACTCCCGGCAGGTCGCCGAGTCGCTGATGATGCAGGTCCATCAGGAGGGGCGCAGCATCGTCTCCCGCGGCTCCCGGGAGCGGATGGAGACCGACGTCCAGGCGATGCACGGCTACGGCCTGCACGCCACCCTCGAGAAGAGCGAGGAGGGCTGATGGCGCATGCATTCCGGCGCCGCCCCGACGGCAGCCTCACCTGCCGCCTGGAGGGCGAGGAGAAGGCGATCATCGCCCAGGTCGCCCAGGAGACCGCGGAGCTGATCCGGATGGACCTGGGGATCGACCAGGGGTCCGGGGTGATCCGCCGGGCCGCGGACAGCGAGGACCCCCTGCAGCGGCTGGAGGCCGAGTTCGCGGCGCGCGATGCCCGCGAGCCCTCCGACTCCGCGGTGCGGCGCCTGTTCCCCGCCGCCTCCGAAGACCCGCAGCTGGCCGAGGAGTTCCGGCGCCTGGGCCAGCAGGACCTGGCCGGCGCGAAGCTCGAGGACCTCCGCGCGGTGATGACGGTGCTGGATGCCACCGGGGGCGGGAGCAGCGAGGTGTCGCTCGACGACGACCAGGCGATCAGCTTCCTCAAGGCCCTCAACGACGTGCGGATCGTGCTCGCCGACCGCCTGGGTCTGCAGCGCGACGGTGACTTCGACACCGTGCGGATGCTGCAGCAGATCGGGGAGCGGGTCGAGGGGGCGAGCACCGAGGACGAGGAGCACGTGGGCTCCGACGTCGTGATCGCGGTCTACGAGTTGCTGTCCTGGCTGCAGGAGAGCCTGCTGCGCGCCATGGACTGACTGTGTGCTGTGGACCGACTGTGAGACCGCACGCAGTGAGCGAGCCGTCACTGCTTCCGGCGATCCTGCGCACTAGCCTGTCTGCGATGAACAGCGCGCCGATCGGGATCTTTGACTCCGGGGTCGGGGGACTCACGGTCGCCCGAGCCATCCTGGACCAGTCCCCCCATGAACAGCTCGTCTACATCGGCGACACCGCCCACACCCCTTACGGCCCGCGCCCCATCGCCGAGGTGCGCGCCCTGGCCCTGGACATCATGGACTCCCTCGTCGAGCGCGACGTGAAGATGCTGGTCATCGCCTGCAACTCCGCCTCCGCCGCGGTGCTGCGTGATGCCCGGGAGCGCTATGACGTGCCCGTGGTCGAGGTGATCCAGCCGGCCGTGCGCCGCGCCGTGGCCGCCACCCGCAACGGCCGCATCGGCGTGATCGGCACCAGCGCGACCGTCTCCTCCCGCGCCTACGAGGACGCCTTCGCCGCTGCCCCCGAGCTCGAGATCACCTCCGCCGCCTGCCCGCGGTTCGTGGAGTTCGTCGAGCGCGGCGAGATCCACGGCGACGAGATCATCGAGGCGGCCGAGGAGTACCTGGCCCCGGTCAAGGCCGCCGGGGTGGACACGCTGGTGCTGGGCTGCACCCACTACCCGATGCTCGCCGGCCCCATCTCCCTGGTGATGGGCCCCTCGGTCACCCTGGTCTCCTCCGCCGAGGAGACCGCCCTGGACGTCTACCGCCAGTTGCGCGCGCACGGCATCGAGCGCACCAGCCCCGAGCCGCCCTCCCACGTCTTCGCCGAGACCGCACCGCAGGCCGGTGCCCCCTCGACCTTCGCCCGCCTCTCCCGGCGCTTCCTGGGCCCGGCCGTCACGATGACCTCGACCCTCCCGGTGGTGAACGCATGAGAATCCACGTCATCGGATGCAGCGGGAGCTTCGCCGCCCCGCGCAGCGCCGCCTCCAGCTATCTCATCGAGCAGGACGACGCCGACGGCCGCACCTGGCGGGTGCTGCTGGACCTCGGCTCCGGCGCCTTCGGGCCGCTGCAGAAGATCATCGACCCGGTCCAGCTCGACGCCGTGGTGATCTCCCACCTGCACCCCGATCACTACCTGGACCTCACCGGCCTGGAGGTGTTCTGGGCCTACCACGAGCGCCAGGACCTGCCGCAGCTGCCCCTGCACGGCCCCGCTGACCTCGCCGAGCGGCTCTCCGCCGTCCTCTCGAGGGAGGGACCGGTGCCCGACGGGGTGGATTGCGAGCCCTTCGACTACTGCACCATCACCGAGGGCAGCCGCTTCGAGATCGGCCCGCTCGCCATCGAGGCCCGCACCGTGCGCCATCCCGTGGAGGCCTACGCCTTCCGCATCACCAGCGGCCAGGAGGTGTTCGCCTACTCCGGCGACTCCGACGAGTGCCCGGCGCTGGACGAGATCGCCGCCGGCGCGGACCTGTTCCTGTGCGAGGCCGGGTACATCGAAGGCCGCGACGACCGCTTCGACGGCATCCACCTCACCGGCCGCCGCGCCGGCCAGACCGCTGCCCGCGCCCGGGTGGGACAGCTGGCGCTGACCCACATCCCCGCCTGGACCGATCCGGCTGTCCCGGAGGCCGAGGCGCGGGAGGTCTTCGACGGGCCGCTGCGCCTGGTCCAGCCCATGGATATCCTCGACGTGGCCCGCTGACGTCCAGCCACCGACCGTCTGACCACCTCTGCACACCGACCTCTGCGCGAAGGATCCTCCGTGAGCTCTGCACTGCCCAGCACCGATCGACCCGGCGCTGATCGACCCAGCACCGATCGACCGACCGGCGACCGCGTGGACGGCCGCACCCCCGATCAGCTGCGCCCGGTGCGCATCACCCGGGGCTGGCTCGACCACGCCGAGGGCAGCGCCCTGATCGAGTTCGGCCGCACCCGCGTGCTGTGCGCCGCGTCCTTCACCGCGGGCGTGCCCCGCTGGAAGCAGGGCTCCGGCTCCGGCTGGGTCACCGCCGAGTACGCGATGTTGCCCCGCGCGACCAACTCCCGCTCCCCGCGCGAGAGCGTGAAGGGGAAGATCGGCGGCCGCACCCACGAGATCTCCCGCCTGATCGGTCGCTCGCTGCGCGCGGTCATCGACCTCGACGCCCTGGGCGAGAACACCATCCAGCTGGACTGCGACGTGCTCCAGGCCGACGGCGGCACCCGCACCGCCGCGATCACCGGTGCCTACGTGGCCCTCGCCGATGCGATCTCCTGGGGCAAGCGCCACGCCTCGATCCCGGCCGCGAAAGAGGTGCTGACCGATTCGGTCAGCGCCATCAGCGTGGGCATCGTCGAGGGACGCCCCCTGCTGGACCTCGAGTACCGCGAGGACGTCTCCGCCGACACCGACATGAACGTCGTGGTCACCGGTGCGGGCGGTTTCGTCGAGGTGCAGGGCACCGCCGAGGGAGCACCCTTCGACCGCAGCGAGCTCGGAACCCTGCTGGACCTCGCCACCGGTGGCTGCGCCGAGCTCGCCGAGATCCAGCGCGACGTCCTGGCCGCGCAGTGAAGGCCCCTGCCGACCCGATGCCCACCGGGGCGCGCGTCATCCTCGCCTCCCACAACGCGAAGAAGCTCGCCGAGCTGCAGCGCATCCTCACCGCCGCCGTGCCCGGCCTCGCCCCCGAGCAGGTGATCTCCTCCGCCGGGATCGCCCTGCCCGACGTGGTCGAGGACGAGGTGAGCTTCGAGGGCAATGCGCTGCTGAAGGCCCGCTCCGCAGCATCCGCGACCGGGCTGCTCGCCGTCGCCGACGACTCCGGTCTCGCGGTCGACGTGCTCGGCGGGGCACCCGGGATCTTCTCGGCCCGCTGGTCCGGGCGGCACGGGGACGACGAGGCCAACAACGACCTGCTGCTGGCCCAGCTCGGCGACGTGCCCGACGAGCATCGCGGTGCGCGCTTCGTGTGCGCGGCGGCGCTGGTCGGCCCGGACGGCACCGAGCACGTCGAGCGCGGCGAGATGCCGGGCACCCTGCTGCGCGAGCGCCGGGGCGAGGGCGGCTTCGGCTACGACCCGCTGTTCCTGCCCGAGGACGAGACCCGCAGCGCCGCCGAGCTCACCCCGGCGCAGAAGGACGCGATCTCCCACCGGGGCAGAGCGTTCCGCGCGATCGCCGTGCACGTCGCCGCACTGCTCGGCTGAGTTCTGCTCAGAGCAGCCCGGCGTGGGCGAGGGCGCGGCGCACGATCACGTCGTGCCCACCCTCGAGCTCGTCCAGCACCTGCGACTCCAGCAGCTCGGAGACCTCGTACCAGGCCAAGTCGAGCGCGTCCTCCTGCGGTGCGGTCTCGCCGTCCACCGGCACGATGTACGCCATCGAGATCGCGTGCTGACGCGGATCGTGGAACGGCGAGATCCCCGGGGTGGGGAAGTACTCGGCGACTGTGAACGGCACCGGGGAGACCGGGATCCGCGGCATCGCCATCGGCCCGAGATCCTTCTCGACGTGACGGACGATCGCCTCGCGGATCGTCTCGTGGACCAGGATGCGCCCGGAGACGATGGCCCGCACGATGCGACCGGACCCCGAGGCGCGCAGCAGCAGCCCCACCTCGGCGATCGAGCCGTCCACATCGGTGCGCACGGGCACCAGGTCCACGTACGGGATCGGCAGGCGACGCCGCAGCTCCGCGATCCGGTCCGGCTCGAACCAGGCCCCTTCGGTGTCGATGGCGGTATGGCTCACAGGTCCTCCTGGGGTGCGGTGGAAGCTGACGTGCGGTGGATGTCCGGTCGGCGGTGTCGCAGCGGCGCGGGGTCAGCAGGCGGCGACGGGCGGCAGGTCCTGCGGCCGCAGGTGGTGGTCGCCCACCTCGAAGCGGCCGTCCGCATCGGTGGTGACATGGACGGCGGGGTGGGCGAACTCCTCGCCGCCGATCATGGTGACCTGCCAGGTCTCGCCACCGGAGCCCGCCTCGGCCCGGGTCACCTCGACCAGGGACAGGGCGGCGTTGGGGATCGAGGGCAGGTGCACGCCGGTCAGCGCCGTCAGCACCAGGCGGATCCAGGTGCCGTGGGCGACGACCAGCACGGAGGAGCGCGGATGGGCCGCAGCCAGATCCTCGAGGGAGGCCATGGCGCGTGCCGCGGCGTCGGCGGTGCTCTCGCGCCCCGGGAAGCTGCGACCCGGATAGCGGGCCTCCATCTCGCGGGTGTCCTTGCCCTCCGCCTCGCCCCAGCTGATCTCCGCCATCCGCGGATCGGTGCCGGCGAAGGTGATGCCGTGATCCGCGGCGATGATCCGGGCGGTCTCCTCGGCCCGCTGCAGCGGTGAGGAGTACGCGAGGTCCCAGGTGATCGGGGGAGCGGAGTCCAGGGCGTGGTGGGCCTGCTCGCGGCCGGTGTCGTTCAGCGGGATGTCGCTGGAGCCCTGGAAGAGGGAGTGGAGGTTGTAGTCGGTCTGTCCGTGGCGGACGAGTCCGAATCGGGTCATGG
Source organism: Candidatus Brachybacterium merdigallinarum (assembly GCA_019115335.1). Classification (GTDB taxonomy): domain Bacteria; phylum Actinomycetota; class Actinomycetes; order Actinomycetales; family Dermabacteraceae; genus Brachybacterium; species Brachybacterium merdigallinarum. Next base: position 15,738 of record DXDT01000230.1, read on the forward strand.
CTGCGTGCTCTCCTGCTCGATCGACGGGGCTGCCGACCGTCCGCGGAGTCTGGGCTGGCGGACGGCCGGCACGCGTGCGCGAGAAGGGACTCGAACCCTCACGCCCTCGGGCACTGGAACCTAAATCCAGCGCGTCTGCCAGTTCCGCCACTCGCGCGCCCGCACAGCCTATCGACAGATCCGGGCACAGGTGCGGCGGGGCGCCGTGATCCTCGAGATGCCCGTGATCGCGGTGAACACTGTGATCTCGAGGAGGGGCGACGGGTAGGCTCTGACGTTCGCAACGTCCAACGCACAGCTTCCACTGCACAGTGCCAACGAACAGGAGTTCCCATGAGCGCCCTCGCCGGCAAGACCGCCGTCGTCACCGGATCCTCCCGCGGGGTCGGAGCCTCGACCGCCACCCAGCTCGCGGCTCTCGGCGCGAACGTCGTGGTCAACTACCGCCAGAAGGCGCCCCGGGCGAACAAGGTGGTCGCCGGCATCGAGGCCGCTGGCGGGAAGGCCGTGGCCGTCGGCGCCGATCTGACCGACCCGGCCTCGGTCCGGGAGCTCATGCAGACCGCCATCGACACCTTCGGCAGCCTGGACCTGCTGGTCCTGAATGCTTCCGGCGGGATGGAGGCCGACCTCGGCGAGGACTACGCCATGCGCCTGAACCGTGATGCGCAGAACGACGCTCTCAGCGCCGGCCTCGAGCGGATGGGCCCCGGGGGCCGCGTCGTGTTCGTCACCAGCCACCAGGCGCACTTCATCGATGAGGTGGAGACCATGCCCGAGTACGAGGCCGTGGCCCGTTCCAAGCGCGCCGGCGAGGAGGCGCTGACCGCGCGCATCCCCGAGCTCACCGAGAAGGGCGTCTCCTTCGTGGTCGTCTCCGGCGACATGATCGAGGGAACCGTCACCGCGACCCTGCTGAACCGGGCCCGGCCCGGCGCGCTCGAGGAGCGCCGGGAGGCCGCCGGGAAGCTGTACTCGGTCGACGAGTTCGCCACCGAGGTGGTCCGCGCCGCCACCGCTGATGTGCCGACCGGGCACATCGAGCTGGTCGGCGGGGCGGAGGACTTCCTCGCCCGCACCCGGGGCTGATCGACTCCGCTGGGCGCAGCCCGCACGGGACGGGCCGTCCGCGCGATACGATCAGTTCAAGCACGCTCTCACGACCCTCGGAGGCACCTGTGGCCAAGAAGATTTCCCTGGACGACATGCGCGTCGAGGCGCACCGGCGCCAGGACAACCTCGCTTCGGACATCGACGAGCTGGTGGACCGGGTCAACCCCAAGAACGCCGTCCAGCGCTGGAAGAACGAGGTCCTGGGCTCGGTCAAGGATTTCTCCGGCGCCGGTGACGGTCAGTCCCCTGCGACGCTTCCCGTCGTCGCAGGTGGCGTCATCGGCGTGATCGTGCTGGGTGGGGGCATCGCTACGGCGATCGCCCTGTCCCGGGGCGGGGACGAGAAGGCGAAGCAGAAGCCACGGAAGAAGCAGTAACCGGCAGGGGGCCCGCACGCAACGCCGATGAGCCGCAGCGAAGGGCTGACCGCCTGGTCAGAGCCCGGGGATGATCTCGCCCTCGACGTAGTACCAGGTCCCGTCCTCGCGCACGAAGCGGGACCGCTCATGCAGCACCCGCCGGCCCTGATCGGTGCGGGCGATCGCGACGAACTCGACGGTGCCCTCGTCGTCGAAGGGCCCGCCGCCGGTGCGCTCGCGCACCTCGAGCCGCAGCCACCGCATGCCCTCGCCCAGGGACGCCGCGAGGTCTGCGCGGTCCGGGCGGCGATCCGGATGCCAGGTGCGCAGCGCATGCTCGACGTCCTGCACGGCGAAGGCGGTGTAGCGCGAGCGCATCAGGCCCTCCGCGGTGGCGGCCCTGCGCTGCCCGCGCACGATCGGACCGCAGCAGTCCGCGACCACGTCCCCGCTCCCGCAGGGGCAGCGGTCACGGTCCTCGAACGAGGCCTGCGAATTCGAGGTCTTCGAAGTGCTCATCCCTCGAGTATCGGGCACGTCTGCGAGGATCGCGTGCATGAACACCACTCGAGATGTGGCCGGGGGCGCTCCTCGCGATCCGGCCGGGGACACCACCCGCGACGCCACCGGATCGCCGCGGCTGCCGGAGGGCTACCACCTGCTGCCGGAGCCACCGAGCAGCGACGAGTACGTGAGGATGCGCCGCGAGGCCGGCCTCAGCCCCCGCACTCCGGAGCAGGCCGTGGGAGCGCTGGAGAACAGTTGGACCTGGGCGAGCGTGCGCGATGGTCGCGGTGACCTGGCGGGGATGGGACGGGTGATCGGGGACGGCACCTGGTACTTCCACATCGCCGACGTCGCCACCGACCCCGCCCATCAGCGTCGTGGCATCGGCCGGGCGGTCATGGAGCACCTGATCGACCGGATCGACCAGGCTGCCCCGCCCCAGCCGTACATCACGCTGATGGCCGACCCGCCGGGCCAGCGCCTGTACCGCTCGCTCGGCTTCGTCGACTCCGCACCGACCCTGGGGATGCGCCTGCCGCGCTGAGACCAGCCGCACCGGATCCTGCCGCGCTGAGCCCTGCCGCACTGGAATAGGCTGGGGGGATGCGCGCCTTCGACCATGACGAGAACGATCCCCGCAGCGCCCATGAGCGCATGATCGCAGGGGACTGGTACCGCGCCGAGGGTCCGGAGATCCAGCGCGCCTACCGCCGTGCTCTCGCCGAGACCGCGCGCTTCTCCCGCGAGTACCCGGAGGACCCGGACGGCTCCCAGGAGATCCTGCGCGGCCTGCTGGGCACCTTCGGGGAGGGTGCCCATGTGCGCGCGCCCCTGTTCGTGGACTACGGGGCCCGGCTGCACATCGGCCCCGGCACCTTCGTGAACTACAACCTGACCGCCCTGGATGTGGTCGACATCCGCATCGGCGCGAACTGCCAGCTGGCCACGAACATCCAGCTGCTCACCCCGATCCATCCCCTGGAGCCGCAGCCGCGTGCCGAGGGCTGGGAGGCGGCCGCCCCGATCACGATCGGCGACAACGTGTGGATCGGCGGGGGAGCGACCATCCTGCCCGGTGTGACCATCGGCGAGGATTCCGTGATCGGCGCCGGCTCGGTGGTCACCAAGGACGTCCCCGCTCGCAGCGTCGCGGTCGGCAACCCGGCCCGCGTGATCCGTTCGCTCTAGCGGCGCGACCAGCCCGGGGTGGAGGGGCCGATCGTCGGCCACCAGCCGGTCTCGGACATGAACCGCACCGAGGAGATCTTCAGCGAGCGCCGTTGCACCTCGAGGCGGGTGCCGACGATCGCCTGGGTGATCTCCGGGTAGAACCGGGCAGGCTGCTTCGCCCCGGCCTCCATCGCCAGATCCTTCGCCCAGCGCCCCCGCGTGATCGGCTCGCCGCTGACGTTGTAGAAGCCGCTGCCGGCCCGCAGCGCCGCGACGAACGCGCGCCCGGCATCGCTGTGGTGCAGCAGCGGGATGAAGTTCTCGGGCTTGCCCAGCAGGATCTGGTCGCCGTTGCGGACGGCCTTCAGCGCATGCGTGGTCTGCGGGTCGCGGCCGAACAGCTGTCCCAGGCGCAGGATCACCGCGCTGCGGCTCCCGGTGGCGAAGTCGACGGCGGCGCGCATCTCCTTGACCCGGGGGGCGAACGCCTGGTTGCGGACGCTGAGCGGCTGGTCCTCGGTGATCCAGTCCGAGCCGTTGTCCGGGTACAGGAACGCGGAGGACTCCTGGATCAGCCGGCGAGCTCCCGCATCGGCCGCGGCCTTCGCGATCGCGACCGAGGCCTCCTGGTGGAGCCGGTCATCCTCCCGCCATGCCAGCGGGCGCAACCCTGCCATTCCGACGGGGTGGTGGGCGAGGGTGTTGATGACCACCTCGTGCCCGCGGAAGGCGCGGGTGAGGTCCCCGGCGTCGAACACGTCTGCGACGATCGCCTTGCCGCCCCGCCCCTCGATGATGGGGATTCCGGAATCACGACGGGTGATGCCGGTGACCTCGTGCCCGGCGCCGACGAGGGCCTCGACGGCCTCCTGGCCGAGCACGCCGGTGGCGCCGGTGACAGCGATCCTCACGAAGACTCCTCGCGGTGGGCGGTGCGGTGGACGCTCCGGGCCGACCAGCGGTGCCGCCCCGGGAGGACGAGTCTAGGTGATTGCGCCGACACCCCGCCGGGATGTTCGGGCCCGCTCCACAGCGTCTCCCCGAGGTCTTCGCGAGCCGCTCGCTGTCGGCTCCCTCACAGAGTGGTCCCAGCGGTTGGACGAGCGGTGAACGGGGTGTAATGTCTTCTCCTGTTCGCGCCATTAGCTCAGTTGGTTAGAGCAACTGACTCTTAATCAGTGGGTCCGGGGTTCGAATCCCTGATGGCGCACCAGCCGTCGAAGCCCCCGTCGCACTCGCGGCGGGGGCTCCGTCGTGTGCGGACTAGAGCGCCGCGTAGGCCCGGCGCACGCTCAGGGCGGTCAGCACCATGTAGAGCCCGTAGGCGGAGGTCACAGCCGCAGCATCGAACCCGGTCAGGGCCCAGACCTGCTGCCAGGGCAGCTGCTGGACGGTCAGGACCATCCCGATGATCGCCACGACCAGCATCGCAGCCCCGAGGAAGTAGTCGATCCTGCGCCCGAAGATCGCGGGCATCGGCAGGAAGTGCAGGCCGACGATGAGCGCGACGACCGGCATGATCCAGACCCACTGGCCGATCAGGGCCAGCACGACGATCGATCCCAGGATCGCCACCCCCTGAATGCCGCTGACGATACCCATCCACTTCGTGATCCGGGCGTCGGCCGCATTCTTCTCATGGGGCAGCTCCTCGCCGAGGCGGAAAAGGGTGCGCGCGGTGAGAGCCAGGAAGATGGACCAGGCCAGAGCCAGTGCGAACACCACGGCCCCGGGGATCGGCCAGGCGACAATGCCCCCCCACCCCGTACACGGGCGTGAAGATCGCCATCGGCGCCATCCCGGAGGCCGTGCCGTTGAGGATCGTCCCGACCCGGGTGCTCAGGTCGTTCATGCGGACTCCGCTCTTGCGCCGGGCGTTGTCTGGGGTCCGTGATCGCTCCCCGGCCCGCCGGTTGGGAGGGGCGCCTGCCGGATGACCTGATCGTATCGACTCTTACCCTTAGCGGCATCACGAATCGGCGATATGATCGCTGCATGACGATGAATGAACGTGCGGTGGAGCCCCGCTTCGAAGTCAGCGACGGGCAGGCCGCCCTCTTCCACGCCCTGGCCGAGCCCACCCGGCTGGCGCTGCTGCGCCACCTCTCCACCGGTGAGCACAGGGTGCGTGATCTCGTCGAGCACACGCACCTGGCCCAGTCCACCGTCAGCAAGCACCTGGCCTGCCTGCGCGACTGCGGCCTGGTCACCGTCCGCAGCGAAGGGCGTGCCTCCTGGGTCGCCCTCACCGACCCTGCCCGGCTCGCCGCCGTGCTTGCCGCGGCCGATGCTCACCTCAGCGCCTCTGGTGTGATCCTGTCGTTGGAGGACCACCGCGATCACGGCGCCCCCGATCACCACCAGGAGGGAGAGCCGTGATGAACACCGGGGGCGCCCACTCCCACACCCACCACGACCACACCCACGGTGCGGCAGGCGCCGCCCGCACCCGCCTCGCGATCGCCTTCGGTATCACCGCCGTCATCGTCGTCGCGCAGGCGGTCGGCAGCGTCGTCACCGGCAGCCTCGCACTCCTCACCGACACCGCGCACGCCCTCGTGGATGCCTCGGGACTGCTGGTCGCCCTGATCGCGGCCACGATGCTGCTGCGCCCTGCCAGCAGCGCCCGCACCTGGGGATTCGCGCGCATCGAGGTGCTCGCCGCCCTCGCCCAGGCCACCCTGCTGGTGGTGGTCGGCACCTACACCGCGGTCGAGGGCATCGCGCGCCTGATGGATCCCCCCGAGATGGCCTCAGGGCAGCTGCTCGTCTTCGGCGTGATCGGTCTGGCCGCCAACATCGCGGCGATCCTCGTGCTCGCCGGCGGCAGGGACTCGAACCTGAACATGCGTGCCGCCTTCCTCGAGGTCCTCAATGACGCCCTGGGCTCGGTGGGGGTGATCATCGCCGCGATCGTGATCCTGACGACCGGGTTCCAGCAGGCCGATGCGCTCGCGGCCCTGTTCATCGCCGCCCTGATCGTCCCGCGCGCCCTCCGGATCCTGCGCGAGACGCTGCGGATCCTCATGGAGTACACCCCCGAGGGGGTGGACCTCGATGAGGTGCGCGAGCACATCCTCGCCCTCGAGCACGTGCAGGATGTCCACGACCTGCATGCCTCATCGGTCGGCAGCAACCTGCCGATCATCTCGGCGCATGTCGTCGTCGCCGAGGAATGCTTCGAGTCCACCCACGCGCTGCGGATCCTCGAAGAGGTCCACCACTGCGTCGCCACCCATTTCCCGGTCTCTTTCGAGCACGCCACCATCCAGCTGGAGAGTCCCTCGGTGCACCGCCGCGAGGTGGCGGGCACCCTGCACACCTGACGCCCCAGGGAGTCTCACCTCCTCGATCCGCGCCGCTGCTCGACCAGGGTGTTGACGCTCGACCGGGCGCCGACGCTTCCGGACATCCGGGCGAGGCGACCGTATAACGCTTCAGTGCGAGACGACGGCGTCGGGCTCTCCGAGGGGGTCTAGCGGTCGCTCCTGCGTCACGAACACCGACAGGAACCGGACGGGGGCGGTGATGATGCGGGCGGGGCCGTGGACCCCTTCGGCGTCGAACAGGACGCTGTCCCCGGGCTCCATGCGGAAGGTCGAGTCCTGGTGCTGATAGTCCATGACGCCCTCCAGCACGTACACGAACTCCGAACCGATGTGCTGGAAGAGCGGGAAGGGCCGGCTCTCCTCGGTCAGGGTGACCAGCAGTGGCTCGAAGAGGCCGTGATGGCGGGCCAGCTGGCCGAGCAGCCGGTAGTGATGACCAAGGTTGCTGCCGCGCCGCACGGTCTCGGGGGCCTCGCCGGCCTTCGAGAAGACCACCTGCATCTCGTGGTCAGCTGCCCGGAAGAGGCTGGTCACGGGGATCTCCAGCGCCTTGGCGAGCGCATCGACCGTGGCGAGGCTCGCCGAGGTCTGCGCGTTCTCGATCTTCGAGAGCATCTGCCGGCTGATGCCCACCCGGGAGGCCAGCTCCGACAGGGTCAGTCCCCGCGCATGGCGCATCTGCCGCGTGGTCTCCGCGATCGACTGCTCCAGGGATTTCGGCGGAGGGGACGCCGGACGCCCACCCGCTACCGGCGGGCTCAGCTCGTGCCCAGGCACCCTGCTCTCATACCGCGTTCCCTCGTGTCGTTCGGCCTTGTGTCGTGTGTCCTCGCGCCGCTTGACCTCGCTCCGCTTGCCTGCGTTCCGCTGGTTCTTGCGCTGCGGCGTCGTGCCGTCGGATCTGTCGTCGGATTCCACGTCGTCACACTCTCCCCGGGTTGGTCCGCATGGCCCCCGGAGCGCTTCTACGAGCATCTGGGCTGGTCACACGGCTTGTCATCTGGCAGTAGCGTAACGTACCTTGGAGTGGCCCTCTTGCGGGGTCTCGCTCGACCCACTGAAAGGACTGCGATGATCGATTCCATGCTCCGGAGCACCTATGACCAGGTGCTGCACCGCAACCCGGGTGAGCCCGAGTTCCATCAGGCCGTCAAGGAGGTGTTCGAGTCCCTCGAGGTGCTCCAGGGGCGCCACCCCGAGTACGCCGCCAACGGGATCTTGATGCGCCTGTGCGAGCCGGAGCGTCAGATCATCTTCCGCGTCCCCTGGGTCGACGACGCCGGAGTCGTCCAGGTCAACCGCGGTTTCCGCGTCGAGTACAACTCGGCGCTCGGCCCCTACAAGGGCGGCCTGCGCTTCCACCCCAGCGTGAACCTGGGGATCGTGAAGTTCCTCGGGTTCGAGCAGATCTTCAAGAACTCCCTGACCGGGCTGCCGATCGGCGGCGGCAAGGGCGGCTCCGACTTCGATCCGCACGGCCGCAGCGACGGGGAGATCATGCGGTTCTGCCAGTCGTTCATGACCGAGCTGCACCGCCACATCGGCGAGTACACCGACGTCCCCGCCGGGGACATCGGCGTCGGCGCCCGCGAGATCGGATACCTCTTCGGCCAGTACAAGCGCCTGACCAACAAGTACGAGGCCGGGGTGCTGACCGGCAAGGGTCTGGACTGGGGCGGTTCGCTCGTGCGCACCGAGGCCACCGGCTACGGCTCGGCGATCTTCGCCGACGAGATGCTGAAGGCTCGCGGCTCCTCCTTCGAGGGCAAGCGGGTGGCGGTCTCCGGCTCCGGCAACGTAGCGCTGCATGCGATCCAGAAGGTGCGCCAGCTCGGCGGCATCCCGGTGACCGCCTCGGACTCCACCGGCTGCGTGGTGGACGAGAACGGCATCGACTTCGAGCTGCTGCGGCAGATCAAGGGGGTCGAACGCGGCCGCATCCACGAGTACGCGGAGCGTCGCGGCAACGGGGCCCGCTTCGTCAAAGGCGGCAGCGTGTGGGACGTCCCGGTGGCGATCGCCCTGCCCAGCGCCACCCAGAACGAGCTCTCCGGCGACGACGCCCGCACCCTGGTCAAGAACGGGGTCGAGGCCGTCGCCGAGGGCGCCAACATGCCCTGCACCCCGGAGGCCGTCGAGGTGTTCCGCGACGCGAAGGTGGCCTTCGGGCCCGGCAAGGCCGCGAACGCGGGCGGGGTCGCGACCAGCGCGCTGGAGATGCAGCAGAACGCCAGCCGTGATGCGTGGAGCTTCGAGTACACCGAGGACCGACTGACCGAGATCATGAAGGGCATCCACCGCACCTGCCTGGAGACCGCCGAGGAGCTCGGC
>DXDT01000231.1 GCA_019115335.1 Candidatus Brachybacterium merdigallinarum
CCGACGCCGGCCAGGTCGCCGAGCTCGAGGGCCGGATCGTCGAGCTCACCGAGCAGCTCAAGCGCGAGCAGGCCGAGTACGTCAACTCGCGCCGACGCATCGAGGGCGCCGCGGAGGTGGCCAAGGAGGCCGCCGTGGCGAAGGTCCTGGGCTCCCTCATCGGCGTGCTGGACGACGTGGAGCTGGGGCGCCAGCACGGCGACATCGCCGAGGGCACCCCCTTCCACTCCATCGCCCAGAAGCTCGAGGAGAACCTCGCTCATCACGGTTTGACGCGCTTCGGCACCGTGGGGGAGGAGTTCGATCCGAACCTCCACGAAGCCCTGATGCACGAGGACGCCGACGACGTCTCCGTCGCGACCATCTCCCTGGTCATGCAGCCCGGCTACCGTGTGCACGATCGTGTGCTGCGGCCGGCCCGGGTGGGCACCCGCGGCCCCGCCTGACCCACGCGGTGCGGGGCCCGTCGGAACCCTCCGACGGGCCCCGCACCTCCGACGGCGACGCACCCCGCGCTGTCGCCGCCGCCGAAGCACCCACCCCGTTCGACGCTCCCCGAAGGAGGCGCACCACATGTCCCAGCAGGACTGGCTCGACAAGGACTTCTACAAGGTCCTCGGCGTCTCGAAGGAGGCGAGCGAGAAGGACATCAAGAAGGCCTACCGCAAGCAGGCCCAGAAGAATCACCCCGACCGCAACCCCGACGACCCCACCGCCGAGGAGCGCTTCAAGGAGGCCGGCGAGGCGTACTCGGTGCTCAGCGACCCCGAGCAGCGCCAGCAGTACGACGCGATCCGTGCCATGGGCGGCGGCGGTGCCCGCTTCTCCGCCGGGCAGGGCGGCCCCGCCGGTGGTGGCTTCGAGGACGTGTTCTCCTCCATGTTCGGCGGTCAGGCCGGGGCCTACGGCGCCCGCGGCGGCAGCAACCCGGACATCGACGACCTGCTGCGCATGTTCGGCGGCCAGGGAGGCGGCTTCCCGGGTCAAGGCGGCGGTTTCCCCGGTCAGAGCGGCGCCGGCTTCGGCGGGTCCGCTCCCGCCAAGGGGCAGGACATCTCCGCCCGCACCCGCATCGGCTTCCGCGACGCGGCGCAGGGCACCGAGGTGCGCCTGACGGTCGACGGCCGCACCATCACCGCCCGCATCCCCGCGGGGGTCCACGACGGCCAGAGGATCCGGCTGCGCGGCAAGGGACGGCCCGGACCCGGCGGTGCGCCCGCCGGTGACCTGATGCTGACCCTGGACGTCGAGCCCCATGACGTGTGGAGCATGGACGGCAGGAATCTGCGCCTGACCGTGCCGATCAGCTTCGACGAGGCCGTGCTCGGCACCACCGTGGCCGTGCCGCTGCTGGACGGCGACACCGTCACCCTGAAGATCGCGCCCGGCACCCCCACCGGCCGGACCCTGCGGGTGCGCGGCAAGGGCATCGCGACCAAGCAGGCCACCGGTGACCTGCTGGTCACCGTCGAGGTCGCGGTCCCCACCCATGTCGAGGGGAAGGCCAAGCGCGCCGTCGAGGACCTGCGCGACGCGCTCGCCGACGAGGACCCGCGCGCGGGTCTCGCCGCCGCGGCGGCCCGCTGAGGGGGATCCGGATGTCACCGTCATCGCACCGCATCGACGAGCACGCCCCCGTGTTCGTGATCTCGGTGGCGGCCGAGCTGTCCGGAATGCACCCTCAGACCCTGCGCCAGTACGACAGGCTGGGGCTGGTCTCCCCGCGTCGCACCTCCGGCCGGGGTCGCCGCTACAGCGCCCGTGACATCGCGAACCTGCGCGAGATCCAGCGCCTCTCCCAGGAGGAGGGCATCAACCTCGCCGGGATCAAGCGGATCCTCGAGCTCGAGGACGAGGTCTCCGAGCTCTCCGACCAGCTCGATCAGGTCCGCTCCGCGCTCGAGCGGATCGCCCCCGGCAGCAGCCGGCGGGTGTTCGCCGCCGACCGCGACGGGGAGATCAACGCCCTGCGCCGGGGGGAGCGGCCCCGCCGCCGACCGGGAGGGGCGCTCGTGCTGTGGCGCCCGCAGCGTCGCCCCTGACCTGCAGGGCATCGACGCCGTCGTTCCCGCTGCCGCCGCCCTCGATCGCCCGGGACCGGAAACGGCGGTGCGGGAGCACGCCGGTGAGCTGGTAGATCTCGGCGAGCCGAGCGGCGACGGCCCGCAGATCCGTGGCCTCCGCGACGGCGCGGCCGGGACGGCGCAGGTCCGCCAGCTCCCCGCCCAGCAGGGCCCGCAGCCGCTCCGTCACGGCGCGGGGGAAGTCCGGGACGTCGTCTCGCACCTGGTGGGTGATCTGCCCATCCGGCAGCGCGTCGCGATAGATCGGGATCGATCGCAGCAGAGTGGGGGCGCCGCAGGCCAGCGCCTCCAGCAGGACGATCCCCTCGGTCTCCTCCTTGGTCAGGAAGCAGAACGCATCCGCCCCGCAGTACGCCTCCCGCAGCTGGTGGGAGTCCACATAACCGGGGAAGCGGGCGTTGCCGGGGGCGCCGGCGATGGCTCGCTGCACCTCGCCGGTGAGCATCGCCGGATCGGTGCGGCCGTACCAGACGAAGGTGACCTCCGGCATCGCCCGGGCCACCTCCACCCAGTCCAGGATCCCCTTGCGCACCAGCTGCATGCCGACGCTGACCACCACCGGGGCGTCCGGGGCCAGGCCCAGCTGTGCCCGCAGGCGCTGACGGGCCGAGGGGTCGGGGCGGAAGAAGTCGGTGTCCACGCCGTTGGACAGGACGTGGATCGGGGCTGTGATCCCGTACTTCGGGGCGGAGACCAGGGAACGGGAATAGCTGCTCGGCGTGATCACCGCGTCGCCGCGACGGTACAGGTGCGCGATCCAGCGGCGGAACATCGGGGCCAGGGCGTTGGAGCCGGGGAAGGAGTCTCGGAAGTCGTCCTCGGTGGAGTGCGCCCACATCAGCACCGGTCGCCCCCACAGCCGTGCCCAGCGGGCCAGCAGCGGGGTGTCCGGGAACGGGGTGTTCAGGTGCATCACGTCGAAGGAGCGCAGGGGGTTGGTGACCACTTCGTGGCCGAGCGACCGCACCACCTGCTCCTGGTGCCTCATCGCCGCACCGATCCCGGACTGGCGGGCGAGGCGGGAGAGCCCCCGCGGGATCAGCACCCGCAGCCGGCCGTCGCTGCCGCCGCTGCCGCGCCGGGGATGCCGGCCGGGCAGTGTGGTGCCGACGGCATGGTCCAGCGCACGGACGGCTGCGTCCCAGGGCCGCCGGGGTCGGCGGCGGGACGTCACCTTCATCAGCATGGAGTCTCTCCGTTCACCAGGGCAGCACGCGCAGCAGGATCGCGCTGACACCCAGACCGTAGGCGATCAGGGCCCACGGCTTGCACAGCAGGATGATCGCCACATAGGTGCGCCAGCGCATCCGCGTCGTGCCGGCCAGATAGCACAGCAGGTCATCGGGGGCGACGGGCAGGGCTATCGCGAGTGCGAAGCCGCGGGTGAAGTGCCGGCTGCGGGTCCAGCCCAGCGCCTTCTCCACGGCGCGCGGGGTGAACACGCGCTCGATGAGATCCATCCCCACGTGCCGGGCGATCGTGAAGTTCAGCAGCGAGCCGGCGCACACGGCGATGTAGTTCAGCAGGGTGCCCTCCAGGGGACCGAACAGCACCGGGCCGGCGATCACCAGCAGCCCGCCCGGCACCACCGGGAAGACCACGGCCGCGGTCGAGACCAGCAGGAACACGGCGGGCCCCCAGGCACCGAGAGAGTTGATGAAGGCCTGCAGGGCCGCCGAGGACTCCAGCACCCCGGTGCTGAGCCCCCAGATCACCAGGGTGATGCTGATCGCGAGGCCCAGCAGCGGACTCAGCCGGGCGGCGAGCCGCAGGCGGTCGCGACGGGCCGGTGCCCGATCCGAGGACGACGGGGTGGGAGTCGACCGAGCGGGGGACGACGCAGCCAGGGCGGCAGCCGGAGCAGGGCGCCTCTCACGGTGTGTGCTCGCCGGGCGCGAAGACGTCGCGCGGGGGGTGGGGATCGAGGTGGCGTCGGCGCTCATGCCACGCTCACCCGCCGGGTGATGATCGGGCGGGCGGCGCGCCGGGCGCAGGCCTGCCGGTAGACCTCCAGCACGGCGTGGCCGAACGTCTCGGCGCCGCAGGTGCTCCGGGCATGGGCGTGGGCCTGGTCGGCCATCCGCTCGCGCAGCGTCGGCTCGTCCAGCAGCCGGGCCAGGCGGCTGCGGAACTGTGCGGAGCCGTCGATCTGGTAGCCCGTGACCCCGTCGAGCACCACCCCGGTCAGGGAGGGGTCGCGCCGGCACAGCAGAGGCAGCCCGCAGGCCAGCGCCTCAATGTAGGTCAACCCCTGGGTCTCGCTGAGGGAGGCGCTGACGAAGAGGTCCGCCATCCGGTACCAGCGGGGCACCTCGGAGGGGTCCACGACGCCGACGAAACGGGTGCGGTCCGTGATCCCCAGGCGGCGCGCCCGCGCCTCGAGCTGCTCCCGGTACGGCCCATCACCCACCACCACCAGCACCGCATCCGAGCGGTCCGCGGCAGCGAGATGGTCCAGCACCTCGTCGAGGTTCTTCTCCTGTGCCAGGCGGCTGACGGAGACCAGCACCTTCTGCTCGGGGCGGATCCCCAGGCGGGCGCGCAGCGCGGCGGCGTCCTCCAGCTCCGCCACGGAGCCCGCGGGCCGGAACCGCTCCAGGTCCAGACCGGTGGGGATGACGTGCAGGGGTCGGCGCACCCCGTACCCGGTCAGCAGGCGCGAGACCTTGGCGGTGGGGACGATGACTGCGTCGGTCCCCGCCAGCGCGCGCCGGGAGAAGGAGGCGACGACCTTGCGGCCCACCGTCACGCTGGGGGAGTAGTAGTGCGTGTAGTCCTCGTAGATCGTGTGGTACGTGTGCACCAGCGGCACTCCCAGGGTGCGCGAGATGCGGCGCGCCCACACGAAGGTGGAGAACTCGACCTGGGAGTGCACCACGTCCGGCCGCCAGCGGATGATCTCCCGCAGCACGGCCCGGTTGGCGGGCATCCCGATCCGGGCCCGGTCGTACACCATCGAGGCGCTGAGGGAACCGAGCCGGTACACGCCGTCGTCGGCGCGGCTGCGGATGCCCTGCGAGAGGGTCAGCACCCGGACGTCGCAGCCCAGTGCGATCAGCTGGGCGCGCAGGGTCTGGACCGAGGCGACCACCCCGTTGACCACCGGCTCCCACCAGTCCGTCGTCAGCAGCACCCGCAGCGGACGCCGGTCGGCAGCGGAGGAGTCAGCGGGAGGGACGTCCGAGCGGTTCAGGGGGCGCATCGCGGTGGTGGTCACCCTGTGAGCATCGCACCCGGCCGGCCGGGGAGCGTCCGCCGAACGGATGAAGGGCATCAGCCCCAGGTCTGATCCCAGGTCCGATCCCTTCTCGCCTGCAGGCCGACGGGCTGTCGTGGAGCTCATGGCACGAGCCTACGACCGGCTGAGCGGGACCGGGATGGGGCACGCCCGACAGGTCGGTGAGTGTTTCCCCCTGGTGCGTCAGTTCTTCACCTGGTAAGTGGCCGTGAAGGACACCGACTCCAGCTGCTGGGTGAAGATCGCGAACCGTGCCTGCACATGCGGGGTGTCGGGGGCGAGCTCGAGCGAGGCGACCGGCAGGGCGTGCACGGTGAAGATGTAGCGGTGCGGAGGGCCGGCCGGCGGGTTCGGGCCGTCGTAGCCGGTGGTCCCGAAG